>NZ_SSXE01000305.1 GCF_021699195.1 Nonomuraea sp. MG754425 | reverse complement strand
ATCCGCACCGCCCCCTCGTGGTGCCGGATCATGAGCCGCAGGAACAGGCGGTCGAAGGCCGTCCCCCTGGCCGCCCGCAGCTCGTTCAGCTCCTTCTGGGTGGCCATGCCGTAACCCTCCCCCTGCTCGTGGCGGTGCCCGGCCGGGGCCGGGCGGCCCAGTTCCGCCAGCCACGCGGTCATGGCCTTGATCTCCGGGGTCTGCGCCGCGGCGATCTGGCGGGCGAGCGCGCGGACGGACTCCGTGGTCGTCCGGGCCTCCACCAGGGCGGTCATCTCCAGCGCCTGCCGGTGGTGCGGGATCATCCCCTCCGCGAAGCGCACGTCCGCGCCCACCGTGGGGGACGGCGTCGGCCCCACCCGCTCCCCCGGCGTCGCCGTGCGGGCCGGTGCTCCCGGGCTGCCCGGCACGATGACCGGCGCTCCCGTGCCCACAGGTGACGGCCCCTCCGGCGTGGTGGGCTGCTGAGAGCAGGCGGCAAGGGTAAATGTCGCCATAAGTGTGATGAAGATCGTACGCGGCCCATAACCTGCTGACATAGCTTCCATAGTGAGCTACTAGACAAAGGGGAATGCGCGTTGATCTCTGCCAAGTTGCGCGGAGTGTTGCTGTGTACGGTGTTGTTCTGGGCCTCCGCATGTGCCGCGGAAGCGCCCGCCACCGGGGAACAGAACTCCGCCACCGCTCCGCAGGAGAGCAGCGCCGCGGCCGGCACGCCCGCCACACCGCCTCCGGGCGGCGTCATGACGAGCGACAACGTCAAGCACATCGCCAACATGCCGTTGACGGCCCCGTTCAACAATGAAGGCGATCTCGGTACCGATCTTGCGTTCCAGGGCGACTACGCCTATGTGGGGAACTTCGGCGGCTTCACGATCTACGACATCAGTGAGCCGGCCAAGCCCCAGCTCGTCAGCCAGGTGTCCTGCCCGGCGCAACAGAACGACGTCACCGTCTACGAGAACCTGCTGATCCTCTCGATAGACGAGCCGCGCAGCGGCCCCGAGTGCGACTCCCGCGAAGGGGAGCGGCGCTGGGAGGGCCTGCGGATCTTCGACGTCAGCGACAAGAAGAGCCCGCAGTACGTGGGCGCCGTCCAGACCGACTGCGGCTCGCACACGCACACGATGGTGCCCGCCGGAGAGACGCTCTACGTGTACGTCTCCTCCCCCGGCCCCGAGCCGGACTCGGAGACCTGCCCGGCACCGCACGAACTCATCTCGATCGTCGAGGTGCCCATGAAGTCACCGGCGTCCGCGAAGGTCGTGGCCAAGCCGGACATCTTCCCCGAGCGGCAGCACTCCGAGCTGGCCTCCGGCTGCCACGACATCACCGCCTACCCGGAGAAGAAGCTGGCCGCCGCCGCCTGCTTCGGCGACGGCGTGCTCATGGACATCTCCGACCCGGTCCGGCCGAAGGTGCTCCAGCAGCTCACCGACATGGAGAACTTCCAGATCTGGCACTCGGCGACGTTCAACAACGACGGGACGAAGGTCGTCTTCAGCGACGAGTTGGGCGGCGGCAGCCAGGCCACCTGCGACCGCAACACGCCCGCCACCAAGGGCGCGAACGCCGTCTACGACCTGGTCGACGGCACCCTGGAGCGGCGCGGCTACTTCAAGATCCCCCGTGAGCAGCAGCCGAACGAGAACTGCGTGGCCCACAACGGCTCGCTGATCCCGGTGCCGGGCAAGGACGTCATGGTGCAGTCGTGGTACCAGGGCGGCGTGTCGATCTGGGACTTCACCGACTCGGCGAACCCGAAGGAGATCGGCTTCTTCGAGCGCGGCCCGCGCCAGGGCGGCATCGCCGGCTCCTGGTCGGCCTACTACTACAACGGCTACATCTACTCCAGCGACATGACCGAGGGCCTGGACGTCCTGGAGATCACCGACCCGCTCACCGACCCGGCCAAGCAGGTCAGGATGGACGACTTCAACGTCCAGACGCAGAAGTCGTACTGACCGGCGACGCCTGACCCCGGCCGGACCGGCCGGGGTCAGGTCACGGCCGGCGGCTCAGGGGTTGAGGTCGGCGGCGGCGCGCTCGGCGAAGATCCGCGCGGCCTTGGTGGTGATGGGGCCCGGGGCGGCCGGGAGTTCGGTGTCGTCCACCAGCCTGATCGGCTGGACGTCGCGGGTGGTGGAGGTGAGGAACGCCTCCTCGGCCTCGTACAGCGCCGAGAGGGGGACGTCGGTCTCCTCGCCGCCGCACCATTCGAGCACCAGCGCCCTGGTGACGCCGGCCAGGCAGCCGGAGGCCAGGGTGGGGGTGAGCAGGCGGCCGTCGCGGACGATGAAGACGTTGGAGCCGGTGCCCTCGCACAGGTTGCCGGCCAGGTTGCCGAAGAGGGCCTCGCCGCCGCCGCGCCGCTTGGCGTGCAGCAGGGCCTTGGCGTTGTCGCCGTACGAGGTGCTCTTGACGCCCGCCAGGGCGCCGCGCTCGTTGCGCGGCCACGGCACGACGGCGACGTCGGCGGTGGCGGGGAACGACTTCTGCTCGTCCACGATGACGACGGAGGTGGTGCCCTGGTCGCCGCGGTCGGAGCCGAGCGGGCCGGGGCCGCTGGTGTAGGTGACGCGGATGCGGCCGAGCGCCCAGGCCGGCGCGACCTCCAGGAGCTTGGCGATGCCGTCGGCGATGGCCTCGACGTCGGGGTCGGGCAGGTCCATGCGCTGGGCGGAGAGCGTCAGCCGGTCGAGGTGGCGGGTGAGCGCGAACGACTCGCCGTTCACGATCTTGATGGTCTCGAAGACGCCGTCGCCGACCATCAGCCCGTGGTCGAACACCGACACGGTGGCCTGAGCGGGGTCGATCAGCTCCCCGTTGACCCAGACAGGGATGTTCATTCAGTTCCTCCTGTGGATGCCAGTGAGATGAGCCTGGCCGCTTTGAGCTCGGTTTCGAGCCACTCGCGCCCGGGGTCGCTGCCCCAGGTGATGCCCGCTCCCGTGCCGAACCGGATCTCACGCCCGCCGTGGGCCAGGCCCGAGATCCAGAACGTTCTGATGCCGACGGCCAGCGCCGCCCTGCCCCGGTCGGCGTCGACCCAGCCCACCGCCCCACAGTACGGGCCCCGGGGGGCTGGTTCGAGCTCATTGATGATGCGCAGCGCCGACGATTTGGGCGCGCCCGTGACGGACCCGGGCGGGAAGGTGGCCGCGAACAGCTCCGGCCAGCCCGCCCCGGGCGCGAGCCGGGCGCGGACGGTGGAGACGAGGTGGACGAGCCCGGGATGCTCCTCGACCGCGCACAACGCGGGCACCTCGACCGATCCGACGGCCGCGACCTGGCCGAGGTCGTTGCGGACGAGGTCGACGATCATGATGTTCTCGGCGTAGTCCTTCTCGAGGAGGTCCGCGGCGGTCGCGCCGGTGCCCTTGATCGGCCTGGACTCCACGATGTCGCCGTCGCGTGACAGGTAGAGCTCGGGCGAGGCCGACACCACGCTCAGGCCGGGGACGTCGATGACGGCCGCGTACGGGGCCGGGTTGCCGACGGCGAGCCGGGCCGCCAGGGCGAGCGGGTCGGCGTCGGGGCCCACGGGCGCGCTCAGGACGCGGCAGAGGTTCGCCTGGTAGACCTCGCCCCGCTCGATGTGGCCGCGGATGGCCCGGACGCCGTGCTCGTAGGCGGCCCGGTCGAGCGAGCTGTGCCACTGGTCCGCCCGCGGGCCGCGCCACGGGGCGGCGGGCGCGGGCAGGGGCTCCCGGCGCACCCGGTCGAACCGGGCGCACGTCACCTTGCCCTCGTAGTCGACGACGACGGCCCACCAGCCCTCGCCGTCGAGCGCGGCGAGGTCTGAGGTCACGTCGCGCAGGCCGGAGGCCAGAAAGCCTCCTAAGTGGGCAAAACCGTCGTACACACCTCCCATTGTCCCAGCATCTCGACCAGCTCCAGCGCGGCGGGTAGTGGCGTCTCGGGGAGGGCCGCGTAGACCTTGCGTGCGGGTGTCGTACCCCTGAGGGGTTTGAGCACCAGATCCGCCGGTACGGCGCGCGCCGCCAGCTCCGGCACGAGCGTCACCCCGAGCCCGGCGGCCACGAACCCGAACTTGCCCGACCATTCGGCCACCCGGGGCCCGCCGCGCGGCCGGAACCCGGCCGCCGCGCACGCCGTCAGAAGCAGCGTCGGCTGGCCGCGCGGGGCGGCCTCGATCCAGCTCTCCCCGGCCAGGTCGCGCAGGTCGACGTCCGGCTCGGCGGCCAGCCGGTGCCCGGCGGGCAGCGCGACCAGCAGCCGGTCGGCCAGCAGCGGCACCGTTCGCGCGCCCTCTCCCGGCAGCCCGGACGGGTAGTCGCTGATCACGGCGACGTCGAGCGCCCCGGCGCGCAGCCGCTCCAGCAGCCGGCCGCTGAGCGCCTCGGTCAGCCGCAGCTCCACGCCGGGACGCCGCTCGGCGAACCGCCTGAGCGTGCCCGGCACCAGGTCGATGTTGGCCGTGGCGAACGCGCCCACCCGCAGGACGCCGCCGTGCCCCCCGTGGATGGCCGCCAGCTCCTCGCTCGCGCGTTCGAGCCGGTCGAGCACGGCGACGGCGTGCCGGTGCAGGGCCGCTCCCGCAGGCGTCAGGCGCACGCCGCGGGCCAGCCGCTCGAACAGCGGCCCGCCGGCGGCGCGTTCGAGCGCGGCGACACGGCGGGAGACCGCCGACTGGGTGAGTCCGAACAGCTCGGCGGCGGCCGTGAACGAGCCGCTCGTGGCGACCTCGTCGAAGAGCCGCAGGGAGCCGGCGTCAAAGGCATTCGTCTCAAGCATGGCAGGCATGCAATGTAGTCGGTGGTGGAATGTCTCGGGCTGAGGTTTGCTCAAATCTGTGATTACTTTCCTCGGACAGGGGCGCATGGGCGCCCCCATGGCCCGGCGGCTCGTGGCGGCCGGGCACGACGTGACGACGTGGCAGCGTTCCGGCGGGGTGCCGGTGGCCACCGCGGTGGCCGGCGCCGACCTGGTCATCACGATGCTCAGCGATCCCGCGGCGGTGCGCGAGGTGCTGACCGCGGCGCTGCCGGGGCTGCGGCCCGGGGCGACGGTGGTGGAGATGTCCACGATCGGCCCGCAGGCGGTGCACGGGTTGCGCGCGCTGCTGCCGCCGTCGGTGGCGCTGGTGGACGCGCCCGTGCTGGGCAGCGTGGGCCCCGCGACGGAGGGCAAGCTGACCGTGCTGGCCGGCGGCGACGTGTCGGGCTGCCGCACGGTGCTGTCGGTGCTCGGGTCGGTGCGCGAGTGCGGGCCGCTGGGGTCCGGCGCGGCCATGAAGATCGCCGTCATGAGCGCGCTCGTCCCGGCCCAGGTGCTGCTGGCGGAGACGTTCGCGTACGGCGCGGCGCACGGCGTGGACCGGGCCGCGTTGATCGACGTGTTGACCGGCACCCCGCTGGGCGCGCTGGCCGAGCGGCTACGGGTGCCGTCGGCGGAGACCCGCTACTCCCTGGCCCACGCCACGAAGGACCTGGAACTGGGGGCCTGGCCGGACGCCACGATGGCCACGGCCGCCCGCACCAGGCTGCAGCGGGCGCGGGCCGCCGGGCTCGGCGAGCGCGACCTGAGCGCCGTCGCCGGGCCCGTCGCCCCGTCCACGGCCCCGGGGCGGGCCGATGAGCGGACCGGCGCGGACCCCGCGCGCCGGGCCGTGCCGGTCAACCTGGCCACGATCCCCGCGACGAACGGCGCGTACTCGCACGCCGTGCGGGCCGGCGACACGCTCTACGTCTCCGGCCAGGCCGCCTTCGATGAGCGGGGCGAGGTGGTCGCCCCCGGTTCGATGGCGGCGCAGGCCGAGCACGTCTTCCAGGTGATCGCGCGCATCCTGGCCGATCAGGGGGCCGGGTGGGAGGACGTCGCGTTCATCAGGTCGTACCTGACGGACATGGACGACCGGGCCGAGTACGGGCGGGTGCGCAGGAGGTACCTCACCGGCACGCCCCCGGCCAGCACGACGGTGGAGGTGTCGAAGCTGTTCATGCCGGGGCTGGTGCTGGAGGTGGACCTGATCGTGGCCCTGCCCGCCCGGTGACGCGGGAGGGATCAGTCGAGGGGGCCGGTGACCGACTCCGCCGCCGCGACCACGCCGCCCTCGGCCACCAGGCGCACGGCGGAGTCGATCTCCGGGGCGAGGTAGCGGTCGGGGCCCGGCGCGGGCACGGTCTCGCGCAGGGCCGCGAGCACGGCCGCCGTCGCGGGCGCGGGCTCCAGCGGCGCGCGCAGGTCGAGCGCGCGGGCGGCGGTGAGCACCTCGATGGCCAGCACCCTGGTCAGCCCGTCCACGGACCTGCGCAGCTTGCGGGCCGCCGACCAGCCCATGGAGACGTGGTCCTCCTGCATGGCGGAGCTGGGGATGGAGTCGACGCTGGCGGGCACGGCCAGGCGCTTCAGCTCGGAGACGATGGCCGCCTGCGTGTACTGGGCGATCATGTGGCCGGAGTCGACACCGGGGTCGTCGGCCAGGAAGGCGGGCAGGCCGTGGTTGCGGGCCACGTCGAGGAAGCGGTCGGTCCGCCGCTCGGACATCGAGGCCAGGTCGGCGACCACGACGGCGAGGAAGTCCAGCACGTACGCCAGCGGCGCGCCGTGGAAGTTGCCGTTGGACTCGACGCGGCCGTCGGCCAGCACGGCCGGGTTGTCGACGGCGCTGGCCAGCTCCCACCCGGCGACGGTGGCGGCGTGCGCGATCGTGTCGCGGGCCGCTCCGGCGACCTGGGGGGCGCAGCGCAGCGAGTAGGCGTCCTGGACGCGGGTGCAGGCGGCCGGGTCGCGGTGGCTGGCCATGATGCCCGAGTCGCGCAGGACCTTCGTCATGTTGGCGGCCGACAGCGCCTGGCCCGGGTGCGGGCGCAGCGCCTGCAGCTCGGGCGCGAACACGCGGTCGGTGCCGAGCAGCGCCTCCACGCTCATCGCGGCGCTCACGTCGGCGGTCCTGACCAGCCTGGTGAGGTCGTCGATGGCCAGGACGAGCATGCCGAGCATGCCGTCCGTGCCGTTGATCAGCGCCAGGCCCTCCTTGGCGGCCAGCTCGACCGGGTCGATCCGGGCCTGCTTGAGCGCCTCGGCCGCCGGCCGCACCGCGCCCGAGGCGTCGCGTACGACGCCCTCGCCCATCAGCGCGAGCGCCACGTGCGCCAGCGGCGCCAGGTCGCCGGAGCAGCCGAGGCTGCCGTACTCGTACACCATGGGGGTGATGCCCGCGCTGATCAGCGCGGCCAGGGTCTTGGCGGTGGTCGGCCTGATCCCGGTGTGGCCGGTGGCCAGCGTGCTCAGGCGCAGCAGCATGAGCGCCCGCACGACCTCGGTCTCCACCTCGGGGCCGCTGCCGGCCGCGTGCGAGCGCACCAGCGAGCGCTGCAGCCGGGCGCGCAGCGCCGGGTCGATGTGCCGGGTGGCCAGCGCGCCGAACCCGGTCGAGATGCCGTACGCCGGCACCGGGCTCTCGGCCAGCTCGTCCACCCGCTGGCGGGCCGCCGAGATCGCGGCGATGGCGTCGTCGGTGAGCTGTACGGGGGCGCCGTGGCGGGCCACCCTGATGACGTCGTCGAAGGACAGGGGCTGGGGGCCGACGTTCACGACTCCGTTGTCGCGCATGGTGCGTCTCTCTCACTTAGGTAACCGGCGTAACCGATGTTAGCCCCTTACCGGAGAACAGTTCCGCCAGGCCCTCCCCCGCCACGTCCACGCCCAGGCGGGACAGCAGCCGCTCCCCCCGGTCGGTCACGTCGTGGCCGGCGTAGTGGCCGCCCTCCTTGAGCCGGTCGAGCAGGCTCACCCCGGCCCGCCCCGCGAGGTGGTCGTAGCAGGTACGGGCCTCCTCCAGGAGCCTGGCCTGCCGCGACTGGCGCAACGAGCGCACCGGCGGCCGGGCGCTGATCCCGGCCAGCGCCTCCAGCACCTCGGCGATCTCGTGCCCGGCCAGGCGGTAGTAGCGGTGGCGGCCCTGTGGCACGACGTCCACGAGCCGGCCGTCGAGCAGCTTGGCCAGGTGGGCGCTCGCGGTGGCCGCGCTCACCCCCGACATCCTGGCCAGTTCCCCGGCCGCCAGCGCCTTGCCGCCGAGCAGCGCCGTCAGGATCGCGGCCCGTGTCGGGTCGGCGATCAGCGCCGCGACCGGGGCGATGTCGGCGTCCCTGGCGATGTGCTCCATGCCCCCGACGTTAGTACGCCGACGTTTCGACCCGCGTCGAAGGGTCAGCGCCCCTTGCCGAGCGCCTTGCGGATCAGGTCGCGGGCCCGGTCCATGACCGCGAGCGGCGGGCCCAGGACGAGGTTCCCGGCCGCGGACTCCGTGCCCGGATGCGGGCGCACCGGGGCCAGCGACTCGGCCGCGCGCACCGCCGCCGCCATCGCGCGCCGCTCCACGACGGAGGTGTTCGCGCGCAGCCTGGCGAACTCGTAGCGCTCCTCGCTGCGGGCGTGCGCGGTCACGACGGCGCGCAGCGCGGCCAGCCCGTCCCAGAACTGCGGGTGGTCCACGCCGCTCTTGTGCAGGTCGAGCAGGAGGCGCTTGGCCCGGTGCTCCTCGCCCAGCCGGTCGGCCACGACGCCCTGGCCGTTGTCGAGCTTGCGGCGCGCGTACGGGTGGACGATCTCCTCCTCGGCGGTCTCGTGCACGGACAACATGCGCGTCAGCCGGTCGAACGCCTCCCCCACGCGGTCCGGAGGCGCCTGCTCCACCTCGTCGAACAGGTCCCTGATCCGGCCGTGCTGGGCCATCAGCAGGTCGATGACATCGTGTTCAGCCACGTCAGCGCCGTACCCCCGGCCGTCCCCGGCACGCGCCGGCTTACCGAACGCGGGCCGTTCGAGCACCGAACGCGGAGGTTGCCGCCACGGGCGGCGGGTACGCGCAGCGACATGGCCTTCGACCCACTCCAGCAGCGGGGCATCCCGCTGGACGAGCAGCCGCGGAACTGGCGGGAGCTGAACGTCACGCCGATCGACCCCGACCACGCCGACCCGTACACGCGGTGCCGGATCATCACGATGAACGGGATCGAGGCCGAGGCGATCCAGTTCAGCCACCAGCTCGCCCGCCACTGCCCCGACCTGGAGATCAGGCAGCAGCTCGCCCGGGTCCGCTACATCGAGGCGCAGCAGCAGAAGGTGGTCGGCTGGCTGCTGCCGGGCTCGTCGTCGGTGCTGGAGACGACGATCGCGTACGAGCAGACCGCCGTGGACCTGACGGCGTGGGCGGCCCGCATGGAACCGGACCCGTACCTGAAGCAGGCTTACCAGTTCGGGCTGCTGGAGCACTTCGACCACCTGTACCGCTACGCCAACCTGTACGAGACGATCGAGCACCGCGGGGCCGACAAGATCGTCGGCCGCCTGACCGAGGTCACGCCGGGCCGCCCGACGTACCTGCAGCACCGCGACCCCCTGGACAACGTGCGCCAGCCGTACGACCGCAGCGTCACCGAGCCGCTGTCCCGGCTGCACGCGCTGACGATCACGGCGGCCGAGCAGCAGGCCATGACCTTCTCCATGATCATGGGCCCGTCCTTCATGGAGCCGGCCGCCCGTCAGCTCTACCAGGAGATCGGCCTCGTCCAGGAGGGGCATCTGACCCACTACGAGTCGCTCGTGGACCCCACCGAGAGCTGGTGGGAGCGGCTGCTCAACCACGAGTACAACGAGTGCTACCTGTACTACTCCTTCATGGAGACCGAGCCCGACCCGAAGGTGAAGGCCGTCTGGGAGCTGCACCTCGACATGGAGCTGGAGCACCTGCGGCTGGCCGCCGAGTTGTTCAAGCGGTTCGACGGGCGCGACCCCGACCAGGTGCTCGCCCCGGCGCTGCCGCCGCCGGTGACGTTCGAGCCGAACAAGGGCTACCTGCGCGACCTGCTCGCCACCCAGATCGACTGCACGACGCTGGGCACCGGGTACGTGCGGGAGGCGCACGAGCGCTTCACCCGGATGCAGGAGACCGTGATGGGCGGTGAGAAGCCGGCGTCCGAGCGGGTCATCGACGACAACCGGGCCATCTCCGGCCGCGAGTACCGCCTGGAGACGGAGGGGCCGCACCCGGCGGGCCTCCAGCTCAGCCGCTGACCCGGCGGCCGGGCTCCGCTGGCTAGAGTCTGGGCCCATGACAACCGTCGCGCTCGTCACGGGCGCATCGCGCGGGCTCGGGGCCGTGATCGCCCGCAGGCTGGCCGCCGACGGCCTGGCCGTGGCCGTCAACTACCGCTCCGACCAGGACGGGGCCGAGCGGGTGGTGGACGCCGTCCGCACGGCGGGCGGCGTCGCCGAGGCGTTCGCGGCCGACGTCACGGACGAGCCCGCCGTCGAGAGCCTGGTCGCCGCCGTCACCGGGCGGCTCGGCCCGGTGGGCGTGCTGGTGGCCAACGCGACCGGCCCGCAGCCGTCCGCCGGCGTCGCGGACCTCACCTGGCAGGCGCACCTCGACCAGCTCACGTTCTTCGTCAAGAGCCCGACCCTGCTCGTCCGGGCGGTGCTGCCGGGCATGCGGGAACGGGGCGGCGGGCGCGTCGTCCAGATCGGCTCCGACATCGTGGACCGCAGGCCGGCCGGCACGTCCGCCTACACCGCCGCCAAGGCCGCCCAGCACTCCCTCACCGAGGTGTGGGCCAGGGAGCTGGGCCCGTACGGCATCACGGTGAACGTCGTCGCGCCCGGCTGGATCCCGGTCGAGCGGCACGCGGGCGTGGACGAGAGCGGGTACCGCGCCGAGGTGCCGCTGGGGCGGATGGGCACGCCCGAGGACGTCGCGGCGGCCGTGTCGTACCTCGCCTCGGAGGGCGGCGCGTTCGTTACCGGGCAGCGGATCACCGTCAACGGCGGGCACACGTGACCTGGGCGGGCGTATTCCAGTTTGGGGACTCGGCCAGGATTCGCTAGAGTGCTCTCGTCGCCCCGGGGTCATGGCCCAAGGGGCGGATGCGGAAGTGGCTCAGTGGTAGAGCATCACCTTGCCAAGGTGAGGGTCGCGGGTTCGAATCCCGTCTTCCGCTCGGAGCTTCCGGCTCGGTGGCGTGGCCGAGAGGCGAGGCAGCGGCCTGCAAAGCCGTCCACACGGGTTCAAATCCCGTCGCCACCTCGCAAGGACGATTAGCTCAGCGGGAGAGCGCTTCCCTGACACGGAAGAGGTCACTGGTTCAATCCCAGTATCGTCCACCAGGCTCCACAGCAGACCAGGGTTGACCTGGTCAAACAGGAGTGATAGCCCCAGCTCACGGCATCCGCCGGGAGTCTGGGGCTTCTTGTTGTTCCGGGTTGGTCATGGATGTTGTCAGCACCGGTGCTGACGTTGTGCTGACCCGCGATAGTCGTAAATTGGCGACCGTCCTTGACGGCCACCCGGCCACGCCTCAAGCTCGCCATTGTGCAAGTTCAAGCACACTCGGAGCAGTGGAGGGCAACATGGCGCTACGGTTCATCGGCATCGACCCGACCACGGACGGGAACAACTGCCCTTCCGTGTGGGTGGACGAGGCAGACGGCAGCATCGTCATACAAGGGTGGGAACTGACCAACCCCGAAGATCTAGCCCAGGTCGCCGCCCGCAGTCCCATCCCCGACAATGAGAAGGTCGTCCGCGTCCCCCGACGCATGGCCAGCCTGCTGATGGAGGCGTGTGGTGGAGCCCCCCATGACCTTTGAGGAGATGCTGGCCAGTGCCCAGCACTCAGCGGTTCATCTGGAGATGCGGGACACGTACGTACCGGACGACCCCTCGTTCATCGCCTGGCAGGGCGGGCCTCCTTACGACCGCACAGAGCGAGAGCGTGACTGGCACCAGCTCATAGAAAGCACGCGAGCAAAAGGTGTCACAGTACGCCGTGCCCGCATCGTGTCTGAGCCGGTCACCGACTACATCCGGTTCGAGCACTCGGTTACCGACTCGATGAACATCAAGGCCGGGGAGCAGGTCAGATGGCTTCCCCGACGGCAAGCGTCTGACTTGCTGCTGCCCGGAAACGACATCTGGGTGTTCGATGAACACCTGATCCGCTTCGGCTTCTTCGCCGGTGATGGTCGCTACCTGGGTGACGATGTGGTCAGCGATCCGGACGTGATCAAGCGCTGCCTGACAGCCTTTGAGGCGGTCTGGGAGCGCGCCGTAGACCATGCGGAGTACCGGCTCGTCTGAAGTCCGACACATGCGCACCTCGCCATCCTCAAGTGCACAGCAAGCACGTCAGGGCATCGCTCACCGTCTCCGGGAGATTCGGCTTGACGCCGGAATGACAGCACGGGCTGTCGCACAGATGGCGGGGTGGCATGAGTCCAAGGCATCCAAGATCGAGCACGGGCGAACGTTCCCTTCAGAGGCTGACATCAGGGCGTGGTGTGCTGCATGCCGGGCCGAGGATCAGACCGCCGAGTTGATCGCCGCCGCGCGGGCGGCAGACCTGATGTATGTGGAGTGGAAGCGGCTTCAGAGGACCGGCCTGCGGCAGCTCCAGCTCTCTAAGATCAAGATGTACGAGCAGGTCAGACACTTCCGTGTCTACTGCTCCAATGTCGTTCCCGGCCTCTTTCAGACGGCCGCTTACGCCGAAGCCCTGTTGTCATCGATCGCGACGTTCCGCGAGGCCCCCAACGATGTAGCGCAGGCGGTAGCGGCCAGGGTGGCGCGAGCACGCTTCCTTCACGAAGGTGACCACCGCTTCGCGGTGCTGGTCGAGGAATGGGTACTGCGGAGCCGGATCGGTGATCCTGAGGTCATGGCTGGGCAGCTTGGACACCTGCTCGCGATCATGTCGCTGCCCTCCGTGTCTGTGGGGATCATCCCGCAGAGCGCCGAACGACGTATGTGGCCGATCGAAGCATTCAATATCTTCGACGACACCCTAGTGCAGGTGGAACTGCTCACTGCGGAGATCAACGTGAGTCAGCCATCAGAGATCGCCCAGTACGTCAGAGGGTTCAACCAATTGGCCGAGTTGGCCGTGTATGGGGCGGCGGCTCGACGACTCATTTCCTCCGCCATTGGCGAGCTTGCTTGATTACGAGCAAGTTCGAGCACACTCGTTGAGACCATGATTTCCGCATCCCTACCGTCGTGGGTATGGCGGGCACACACACGACCGGATCGGATGCCGCACTGCTCTGTCGGCCAATCACCGAGGAGACGGCGGCAGAGCAGAACGCGGCCCTCGACCACCTTCTGACGCATCTGACCATCACCGGCATTCACGCTGAACTGATCAAGCGGCAGATTCCCACGCGATGCGCGGTCAAGCTGTACGCGAGCGGGGAGTCGCTTTGGCATCCTCCGGAACTCGTCATCTACACCGATGCCGGATGGCGGGTCGCCACGGTCTCCATCGGGGAGCGCTCCGGTAGCTACATGGTCGCGCTGGCACGCGTCGGGGCAGACGACGAGCCGCAGACCGGCCGGGTGGAAGTCGTGCCGGCCATTCTGCCCCACCGCGCCGCCCTCCTGGTGGCGCAACAGGCGGCGATTCTCGCACTGCCGGAAGGGCGTCATGGTTCAGCGATCAGTGGCTAGCGTCGGGCAGCAGGGCGACACGGACGACAGGCGCTCGCGAGCGGGGTTCGTCGTGAGCGGTTACACGACCGTCCCGTACACCATCGCCTACGCCAACGAACTGGTAGAGGATCCGATCTCCTTCGAGTGGCACAACCGCGAGAACCGGCTGACCTACGGCAAGCCGCGCCGTGGTGATTGGATGCACGGCGTTCTTCTCGGCCGGGTGCGCGACCTGCGCGACCGGCCGGACCGGCGCGGCCCCGAGCGGATGCGGAAACTGAACCGGCAGCGCCAGAGGAGATGCATGGACAAGCTCCTGTGTCAGGTGTGCGGCGCTCCGGCGACCGATCCGGACTCGGGTCTCATCCCGTGGGTGCTGACCAAGACGGTGTTCGAGCGGACCGGTCCGGACAGCGGGCGCACGAACGCCCCGCCGACGTGCTGGACCTGCATGCCGGAAGCCCTGGAACAGTGCCCCATGCTCAACGACGACTTCGCCCTCTACACCGTCGCCTCGACCACGAGCGCGGGCGTCCTCGCTGACCTTTACCGGCTGGGCGTCCCCACGCCCACCCTGTCGCGCCGGAACGTTTTCGTGGCCTGGGACGCCATCGCCTTCCACGCCCGCGCTCTGGCCACCTCTCACGTGGTCGAGCTGCATGGCATGCGGGCCGTGAACGCCCTCGACTGGGGGAGCCTGGCCGCCGCTTAGCCGGGTGCCCTCCGACCTCGTGTGAGGTCAGCGGGGAGCGCTCCTGAAGACAGCCCCGGCTGAGATGTGCGCTGGTTCTCCCTCTGCCGGGGTGTAGATCCCCAGGTTCTTCCCGCCTGGGGTGTGGGGTCCCTGGTCGTCCTTTCGATCGTCTGCGATTTCACGTACAAGGCTGACGTACGAACGAAACAGGCCCCCGGCCGTGAAGCCGGGAGCCCCCGGCGCCTTTCGCACTGCGCTCTTCACAACTTCGATCGTGTCGAGCTGGGCCACGATCTCCCGAAGGTCGGCCGCCTTGATGTTGAGCGTCCGGTAGATCTCCGTAGTCTGGGGCTTCTTGGCGTTCCGGGCCGGC
>NZ_SSXE01000304.1 GCF_021699195.1 Nonomuraea sp. MG754425 | reverse complement strand
GCGCAGGGCGGCCCGGCCGCGCTCGGTGATCCAGTCGCTGGACCACGGCGGGTCGAGCACGATCCGCACCTCGACGCGCGCGAACCCGGCGTCGTTGAGCCGGTGGACGAGGTCGTCGCGCATGGTCGCCATGGCCGGGCAGCCGGTGTAGGTGGGCGTGATCGAGGCGACGACGACCTCGCCGCCCGCGTCGCGGACCACCTCGACGCCGCGCAGCACGCCGAGGTCGGCGAGGGTCAGCATCGGCATCTCGGGATCGCGCACCCGCCCCGCCACCGCGGCGGCCCGCGCCCGCGCCCCGGTCACCAGCGCCCGCCCGGGTGCGCGCGGGCGACCGCCTGCATCTCGGCGAGCAGCCGGCCCAGGTCCTCGGTGTGCACGCCGTCGCGGCCCGTCCGTCCGCCGATCCCCGACGGCTGCGCGGGCTCCGGCCGGGCCACGCCGCTGACGGCGAACACCTGGCCGAGCACGGCGTCCACCTCCTCGCGCGCCGAGGCGGGGTCCACGCCGACGCCGGCCCTGGCGAGCGCGCGTTCGAGCGGGTGGGCGGCGACCGTCTCGGCCTGCAACGGCCACAGGGCGTCGAGGGCGGCGAGCAGCCTGCGGCGCGACTCCCCGGTGCCGCGCGCCAGCGTGAGGAACCACCGCCCGGCCCAGTCGCGGTGGTAGGTCACCTCCTTGACGCCTTTGCCCGCCACGGCGGCGAGCACCTGGTCACGGCTCGTACGCAGCCGTTCGAGCAGCGCCAGCCGCGCCACCGAGAACAGCAGCAGCCGTACGACCACGTGCGCGAAGTCGCCTCCCGCCACCTCGGCCAGCCACACGTTGCGGAACCGGCGCTCGTCCCGGAAGAAGGCCAGCGCGTCCTCCGGCGGCACCGGCGAGCCTTCGGGCAGGCGGGGCAGCACGTCCGGGTCGGCCGCGGCGGCGCGGGTCAGCAGCAGCCGCGCCTGCCCGAGCAGGTCGAGCGCGATGTTGGCGAGCGCGATGTCCTCTTCGAGGTCGGGCGCGCGGCTGCACCACTCCGACAGGCGCTGCGACATGATCAGGGCGTCGTCGCCGAGCATGAGGCAGTACGCGGCCAGCTCGGCCGGATCCACCCCGCCGGGCGTCGTGGTGTCCACGCCCGCCAGCGGATCCTCGAAGCCGGTGCCGAAGGCCCACTGGGCGGAGTCGTCACCGCCGAGCAGGCCGTCGAAGACGCTGCCGTGTTCGTCGCTCATGATCGTGGCCCGTTCCTCACATGTGCGGGACGTCGTCGGGGATCTCGTAGAACGTCGGGTGCCGGTAGATCTTGTCGCCGTTCGGCGCGAACAGCGGGTCCTTCTCGTCGGGGCTGGAGGCGGTGATGGCGTCGGCCCGGACGACCCAGATGCTGACGCCCTCGTTGCGCCGGGTGTAGACGTCGCGGGCGTGCCGCAGGGCCATCGCGTCGTCGGGGGCGTGCAGCGAGCCGACGTGCACGTGGTTGAGGCCCCGCTTGCCGCGGACGAACACCTCGTAGAGCGGCCATTCCCGCCGGTCGGCGCTCACCGCGCGCCCTCCTGGGCCGTCGCCGCCGCGAAGGCCGTGGCCGCCTCGCGCACCCAGGCGCCCTCCTCGTGGGCGGCCCGCCGGTGGGCCAGCCGCTGCGCGTTGCACGGCCCGTCGCCGCGGATGACCGCCGCGAACTCCTCCCAGTCGGGCTCGCCGAAGTCGTGGTGGCCGCGTTCCTCGTTCCAGCGCAGCTCGGGGTCGGGCAGCGTGACGCCGAGCGCCTCGGCCTGCGGGACCGTCATGTCCACGAACTTCTGGCGCAGGTCGTCGTTGGAGTTGCGCTTGATGCCCCAGGCCATCGAGCGCTCGCTGTTGGGCGAGTGCGCGTCCGGCGGGCCGAACATCATCAGCACCGGCCACCAGAACCGGTCGACCGACTCCTGCACCATCGCGCGCTGCTCGCCGGTGCCGCGCATCATCGTCATGAGCAGCTCGTACCCCTGCCGCTGGTGGAAGGACTCCTCCTTGCAGATACGGATCATGGCGCGCCCGTACGGGCCGTAGGAGGTGCGGCAGAGCGGCACCTGGTTGCAGATCGCGGCGCCGTCCACCAGCCAGCCGATCGTGCCGACGTCGGCGTACGACAACGTCGGGTAGTTGAAGATCGAGGAGTACTTCTGCCGGCCGCCGAGCAGCAGGTCGGTCAGCTCGGCGCGGGAGACGCCCAGGGTCTCGCAGGCCGAGTAGAGGTAAAGCCCGTGCCCGGCCTCGTCCTGCACCTTGGCCAGCAGGATCGCCTTGCGGCGCAGGGAGGGGGCGCGGCCGATCCACTCGCCCTCCGGCTGCATGCCGATGATCTCGGAGTGCGCGTGCTGGGCGATCTGCCGGACGAGCGTGCCCCGGTAGGCGTCGGGCATCCAGTCGCGGGGCTCGATGCGGTCGTGGCGCGCGACGGTGGCGTCGAACGCGGCCCGCAGGCGCTCCTCCTGCTGCGGTTCCATCGGAATCGTCGTCATCGTCTTCCCTTCCGAGACACCCGTCGCGACACCCGTCGCGCTTATTTACTTATCGCTCGGTCAGTAATACCGTGACATGGGTCGGGGTCTTCGCGCAACAGGTCACGGGGAAAGGAGAGAGCGTGAGCGCACTGCTGGAGAGCTACGCCGCCGGACACTGGTTCCGCGCGGACGACGACGGAGAACCGCTGCTCGACGCCGCCACGGGCGAGGAGGTCGCGCGGATCTCCAGTCGGGGGCTGGACGTCGCCGCCATGGTCGGGCACGCCAGGGAGATCGGCGGCCCGGCGCTGCGCGCCCTGACCTTCCACCAGCGCGCCGCCCTGCTCAAGGCCCTGGCCAAGCACCTGCTCGAACACAAGGACGAGCTGTACGCGCTGTCGGCGAGCACCGGCGCCACCACGCAGGACACCTGGATCGACGTGGACGGCGGCATCGGCACCCTGTTCAGCTACGCGAGCAAAGGCGTGCGCGAACTGCCGAACGACACCGTCGTCCTCGACGGCGGCCTGGAACGCCTCGGCAAGGCCGGCACCTTCGTCGGCCAGCACGTCCACACCTCCCGGCCGGGCGTCGCGGTCCAGATCAACGCCTTCAACTTCCCGGTCTGGGGCATGCTGGAGAAACTCGCCCCTGCCCTGCTCGCCGGCCTGCCCACGATCGTCAAGCCCGGCAGCCAGACCGCCTACCTGACCGAGCTGGCCGTCCGGCGGATCGTCGAGTCGGGGATCCTGCCCGAGGGGGCCGTCCAGCTCGTCGCCGGGAGCGCGCGCGGCCTGCTCGACGAGCTGACCGTCCACGACTGCGTCGACTTCACCGGCTCCGCCCACACCGCGGGCATCCTGCGCCGCCATCCGAACGTGCTCGACGGCGGCGTCGTGCTCGGCGTCGAGGCCGACTCGCTCAACTGCTCGATCCTCGGGCCCGACGTGCGGCCCGGCGACCCGGAGTTCGACCTGTTCGTCAAGGGCGTCGTCACCGAGATGACGGTCAAGGCCGGGCAGAAGTGCACGGCCATCCGCCGGGTGCTCGTCCCCGGCGAGCTGGCCGACCAGGTGGTGGAGGCGCTGGCCGCGCGGCTGGCGAAGGTGACCGTCGGCGACCCCCGCCATCCGGACGTCCGGATGGGCGCGCTGGCGAGCCTCGCCCAGCGCGACGAGGTGCGCAAGGCCGTCGAGGCCCTGCGGGCGAGCGCCGAGATCGTCGCCGGCGACCCGGCCGGCGGCCCCCTGCTCGACGGCGACCCCGAACGCGGTGCCTTCATGACCCCGCTCCTGCTGCGCGCCCGCCCCGGCGCGACCGAGCCCCACGACGTGGAGCCGTTCGGCCCGGTGAGCACCGTGCTGGCCTACGACGGGATCGAGGCGGCCATCGCCCTGGCCGCCAGGGGCAAGGGCAGCCTCGTCGCCTCCGTCGCCACCCACGACCCGGGGGTGGCCAGGTCCGTCGTGCTCGGGCTGGCCCCGTGGCACGGCCGCGTGCTCGTCCTCGACCGCGACGACGCCAAGGAGTCCACGGGGCACGGCTCCCCGCTGCCCGTCCTCGTCCACGGCGGTCCCGGCCGGGCAGGCGGCGGCGAGGAGCTCGGCGGCGTCCGGGGGGTGCTGCGGCACATGCAGCGCACCGCCGTCCAGGCCTCGCCCGACCTGCTCACCGCGATCACCGGCCGGTGGACGCCGGGGGCCGCGCGCGCCGCGTCCCCGGTGCACCCCTTCCGCAAGTCTCTGGCGGAGCTGCGGGTGGGCGACACCATCGCCTCGCCGTCGCGCACGGTGTCGCGGGCGGACATCGACCACTTCTCCGAGTTCACCGGCGACACCTTCTACGCCCACACCGACCCCGAGGCGGCCGCCCGCAACCCGCTGTTCGGCGGGATCGTCGCCCACGGGTACCTGGTCGTGTCGCTGGCCGCCGGGCTGTTCGTCGATCCGGCGCCCGGCCCCGTCCTGGCGAACTTCGGGGTCGACGCCCTGCGCTTCCTCACCCCGGTCAAGGCCGGTGACGCCATCGCGGTGACGCTGACCGTCAAGCAGATCACCCCGCGCGTCAACGCCGACTACGGCGAGGTGCGCTGGGACGCCGTCGTCACGAACCAGGAGGGCGAGCCGGTCGCCACCTACGACGTGCTCACCCTGGTCGCCAAGACCTGGCCCGGGGACGACCGGTGAGCGGCCCCCCGGTCGTCGTCGAGCGCGACGGGGCCGTGGCCGTCGTCACGCTGAACCGTCCCGAACGCCGCAACGCCCTCGACGGCAAGACCAAGACGGCGCTGCGCGGCGCGCTGGAGGACGCCGCCGGCGACGGCGCGGTCCGGGCCGTGCTGCTGACCGGGGCGGGCCGCGCCTTCTGCGCGGGCCAGGACCTGGCCGAGCACGCGGCGGCGCTGCGCGCCGACCCGGCGCACGCGTTCGACACCGTCGAGGAGGACTACGCGCCGGTCGTCCGGCTGCTGGCCACGATGGACAAGCCGGTCGTCGCGGCCGTCAACGGCACCTGCGTGGGGGCCGGGCTGGCCGTCGCGCTGGCCTGCGATCTGCGGGTGCTGGCCGAGGACGCCGTCCTCGCCACCGCGTTCGGCGCGATCGGCCTGACCTGCGACTCCGGCCTGTCGGCGACGCTCACGCGCTCGGTCGGCGAGTCGCGGGCCAGGGAGCTCGTGCTGCTCGGCGAGCCGTTCGGCGCGCGACAGGCGGTCGAATGGGGCATCTCTGGCCAGGTGCTGCCGCCCGAGGAGGTGGGCGCGGCCGGACGGGCACTGGCCGCCCGGCTCGCGGCCGGGCCGACCGCCGCGTACGCGGAGTCCAAGCGGCTCATCGCGCAGGCGTGGGAGCGCGGTCTCGGCGCGACGCTGGCGGCCGAGGCCCAGGCCCAGGCGCGCCTCGGGCTGAGCGCCGACCACGCGGCGGCGGTCGAGGCGTTCCTCGCCAAGCGCAAGCCCGTCTTCGAAGGACGCTGACCCCACGATCCGCCGCCCCGCCGGGCCAGTGCCGCCGGGTCCTCACGCGCCGCCGCGGGAGGTGCAGTGGAGCCGGGCCATCTCGCGGGCGTTCTTGACGGCCCTGGCGAGCTGCCGCCGGCTGATCGACAAGATCGGCATCGAGGCCGCGGTCGCCCGCGTCCGCGCCTGGGGAGAGCGGATCTGATGGCCAAGAAGAGCAAGATCGTCGCGAACGAGCGGCGCAAGGCCGTCGTCCTGCGCCACGCGGAACGCCGCGCCGAGCTGAAGGAGATCATCCGCACCGGCACGCCCCGGGAGCGGGAGCACGCCGTGCGCGAGCCGGCCCGGCAGCCGCGCGACGCCAGCGCCACCCGCGTACGCAATCGCGACACCGTGGACGGCCGCCCCCGCGGCCACCTGACCGAGTTCGGGCTCTCCCGCGTGCGCTTCCGCGAGATGGCGCACCGCGGCGAGCTGCCCGGCGTCACGAAGGCGTTGTCCCGCGCCGCCTCGTCCGCGCCTACCGGCGGGGACTGATCGTGCCCTGACGCCCTGACGCCCTGACGCCCTGACGCCCTGACGCCCCGGCCCGTGGGGGCCGGGGCGTCGCGGCGGGTGCTACTTGCCGTGCGGGTCGGCGGCGTTGAGGACGGCCACGACCTGGTCGTAGTCGCCGCGCGCCGCGCCGTAGCGGAGGAACTTCACCCGCTCGACCTGGATCTCCGTCGCGTCGGGCTGCGCCTTCAGCAGCGCGATGACCTCGGACGTGAACTCCTCCAGCGGCATCGCGAACTCGCTGCTCTCCTGGCCGGGCAGCAACGAGGTGCGCACGGCCGGCGGCTCCAGCTCCATCACCTGCACGCTCGTGTCGGCGAGCTGCAGCCGGAGCGACTCGCTGAGCATGTGGATCGCGGCCTTGGAGGCGTTGTAGCTCGGCGTGGCCCCGAGCGGCGCGAACGCCAGCCCCGAGGAGACGGTGACGATCGTGGCGTCCGGCCGCGCCCGCAGGTGCTCGATGAAGGCGGCGATGAGCCGGATCGGACCGAGCACGTTGGTCGTCACGACGGACTCGGCCGAGGCCAGGAACGACTCGGGCTTGCGCCAGTCCTCGACACGCATGATGCCGGCCATCGTGATCAGCACGTTCAGGTCCGGATACCCGGCCAGCACCTGTTCGGCGGCGGAGGCGATGCTCGCCGCGTCCGTGGTGTCGATCCGCACGGTGCCGATGCCGGGATGCTCGGCCTCGATCCGTTCGAGCAACTCGGCCCGCCGGCCGCCCACGATGACGGTGTTGCCCTCCGCCTGCAACGCCAGGGCCAGCGAGAGTCCGATGCCGCTGGTGGCGCCGGGGATGAAGACGGTGTTTCCGGAGATGTTCATGCTCTGAGCGTGCCCCGTCCGCCGCCGCGGGTGCAGAGACCGCTTATCGGGGGACCGGCGATCCCTGGAACCGGATTCCGAGGACAGGCTCAGGACGGGCCGAGGCTCCACAGGCGCAGCAGCCGGTCCTCGCCGACCGTGGCCACGACCGGCCGTCCCGCCTGTTCGGCCAGGGTCAGCAGGCGGATGCCGCCGCCCTCGCCGAAGCCGAACTCGCCGGCGATCCCGCCGTCGGTCAAGCTCCGGACCCGGACGAACGCGTCCTCGCCGTGCGGGGTGTGCGCGACGATCGCGACGGGGGTGCCGTCCAGCGTGCCCGCCACCAGCGCGGCGGTGCCCCGGTCGTCGGGGCTGCGCTCGCCGAAGCGCCACATCCTCCTGCGCTTGCCCGTCGCCAGGTCGTGGACGCGCAGGGTGGCGTCCAGGTGCGTGGACAGCAGCACCGGCTTGCCGCCCAGCTCGCCGCAGGCCAGCCGCTCGATCCCGCCGACCTCGCCGGTCGTGAACGTGCGCGTCACCACACCCGTGGCCAGGGGTCGCACCCGTACGCGGTTCGCGCCGTCGCCCGTCACCAGCACGTCGTCGCCGTCGAGGCGGCCGAAGGCCAGGCCGTTGACGCCCTGGAAGTGCTCCGTGCCGGTGGGGCCGAGCTGTTCGCCGGTGGCGACGTCCCACAGGCGGACGGTGCCGCGCAGGTCCCGCAGGCTGTCGTAGTCCTGCGACACCGCCACCGCCCGGCCGCCGCCCGTGACCGTCACGGCGATGATCGGATCGCCGGCCTTGTGCGTGGCCAGGCTCTCGCCGGACGGGCCCCACAACCGCATCCGGCCGTCGGAGTGGCCGGAGGCGATCACTGTCGCGCCGTCGCGCTCCCCGTGGGCGATCGCCGTCGTGCGGGGGCCGCCGTCGCCGAGCTTCCGGCCGGTGGCGGCGGTGAGGTCCCAGGTGAGGACAGAGCCGTTGTCCGTGCCGCACACCACGCCGGACGCGCTCGCGGCCATCGCGGTGGGCGTGCCGGTGCCGGCGGGCGGTTTCCTGGGCTGGCCCGCGGGCGTCCCGAGCGGGTCGGCGGTGGGCTGCTCCGGTGAGGGGGACGGGGCGGCCGTGGCGGTTTCCGTGGTGGTCTGCGTGGTGG
>NZ_SSXE01000303.1 GCF_021699195.1 Nonomuraea sp. MG754425 | reverse complement strand
GGGCGGCGCGTTACGAGAGTTCGGAGGGCCCCATCGCCGCCAGGGCGGGCCTCGGCGTGGCGGCCGGGGAGCACCACGCGCTCGACCCGCCCGCCGTCCACGCCCACCTGGCCGACCTGGGACGCACGGCGCGCGCCCTGCTCGACGGGGCCGGCGGCTGGCGGGTGGCCGAGCCGCTCGACGAGCCCTCGGCGCTCGTCACCCTGACCCCGCCGCCAGGAGACACGGCCGAGCGCGCCGCCGCCCGCGCGGCCGGGGCGTCCCTGCTGGTCGGCGTCGTGCCCACGGCCCGTGCCCCGCTGCACCTGCGCGAGCCCGTCCTGCGGGTCTCGCCGCCCCCGGGCACGCCGGTGGACACCCTGCGGGCGCTGGCCGCCGTCCTGGCCGCCTCCTGAATCACCACAGGTCGCCTCACCCGGGGTCGCAGGGCAGGAAGAGCTGCTCGACGGCCGCCGCCACCCGCCGGGTGAACGGTGAGATGCTGGCGGGCCCGTGGAAGGGCTGGGTGCCGCCTTCGGTGACGGCCTCGACGGTGGCCAGGTCCGCGCCGGGATGGCAGACGACGTCCGGCGACGGCAGGTCGGCGAGCAGGAACTCGCCCTGGTCGGCGCGGGCCTGCGCCGGGTGCGAGCCACGGCGCACCCAGCGGGCCCGGTCGGCGTGGTCCAGCCGGTAGACGCCCGGCCCCCGCCCGGCCGCGATCCGCATCGCGGACGTGCCCCGCAACCGCACCCGGACCGAGAACGGCCCCCCGCGCTCGGTGGCGCGCAGCAGGCTGAGCTGGTTGAAGTCCTGCGGATCCGGCAGCCAGCTCACCCGCCCGCCCAGCATCACCGCCAGGTGCGCCAGCATGAACGGGGGCACGCCGATGAGCTGCTGGTTGACCGCCGAGACCTCGGTGCCGCCGTCGCAGTGCCACCGGACCGCCGAGAGGTAGACCCGCTCGCCCGGCGTGAGCAGGCCGCGCAGGCTGAACAGCCCGGTGACGCCGTACCTGCGCCAGCCCCAGATCGCGATGCGCTCGGCGCACTCGATGAGCAGCGCGGCGGCCGGCACCGGCCAGGGGCGCGACCAATCGTGACCGGCGCTGCGCAGCGGGCCGAGGCCCAGCTCGGCCGCGCCCGTCGTCTCGTGCGAGGGCCGGTCCACGAACACTCTGACGCCGCCCGCGCCGTCCGGGACGCTGAGCACGGTGACGGCGCACGGCCAGCCCTCCACGTACGCGGCCACCCGGTACGGGCCCAGCAGCCGCGCCGCCCCGGCCATGCCGTCCTCGTCGGACACGACCACGGTGCCGTGCCCGTTCGACATGCCGCCCGACTGCACCACCACCCGCTGGGAGCCGACCGCGCGCCGCAGCTCCGCCAGGCTCGGCAGCCGCTCGGCGGGCACGCTGCGGATCCGCGCCACGGCGGGCACCCCGGCCGCGCGCAGCAGGTCGTCGAACAGGTGCCGGGCCTCGATCGTGGCCCGGACGCCCGCGTCGACGGCCGCGATCGTGACCCCGGGGCCCGCCGGGTCCTGGAACTGGGTGACCGGGTGGGAGGTGGCGATGACGGGCGGGCGGTCCAACTTGACCAGGTGCCGGGCGGCGTCGTGCCGCACCCGGCGCAGCCAGCCGCGCCGCTCGGCCACCGAGCGGGTGCGGGTGTGCTCCTCCGCGGCCACCGCCATGTCGGGCAGCGCCGGGTCCCACGGCGAGGAGCAGCCGATGCTCAGGACCGGCCGAAGCGCCTCGACGGGCATGGGGCCGGTGTACCCGGTGCGCAGGGCGGTGCAGGACCGGTCGACGACGACCAGCGGCCGGCCCGCCAGCGCGGCAAGTAACTCGGCGTTGGCCACTTCGGCCGCCGCTCCGTCCATCATTGTCATGGAGTCTCCTCTTCCGTCGCCGTGTCACGGTCAGCTCTCTTGACGGTGCAGTGCGTACGGAGCATCGTCGAGGGCACCGCGATGTGAAGCGATGTGAAGGTGCCATGCCGCCACGCCGCACCCGCCCGCTGTCGAACCAGGCCCTGGCCACGCTGATCGAGCAGGCCGGCTGGACGCACGCGGCCACGGCGCAGCACGTCAACGCCGTCGCGGCCGAGATCGGGGAGCGGCTGCACTACGACCGGTCGGCGGTGGGGCACTGGCTGACCGGCACCGTCCCCAGGCCGGAGGCCGTGCACGCCGCCGTGGTGGCCTTCCGCCGCCGCCTCAACCGGCCGGACCTCGGCCCGGCGCACCTCGGCTGGCCGGATCAGGCCGTCGTCCCGCCCGCCGACGACCCCTGGAACGGCGACCCGGTCGCCCGCCTGGCCACGCTGGGGGAGGACGACCTGCTCAACCGCCGTACCGTGCTGAGCGCCGCGTCGTTCACGCTGGCCGCGCTCTCCGGCCTGACGCCCAGCCGCGGCCCGGCGCACGGCCACGGGCGAGGGGGCCGGGCGGGCGCCGGCGAGGTGGCCCGCCTGCGCGCCGCCACCGCGGCGTTCGCCGACCTCGACGACCAGTACGGCGGCGGCCACGCCCGCGCCTCCGTCGCCGCCTACCTGTCGCGGGAGGTCACGCCCCTGCTCGGCCGGGCCTCCGGGCGCTCCAGGCCCGACCTGTTCACGGCGGCGGCCGAGCTGAGCTACCTGGCCGCGTACATGGCGATGGACGCGGGGGCGAACGCGCTGGCGCAGCGCTACTACATCAGCACCGTGCGGCTCGCGGACGAGGCCGGCGACCACGTGCTGCGCGCCACGGCCCTGCGCAGCATGGCGGTGCAGGCGGCCGAGCTGGGCCACGACGGCGAGGCGCTCGCGCTGGCCGACGCCGCCGCGTCCGTGCTCGGCGGGCGCGGCTCGCGGCGCACGCTGGCGTGGATCACCGGCATGCGCGCCGAGGCGCACGCGGCGGCCGGCACCCGCTGGGACGCCCTGAACCTGCTGCGCCGCACGGAGACTGAGCTCGAACGGGCCGACTCCCCGCCGGAGACCGAGTGGCTGGGCAACTACCGGCGCGAGTCCCTGGAGCACCAGATCGGCCTGACCCTGAGCCGGCTCGGCGACCACGCGACCGCCGCCCGCCACTTCACCGCGTCCATGCACGGCCGCCGGCCGGTCGAGCTGCGCACGCGGGTGCTGATCGGGCTGCGGGCGGCGCACGCCTTCCTGCGCTCCGGCGATCCCGACCAGGCCGCCCTGACCACCCTGAGCTTCAGCGACGACGTCCGGCTGATCGCCTCGGCCCGGGTGCGGGACGAGTTGCGCCGCCTGCGGGCGGGCTGGCAGCGGCACCGCGCCAGCCCGCTCGTCGCCGAGGCCGATCGCGCCGTCTCGGGACGGAACGACCTCGCCTGACGGCCCCCGGACCGTCAGGGCCGCAGGATCGTACGGGCGGCGACCAGTTCCCCGCCCTGGAACCCCTCCACCCGGACGACGCGTGCCGACGCCACCCCCGGCAGGCTCACGGTCGTGACCTGCTGCGTCACGTCCACCGACGCCACCGGCCGGCCGTCGAGGCGCACGTCGGCCCGGTCCACGAGCGTGGTGGTGAGGCTCAGCCCGCCGGCGTCGAGGCGCACGTCGAGCTGCCGCACCGGCTGCCCGGCCAGGATCTCGCCGGCCCGCGCGAGCAGGTTCCCGTTGTCCCCGAGCACGTCCGCGCGGGTCATCCGGTGGCGGAAGTCGGGCACCACCCCGAGGTCCTCGACGGGCGTCCCGGCCAGCTCCCGCACGCGCAGCGAGCGCCGGATCGACACCCGCATGCTCGCCTGGCCGGGCAGCGGCCGGTAGGGGTTGTCGGGCGTGGGGGAGGGCAGTTCGAGCAGGAGCTTGAGCAGCGAGTGCGTCCACACGTTGGCGCCGCCCGCCCCGGTGTTGTCGTCCGTGCCGAGGATCCTGCCGATGCCGTGGTCCTGGAAGCCGCCGGAGAAGATGTCGGTCGCCGAGTAGCACAGGGCGTTGGTGATCAGCACGACCGGGCCGAAGTACTGCTGGCCGAGCGCGTTCGCCCCGTCGGCCGGGGTGATGGGGAAGGCGGCGGAGAAGACCGAGCCCGTCTCCAGCGCCTGCTCCATCGACGGGCACCAGGCTCCGAGGTCGATCTCGCCGGTGGGGTTCTCCTGGTGCTGGCGGCAGATCCGCAGGTTCAGGTTCGTGGTGATGAACTGGGTCGGCTCCGGCACGATCGGGTGCGGGGTGAGCGTCTGCAGCAGGAACTCGCCGGCGTAGATGTGCCCGCCGCCGTTGTCGCGCACGTCGAGGATGAGCCCGTTCTGCGGCAGCAGCCCGACGAGCCGGACGAACTCCCGGACGAACGCGTCGGGGTCGGAGACGCCGAAGCTGAACACGCGGACGTGGCCGAAGACGCCCGACGGCGTCACGACGCTCCTGGCGCGGAAGAAGCCCGGCATCGACGTCGGGAGGTCCGCGCCCGGCTCGGCCGGCTCGGTCGTCAGCCCCGCGCCGTCGACGCTCTCCCGCTCGGTGGCGGCCTCAGGGACGTACAGCAGCCTGAGGGCCCGCCCGATCTCGTCCGCGCCGAGGTCGAGGCCCTGGGCGACGGCGGCGGTGGACAGCTCGTCGGCGTTGACGAAGGGCGGCAGGTTGTCGGCCACCCGCCAGGTCTCGTTCAGCTCCCGCCGGATCCCGTCCAGCCCGACATAGGTGAGCACGACCCAGGCTTCGTCGGGCGGCACGTGGACGCGCAACGGCCGGAGCGTCATCGACTGCAGGCCGCGCGCGTGCCGGGCGGCCGGGTTGCTGCCCGCGAACCGGGCCGCGTTGACGTCCACCGCCCGGTCGATCGGGACGCCGTTCCAGTGCGTCACCTCGACGCCCGCGCCGAAGCCCGGCGCGGAGAAGCCCTGCACGGTCTTGGTCACCACGTAGTGACGCTCGCCGCCGTCGTCGTAGTACTCCTCGATCACGTACGGGAGGAAGGCGATCTTGCCGGAGTACGGCAGCGGCAGCAGGTAGTTGGTGTGCAGGTCGCGTACCGAGTGGAAGATCTCCGACAGCTCCGCGTGGAAGCGCCACTCCGGGCCCATGGTCTGCGGGGTCTGCCGGCCCAGGCGCACGGCGAGCAGCCGCAGCCGCTGCACCGGGTTGACGGCGTGCATCGCGGCCTTCAGCGGCAGGTGCACGTAGTTCTGCTCGATGAGCACCAGCGCCTGCTGGACCAGCAGCCTGCGGTCGTCGAGGGTCAACGTGTCGGCCGTGCGCAGGAAGTCCTGGAGCTCCTGTTTCGCGACTCCGCTCGATGGCTCGGTCATCTTCGTCCCACCCATCCCGGTCGTACGTGGAGTCCGGGCCCGCGCCCGGACACCGGCACGCTCTCACCGGAGTGAGCGGGCCGCGACGGGGAGTGACCCAGGGTTTTCCCTAGCCCTCGGGGCCGCGCCGGGCGGACGGGCCGCGCAGCGTGCGGCCGGGGCGGACGCCGGTGGGCGCGCCGTCGCGCAGCACGGGCTCGCCGGCCACCAGCACGAGCCGCGCGCCCGCCGCGTACCGCCACGGGTCGTCGTAGGTGGCGCGGTCGGTCGTGCGGCCGGGGTCGAACACCGCCAGGTCGGCGACCTGCCCGGGGGCGACCGTGCCGCGGTCGGCCAGCGCCAGGCGGGCGGCGGGCAGGGAGGTCATCTTCCGTACCGCCTCCGCCGGCGACACGACGCCCCGGTCCCTGGCGTAGGGGCCGAGGACGCGGGCGAAGGTGCCGAAGCCGCGCGGGTGCGGATGCCCGTCGCCGGGCGCGCGCAGCACCCAGCCGTCGCTGGCCACGGCGCCCGAGGGGTGGCGCAGCACGGCCTCGACGTCCCGCTCGGCCATCGCGTGGTTGACGATCAGCACCCGGGCGCGGTGCGCCGCCAGCACCGCGAGCACGGCCTCGGCCGGCTCCACGCCGCCGTCGCGGGCGATGTCGGCGATGCTGTCGCCGACGCGGCCGGCGTACGGGCCGGGGGGCAGGTCGGCGATGATCACCCCCTCGGGCAGGAACGTGCGCCCGACGGCGGGCCGCAGGCCGGCGAGGACGCGCTCCCGCGTGGCGGGGTCGGCGAGGCGGGCGAGCAGGGCGTCGTCGCCGCCGTCCATGGCCCAGCCGGGCAGGCGGGAGGTCAGCATCGTGGACGAGGCGGTGTACGGGTAGACGTCGCAGGCCACGTCGAGGCCCTGCGCGGCGGCGGCGTCGATCAGCGCCAGCGCGCGGGCGACCTTGCCGTGGTTGGCCGGGCCCATGGCCTTCAGGTGGGAGATCTGCAGGCGCACGCCCGAGGCGCGGGCCGCGGCCAGGGCCTCTTCGACGGCCTCGATGAGGTGGTCGCCTTCGTCGCGCATGTGGGTCGCGTACAGCAGGCCGCGGCCGGCCGCCTCGGCGGCCAGCGCCTCGATCTCGTCGGCGGCGGCGAACGAGCCGGGCGCGTAGATCAGGCCGGTGGACAGCCCGAACGCGCCCTGTTCCGCCGCCGTGGCGAGCAGGCCGCGCATCCGGCCCAGCTCGCCGGGGGTGGGGGCACGCCGCTCCTGCCCCAGGACGGCGGCCCGCAGCGCCCCGTGCCCGACGAGCGGGGCGAGGTTCACGGCGGGACGTCCGGCGTCCACGCGGGCGGCGAACCGGGCCAGGTCCGGCCATGGGCTCCCGGCCGGGCCGGGGAAGGGCGACAGGCCGCAGTTGCCGGTGACCAGCGTGGTCACGCCCTGGTACAGGCAGGCTTCGGCGGTGGGGGCGGCGAGCACGGTGAAGTCGGCGTGCGAGTGCAGGTCGATGAGGCCGGGGGTGATCACCAGGCCGGTGGCGTCGATCACCTCGGACGCCCTCGCCCCGCCGGGGTCGCCGACGTGGGCGACGCGGCCCGCGCGCACGGCGACGTCGGCGGGGCGCGGCGGGGCCCCGGTGCCGTCGATCAGCGTCCCGCCCCTGATCAGGAGATCGTACGAGCTGCTCAGGGTCGTCCTCCTCGGCTGCTTGCGCGTCCGCACGATCATGCTATCTCGTCCTGGTATTTTACTAGTAAAACATCTGCTAAGCTTTTGGGGTGAGTGCCATCCCCTTCCACCGGTTCAGCCCCCGTGTCCGCCTGCCCGTCCGGGCCGCGCTGCGACTCGGGCCGGTCGGCGACATCTGGCACAAGCCCGCGCTCAGCGCGGTGGCCGCGTCCGCCGTGGTGCTGCTCGCGCTGCTCCTGGCCGGCCGGCTCGACCTGACCCTCTACGCCTCCGCCGGGGCCATGTGCGCCCTGTACGGCCACGCGCTGCCGTACGCGGCCAGGGCCAGGACGCTGGGCTGGGTCGTGCTCGGGATGCTGGCCGGCACCACCGCCGCCCTCGTCACGGCGGCGCTCACCGACTCGGTCGCCGTCCGGGTGGCCGTGGCCGCCGTCCTCGCGGGGCTGCACAAGGCCGCCTGCGACGCGACCCGGATCGGGCCGCCGGGCAACGTCGTGCTCACCTTCATCGCCGCCAGCGCCGCCTTCGTCCCCCACCAACGGCTCGCCGACCTGCCCCTGCACGTCGGGGTGGGGGTGCTGGGCGGGCTCGTCGCCTGGGCGGTGGGCATGGCGCCGCGCCTGCTCCGGCCGGACAGCCCCGAGCGCGTCGCGGTCGCCCGCGCCCTGGAGGCGACGGCCCGGCTGCTGCGCGCCCACGACGACGGGGCCGCCCACCAGGCCCGCCACGCGTCCGCGACGGCGGTCAACGCGGCCTGGCAGACATTGCTGCGCTCCGGCGAGCGGCGGGAGGGGCTGCGACGCCTGCTCGTCCGCGCCGAGTCCGCCGCGGCCCATGCCGGGGGACGCGGGCCCGGCGGCCCGGTGGCCGATCCGGGCGCGCTCCTGACCTGGGCACACGCCCTTCGCCGTGGCCGCCCCGTCCCCGAGCCGCCGATCGGCGACGCACGCACGGAGGCCGCCGAACGCGCGGAACTCGCCGGGATCACCGCCGAACAGCCCGAACCGACCAGGGCAACCGGCGCGATCGGAGTGACCG
>NZ_SSXE01000302.1 GCF_021699195.1 Nonomuraea sp. MG754425 | reverse complement strand
TGGCAGGGCCGGTGACAGGATGGGCTCATGACGCAGCACCCGGACGAGCATCACGTCGAGCTCAGGTCGGTGCGCGGCCGGTGGATCCTGTTCGCGACCGTGCTCGGCTCCGGGCTGGCGTTGCTCGACAGCACGGTGGTGAACGTCGCGCTGCCGTTCCTGGGCCGGGATCTCAACGCGGGCATGGCCGGCCTGCAGTGGACGATCAACGCGTACACGCTGACCCTGGCCGGGCTGATCCTGCTGGGCGGCTCGCTCGGCGACCGCTACGGGCGGCGCACGATCTTCCTCGTCGGGACGGTCTGGTTCGCCGTCGCCTCGGCGCTGTGCGGGCTGTCGCCGAACATCGAGTTCCTGATCGGCGCCCGCGCCCTGCAGGGCATCGGCGGGGCGCTGCTGACGCCCGGCTCGCTGGCGATCATCCAGGCGTCGTTCGTCCGGCACGACCGGCCGAGGGCGGTGGGGGTGTGGTCCGGGCTCGGGGGTGTGGCCAGCGCCATCGGGCCGCTGCTGGGCGGCTGGCTGGTGCAGACGGCCGGCTGGCGGTGGGCGTTCCTGATCAACCTGCCGTTCGCGGCGCTCGTGGTGTTCGTCACGCTCCGGCACGTGCCGGAGAGCAGGGACGAGGCGGCGGCGGGGCGTTTCGACGTGCTCGGCTCGATGCTGGCGGCGCTGGCGCTGGCCGGCGTCACCTACGGGCTGATCCAGAAGGGGGTGTCGGTGCCGCTGCTGGTCGGGCTGGGGCTGGCGGCGGCGTTCGTGGTGCTGGAGATCCGCAGGTCGCCCGAGGCGCTGGTGCCGGTGAGCCTGTTCCGCGACCGGGTGTTCACGGCGGTGAACGTGGTGACGCTGCTCATGTACGCGGCGATGGGCGTGGTGTTCTTCCTGCTGGTGGTGCAGCTCCAGGTGGTGTCCGGGTTCTCGCCCATCGCGGCCGGGCTGGCGATGTTGCCGACGACGATTCTGATGCTGCTGCTGTCGGCGCGGGCCGGCGATCTGGCCAAGCGGGTGGGCCCGCGCCTGCCGATGACGGCCGGGCTCCTGGTGGCGGGGGGCGGGTTCGTGCTGATGAGCGGCATCGGGTTCGGGGCGTCGTACCCGCTGCAGGTGTTGCCGGCGGTGACCGTGTTCGGGCTGGGGTTGTCGGCGGCGGTGGCGCCGCTGACGGCGACCGTGCTGGCCTCGGCGGAGGAGCGGTACGCGGGTACGGCCAGCGGCGTGAACAACGCGGTGGCGCGCACCGGCAGCCTGCTGGCCGTGGCCGCCGTGCCGCCGCTGGTGGGGCTGGTGGGCGACGCGTTCGAGCAGCCCCAGGTGTTCGACGCGGGCTTCCGGACGGCCATGTTGATCAGCGCGGGGATGATGGTGGTGGCGGCGGCGATCACCTTCCTCACCATCAGGGGCAACGTCCTGGCCGCCGAAGACGGCTGACGCCACCGGCCGCGCGGTCAGAAGGTGAACGTCTGGCTGCGTACGCTGTTGTCGAAGTTGGACAGGAGCAGGTCGGGCTCGCCCACCGACCGGATGCCGGGCAGCCGGGTCAGCAGTTCGCGGAACATCGTGCGCAGTTCCTGCCGGGCCAGGTTCGCGCCCAGGCAGAAGTGCGGGCCGGGGCCGCCGAAGCCGACGTGCGGCTTGGTGTCGCGGGTGATGTCGAAGGTGTCGGCGTTCGGGAAGACCGATTCGTCGCGGTTGGCGGAGCCGTAGAAGAGCACGACCTTGTCGCCCTGCTTCAGCTCCAGCCCGCGCAACGCGTAGTCCTCGGTGACCGTGCGCCGGAACTGCATGATGGGCGACACGTAGCGGACCATCTCCTCGATCGCGCCGTTGATGTGCGCGTCGAAGTCGCTCGTCAGCAGCTCGCGCTGGGCGGGGTTCTCGGTGAGGAGCCTGATGCCGTGGGCCATCGTGTTGCGGGCGGTCTCGTTGCCGGCGACGAGTAGCAGGGAGAAGAACGAGCCGAGCTCCTTGTCGGTGAGCTTCTCGCCGTCGGGGTTGGCGTTGACCAGCAGGGAGACCAGGTCGCCCTTGGGGTCGGCGACGCGTTCGTGGCCGAGCTTGATGACCATGCGCTGCAGGGCGAGCAGGGCCAGCATGTTCTGGCCGGCCATCTGCACGCTGCGGGCCAGGCTGGGGCGCACGCCGGTGTAGGCGGTGGAGATGTCGACGTGCTGGTGCACCTTCTCCCGCAGTTCCTGCGGGATGTCGAGCATGTCGCAGATGACGTGGATGGGCAGCCGGGCGGCGACCTGGGTGACGAAGTCGCGCGGACCGTCTCGCACCACGTCGTCGACGATGCGGGCGCACGCGGCCTCGATGTCGTTCTGCAGCCCGGCCAGCATGCGGGGGCTGAACGAGCGGGTCACGATGCGGCGCAGGCGGGCGTGGCGCGGGTCGTCCATGTTGACCATCGACTCGCCGAACACCTGCTTCACCCAGCCGGGCGGCTCGGGGTTGGTGACGGCCGGCTCGCTGGAGAAGATCTTGGCGTTGCGGCTGGCCTCGATCACGTCCGTGTGGCGGACGAGGGCGTAGAAGCCCTTGCCGGAGCGGAGGAACGGCACCTTCTTCTCCGGGAAGAACACCGGGTGCTCCAGTTGCCGGAGCCGGGCGAAAGCCTCATTCCGCTCTTTGAGCGGTTTACGCCAGAAATCCAGATCAGCCAGGTCGATGTCCACCCGTCTATCCTGGCACGGTCCCATGCCCCCGGAGCCCCTCCGCACGGCCCGATGCCGCCGACCTGCCGGTCTTGGCGGATCCCCGGCGGCAGGTGCTCCGAAGACCCGTGCCGGGCGATGTGCATCCTGCCCTCCTGGCCCGTTCTCATCCTGTTCAGACCCGGTTCGACCGGCCTGGTCATTACTTCCGGTATGAATGCGCTGCTCGCCGCCTGCCTGATCGTTCCCCTGGCCTCCGGAGCGGGCCCGGCCGCCGCCCGCGCGTGCGGCGGCCACCCGCTCGACTTCGACGCCGACGGCCGTCCCGACCTGGCCGTGGCCGCCCCGTACGACGACGCGAGAGCCGGCTCGGTCACCGTCATGTACGGCTCGGGCGAGAAGGTGAAGCTCACCCAGCAGGACGCCGAGCCCGGCGACTCGTTCGGGTCGGCGCTGGCCGTGGGCGACTTCAACGGCGACCGGTGCGCCGACCTGGCCGTCGGGGTGTCGGAGGAGTTCGTGGGCGAGCGGGTGCCGGGCGGCGACGGGAACGGCGTCGTGCAGATCTTCGACGGCTCCCCCGAGGGGCTGGTCGCCGGGCGGCGGCTGGCGCCGGCCAAGCCGTCCAGCGACCGGTTCGGGGCCGCGCTGGCGGCCGGGGACTTCGACGGGGACGGCCGGGACGAGCTGGCCGTCGGCGCGCCGAGCCACCGCTCCGGCGGGGCGGTGACGGTGTACGGGATGAAGGGCCGCGAGCCCGTCCGGATCACGCAGAAGACGCCGTGGGTGCGGCAGCGGGCCAGCGTCACCGACCAGTGGGGCGGGGCGCTGGCGAGCGGCGACTTCGACGGCGACGGCATCGACGAGCTGGCGATCGGCGCGCCCGCCGACAGCGTGACCATGGACGGGCAGGGCTCGGTCACGGTGATCGACGTGCGGCGCGAGCGCGCCCGCCTGCTCACGCAGAGCACGCCCGGCATCAAGGGCGCCGCCGAGAAGTGGGACAACTTCGGCGCCGCGCTGGCCACCGGCGACTTCAACGGCGACGGCAAGGACGACCTGGCGATCGGCGTGCCGGGCGAGGGCCTGACCGCCAACCAGCGGGCCATGGACTACGGCGACGGCACCGTGGACGTGCTGTACGGCTCGCGCGCCGGGCTGCGTACCGACCGGACCGAGGCGTGGTCGCAGAACACGCTCGAAGGCAAGCCCCGCTACTACGACCGGTTCGGCGCGTCGCTGGCCGCCGGGGACTTCAACGGCGACGGCATCGACGAGCTGGCCGTCGGCGTGCCCGGCGAGAAGGCCGTGCAGGTGCTCATGGGCCGGGCGTCGGGCGGGCTGACGCGGGCGGGGAACCTGCTGGTGAAGGGCAAGGGGCAGGACTTCGGCGCGTCGGTGGCGGCGCTGCCGGGCTGGGAGCGCTACCGGTCGCTGGAGAGCCGGCGGCGTCCGGTGGACGGGCTGGTGGTGGCCGCGCCCGACCAGGGACTGATCATGTACGCGCCGGGCAAGCGGGCGTCCGGACGGGTCGAGCTGGGCAAGGTACGGCAGCTCGACCAGAGCGGCGGCCTGTACGGCTACGCCTTCGGCTGACGCCCGGCGACCGGGAGGATCACCCGGAACAGCGCGCCCTTGCCCGGTTCGCTCTCCGCCGTCACGATGCCGCCGTGCGCCTCCGCCAGCGTGGCCGCGATCGACAGCCCCAGCCCCGACCCGCCGGTGCCACGGGCGGGGTCGGCCCGGTAGAACCGCTCGAACACCCGCTCGGCCACCTCCTCGGAGAAGCCGGGCCCCTCGTCGGCCACCTCCACCACGGCCTGGTCGCCGGTCATGCCCACGCGCACCTGGAACGCGGTCCCGGGCGGGGTGTGGGTGAGCGCGTTGGTGACGAGGTTGTTGATCACCTGGGCCAGGCGGGGCTCGTCACCGGTCACGACCACGTCGCCCTCGCCGCCGAACAGCCGGGCCAGCTCGATCCGCCGGTCGGGCGCGAGCGTCTGGGCGTCGATGACGACGGTGGCGGCCAGGCTGAGCAGGTCCACGGGCCGCATCGCCAGCTCGCGCCGCTGGTCGAGGCGGGCGAGCAGGAGCATGTCCTCCACCAGCAGGCCCATCCGGGCCGCCTGCCCCTCGATGCGGCCCAGCAGCCGCACGGCCTCGGCCAGGTCCTTCTCCTGCCCCAGCCGGTACAGCTCGGCGAAACCCCTGATCGAGGTCAGCGGCGTGCGCAGCTCGTGGGAGGCGTCGGCCATGAAGCGGCGCATCAGCTCCTCGGAGCGCCTGGCGGCGGTGGCGGACTTTCGGGCCGAGTCGGCGGACCTGCGGGCCGACGCGGCGGCCTCCTCACGCTCGCGCGCGGCCACCTCGATCTGGGCGAGCATCGTGTTGAGCGAGCGGCCGAGCTTGCCGACCTCGGTGGTGCCGGCCCACATGGGCACCCGGCGGGACAGGTCGCCGCCGGCGATGTCGTTCGCGGTGCGCGCGATCTCGCCCAGGGGACGCAGGCTGCGGCGGACCAGCCAGTGGCAGGCCAGGCCGAGCACGACCAGCGTGCCGCCGCCGCCGACCGCCACGATCAGGACGAGCTGGGAGACCGTCGCGTCCACGTCGGCCGTGCTGATGGCCATCATCCGGATCTGGCCGTCGCGCGTCGGCACGGCGACGGCCCGCCAGCTCGGACCGCCCGCGTCGCGGGACTCCACGGTGAAGGGCCGCCCCCTGTGCTCGACGGCGTCGGAGAGGGTCAGGTGGGGCAGGTCGGGCGTGTGCTCTTCGGTGGATTCGCTGATCGTCCGCAGCAGGCTGCCGTCGGGGCCCAGGATCACGCCGTGGAACAGGCCGAAGTAGCGCTGCGTCCGGACGCCGGGACGCGGCTCCACGGGCAGCGGGGGCGGGTCGCGCGGCGCGGTGGCCACGCGGAGCTGCTGGTCCACCCGCTCGACGAGGTAGCTGCGCAGCAGCCGGACGGCGAACAGGCCGGTCAGCGTGATGGCGAGGGTGACCAGCAGCAGGGTGGCCGAGACCAGGCGCAGCCAGAGCGGCGCCCTGGACAGTTGTTTCCGCAGCCCGCTCATACTCGCGGCGGGCGCAGGATGTAACCCACCCCGCGCAGGGTGTGCAGGTACTTGCCTTCGCCGGTGTCCACCTTGCGGCGCAGGTAGGACACGTACGACTCGACGAGGCCGACGTCGGTGCGCCAGTCGCCGTTCCAGACGTGGTCGAGGATCTGCGTCTTGGACAGCACCCGGCCCACGTTCAGCATGAAGTACTGCAGGAGCCGGAACTCCGTCGGCGACAGCCGCACGGGCGTGCCGTCGCGCCAGACCTCGTGGCTCTCCTCGTCCAGCTCCAGGTCGGCCACCCGCAGCCGGTTCGGCGGCGGGACGCCGCGCCGGGTTCTGCGCAGCACGGCCCGGATCCGGGCGATGACCTCCTCCAGGCTGAACGGCTTGGTCACGTAGTCCTCGCCGAGCCCGAGGCCGGCGATCCGGTCCTCGGAGGTGTCCTTGGCGGTGACGAACAGCACCGGGACCCGGCGGCCGCGGGACCGCAGCCTGCCCGCGACCGCCAGGCCGTCCAGATCGGGCAGCATCACGTCGAGCATCACCAGGTCGGGCGAGCTCTCCTCGGCCACCCGCAGGGCCTCCTTGCCGTCGGCCGCGGTGAGGACCTCGAACCCGGCCATGCGCAGGCTGGCCGAGAACAACTCCCTGATGTTGGGCTCGTCGTCGACCACCAGCAGCCTGGCCTCGGGTTCGTTCATCGCGGGCCGCCTCCTTGGAATCCCTGGCCTCCCTGGCTGATCGAGGTGGCCGTGACCGCGCCGTCGGCGCCCTGCTGCCCGCGCACCACGATCGAGGCGCCGGCCTCCAGGTCAGAGACCTTACCGGGCTTGGAGATCTGCACGGTGGTCCGGTCGTCGGTGGTGACCGTGACGGTGGCGCCGTCCATCGTCTTGACGTACACCTTGCCGTCCTCGACCTTCTCGACCGTGCCGACGGTGCCGCCGCCCATCCGCTGGCCGCCGCCTCCCGGCTGCTGGCCGCCGCCGGGGAACTGGCCGCGCTGGCCGCCGGTCCCGTCCTGCTGCTGACCGTACCCGCCGCCCATGGGGCGCTGCGGCCCGCCGGCGGCCTGCGCGGAGTCACCGGTGCCGAACCAGTTCACCGCCTGGATGCCGATCAGGATCCCGGCCACCAGCACGACCCCGGCGGCCAGCGCGAGCGTGACCTTGGAGAAGCCCTTGGCGGGCCGGGCGGCCAGTTCCTCGCCCAGGTCGTCGGGGAACGGAGAGGAGTCCAGCTTGTCCCTGTCCCTGTCCATGTCCATATCTCCTTACTCGTGGCGCAGTGCCTGGATCGGCCTGAGCTTGGCCGCCCTGTTGGCGGGATAACTGCCGAAGAACAGCCCGATGCCCAGTGACACGCCCAGTGCCAGCGCCACCGACGACGGCACGAGCACCGGTTCGATGCCGGCGATGGTGAACCGGGTCCCCACGAACGCCACCAGCACCCCTGACAGCCCCCCGACCAGGCTCAGCAACGTCGCCTCCATCAGGAACTGGCCCAGGATCGCGCTCCTGGGCGCGCCGATCGCCTTGCGGATGCCGATCTCGCGGGTGCGCTCGGTGACCGTCACCAGCATGATGTTGGTGATGCCGATGCCGCCCACCAGCAGCGAGATCGCGGCGACGGCGCCCAGCAGCACCGTGAAGGTGCCGGTCGCCGCGCTGACGGTCTCCTGCAGGGTCGCCTGGTTGAGCACGCGGTAGTCGGGGTTGTTGTCGGTGATGCCGTGTCGTTGGTTGAGGATAGCCGTGACCTCGGCCTGCGCGGACGTCGTGGCCTCCGTCCCGGTGGCCTGCACGACGATCTGCCCGAGCGAGCCGAACCCGCTCAGGCTCTGCTGGACGGCCGGCAGCGGCGCCACGGCCACGTCGTCGGCGTCCTGCATGCCGGTGGACCCGGCCTCCTTCAGCACGCCGACCACCGTGAACGGCACCCCCGACACGCTGACCTGCTTGCCGATCGGATCGACGGTCCCGAACAGCTCCTCCACCACGGTCTGGCCGAGCACCACGACCTTCCTGGCGGCCAGCACGTCGTCGTTGAAGAAGTACGTGCCCTTGGCGACGGACTTGTTGACGGCCTCGAAATAGCTCGGGTACGTGCCGACGAACTGCGCGATCGAGTGGCTGGCCGCGCCGTAGGAGGCGGTGGAGGAGGAGGCGTTCACCACGGGCGAGACGCTCTTGACCGACGGGGCGAGCGTCCGGTCGGTCAGCGCCTTGGCGTCGGCCAGGC
>NZ_SSXE01000301.1 GCF_021699195.1 Nonomuraea sp. MG754425 | reverse complement strand
GGGCGGTCGGGGCGGTCGGGGTGTCCACCTCGACCCGGGACGGGTTGGCCACCGGGTTGGCGGGCATGCCGGGTGCGGCCTGCCTGCGCGGCCGGCGTTTGGTGGCCCCGACCTTGACGCCGTAGCCGACCAGGACCGCCTGGCGTTCCTCCTTCGGGGCCGGGCTGCCGTGGGCGCCCGGCTCCACCGCTCCTTCCTCCGGCGGTTTCGGGACCATCTCCTCGGCCAGGGCGGCGGTGATGCCCCCAGCGGCCGGTTCGCCCGGCTCGGTGGTGTCCACCGCGATGATGGCCACGCCGACGTCGACCGTGTCACCCTCCTCGGCCATCAGGCCGGTGACCACGCCGTCCCAGGGGATGGGCAGCTCGACGATCGACTTGGCCGTCTCGATCTCCACCACGATCTGGTTGACCTTGACCGTGTCGCCCGCCTTGACGTGCCAGCGGACGATCTCGGCCTCCGTCAGCCCCTCGCCGACGTCCGGGAGCTTGAACTCGCGTCGCATCGCGCAACCCCCTCAGTACCCGAAGGTCCGGTCGACGGCGTCGAGCACCCGGTCCAGGTCGGGCAGGTAGTGCTCCTCCAGCTTCGACGGGGGGTAGGGGGTGGAGAAGCCGCCGGCCCGCAGCACGGGGGACTCCAGGTGGTAGAAGCACTGCTCGGTGATCCGGGCGGCCAGCTCCGCGCCGAAGCCGCTGTTGACCGGGGCCTCGTGGACGACCACGACCCGCCCCGTGCGCCGCGCGGACTCCATCACCAGCGGCTCGTCCAGCGGGTTGAGCGAGCGCAGGTCGATGACCTCCAGTGAGCGCCCGTCCTCCTCGGCCGCGGTGGCGGCCTCCAGGCAGGTCTTCACCATGGGGCCGTAGGCCAGCAGCGTGACGTCGTCGCCGGGGCGCACGACCCGGGCCGAGTGCAGCGGGGGCCACCAGTCGGTGGAGGCGGTGTCGATCTCGGCCTTCTCCCAGTAGCGGCGCTTGGGCTCGAAGAAGAGCACGGGGTCGTCGCTGCGGATGGCCTGCTGGATCATGGTGTAGGCGTCGGCCGGGTTGGAGCAGGACACGACGCGCAGGCCGGCCGTGTGGGTGAAGTACGCCTCGGGCGACTCGCTGTGGTGCTCGACCGCGCCGATGCCGCCGCCGCAGGGGATGCGGACGACGACGGGCAGCTTGATCGCGCCCAGCGAGCGCATCGGCATCTTGGCGAGCTGCGTGATGATCTGGTCGGCGGCCGGGAAGACGAAGCCGTCGAACTGGATCTCGCACACCGGGCGGTAGCCGCGCAGCGCCAGCCCGATCGCGGTGCCGATGATGCCCGACTCGGCCAGCGGCGTGTCGATCACACGGTCCTCGCCGAAATCCTTCTGCAGGCCGTCGGTGACCCGGAACACGCCGCCGAGCTTGCCGACGTCCTCGCCCATGATGAGGACCTTCGGGTCGTCCTCCATCGCCCTGCGCATGCCCTCGTTGAGGGCTTTGGACAGGCTCAGCACCGTCATGACGCCTCCTTCGCGAGCGCCGTGACCGTCGTGCCGCGCCGGTCGGTGCCTTCGCTTCGCTCAGTCACGGAACCCCTCCAAGTAGGCGGCGAACTCGGCGCGCTCCCGATCGATCAGGGGGTGGGGTTCGCGGTAGACGTGGTCGAAGATGTCGAGCGGCTCGGGGTCGGGCATGGCCAGGCAGCGGCGGCGCAGGTCCGCGCCGAGCTGGTCGGCCTCGGCGGCCACGGCGTCGATGAACGCCTGGTCGGCGTGCTCGTTCTTGAACAGGTACGCCTTGACCCGCTCGATCGGGTCCTTGAGCTTCCACGCCTCCAGCTCGCTGGCCACGCGGTAGCGCGTGGGGTCGTCGGTGGTGGTGTGGGCGCCCATCCGGTACGTGAACGCCTCGATGAGCGTCGGCCCCTGCCCGGTACGGGCGGCTTCGAGCGCCTTGCGGGTGACGGCCAGGCAGGCGAACACGTCGTTGCCGTCGACCCTGATGCCCGGGAACCCGAACCCGGAGGCCCGCCGGTAGAGGGGGATGCGGGTCTGCTTCTCCAGCGGCTCGGAGATGGCCCACTGGTTGTTCTGGCAGAAGAACACGATCGGCGCGTTGAACACGCTGGCCCAGATGAACGACTCGTTGACGTCGCCCTGCGAGGTGGCGCCGTCGCCGAAGTAGACGATGGTCGCCGCGGTGGCGTCGTCGCGCTGGATGCCCATGGCGTAGCCGACCGCGTGCAGGGTCTGGCTGCCGATCACGATCGTGTACAGGTGGAAGTTGTGCTCCTTGGGGTCCCATCCCCCGTGGTTGACGCCCCTGAACAGGCCGAGCAGCTTGACCGGGTCGACGTCACGGCACCACGCCACGCCGTGCTCGCGGTAGGTGGGGAAGGCCATGTCGGTGTCGGTCAGCGCGCGGCCGGAGCCGATCTGGGCGGCCTCCTGGCCCAGCAGCGAGGCCCAGATGCCCAGCTCGCCCTGGCGTTGCAGCGCCACGGCCTCCAGGTCGACGCGGCGGACGAGCACGAGGTCGCGGTAGAGCGACCGGACCTCCTCCGGCGTCAGGTCGATGTCGTAGTCGGGATGCTCGACCCGCTCGCCCTCGGGGGTGAGCAACTGGACGAGCTCAGGCGGTGCTCCCGCGCCGCTCGAGGCGTCTGTCGTCATGCGCCACTCCTGCTGGTCGGGGCCGGACTCGATGGGATTGCCACCTTAGGCCAGCCTTACCTAACGCCGAACCGCGAGGTGGTGGTTCGTACGCTTTTGGGGCCATCGTGGCAGACAGCACAGCCCTGTGCGCAAGCCCCATGTCCTCCCCGTTCCCGTTGTATCGGCTGCCACACGCGCCGGTAGGCTGTGCTTCCCATCCACCCACCGCTCCCAGGAGGAACGCTGTGGCCCGCGTCATCGTGGACGTCATGTTGAAGCCCGAGATCCTCGACCCGCAGGGTCAGGCCATAGCCAGGGCTCTGCCCAGGCTGGGCTTCTCCGGCGTCTCGGCCGTGCGCCAGGGCAAGCGCTTCGAGGTCGAACTCGACGGCCCCGCCGACGACGCGGCGCTCGACGAAGTGCGCAAGATGGCGGAAACCCTGCTCGCCAACACGGTGATCGAGGACTACCGCGTCCGCGTCGAGGGCTAAGGCACATTTGCCGCCCCGATTTCCCCTGGGGCGGTTAAAGCCCGGTTGGGCCATGCCACAATGCCACGGGCGTGCCAACACTAAATAACAACAACGTGATTTTGCGGTTAGCCCCGTTTTCTCAGGGAAACCTACTCCAGGTGAGATTCCGGCACCCGGAGGAGTCCGGTGGACATTGAGTTCTCGTTGGCGCTGCCTCGGGATGCGATCGGCATACCGATGGTCAGGCGAGTGCTAGGCGATGCCATGCGGTCACTCAACGTGAGTGAGACCTGCATCGCCGACATGCTGCTCGCCGTGTCCGAGGCGTGCTCCAACGCGGTCCGGCACGGAGGGCCGGCCAACCGCTACGAGGTGACGGCGGCGATCGGCGCCGGTCAGTGCGACGTACGCGTGGCCGACAACGGCGACGGGCTGCCGACGATGCCCCGCCAGTTCCCGCCTCCCGACACCGAGAACGGCCGCGGCCTGCTGATCATGCGCAGCGTCGTCGACGAGATCTCCTTCGGCGTGACCCCCGGCCGGGGCACCACGGTCCACCTGCGCAAGCTCCTCGCCTGGGACGACGGCGCCGACGCCCGTCCCCGCGAGCTGGCCGCCGTCTGAGCTGCGGCTTCACTCGACCACCGAGTCGATGCGGACCATCCGGGAGCACCCGATAATCTGATGGCACCGCCGTCCGCCCCGAAAGGACGGTCGCGCGCGCATTCCTCCGGAGGGGACGACAGTCATGAGCTCTGCCCGCGTGGGCGTAGTCACGTTTCCAGGAACTCTCGACGACCAGGACGCCGCCAGAGCCGTGCGCCTCGTGGGCGCGGAGCCGGTGCCGCTGTGGCACGCCGACCACGACCTGAGAGGAGTGGACGCCGTCTTCCTGCCCGGCGGCTTCTCCTACGGCGACTACCTGCGCTGCGGCGCCATCTCGCGCTTCGCGCCGCTCATGGAGGAACTCGTCCCCGCCGCGAAGGCGGGGCTGCCGGTCATCGGCACCTGCAACGGCTTCCAGATCCTCTGCGAGGCGCACCTGCTGCCCGGCGCGCTGACCCGCAACGCCTCGCTCCACTACGTCTGCCGTGACCAGCGGCTCAGGGTCGAGCAGAACGCGACCGCCTGGACCGGCTCCTTCGAGCCCGGCCAGGAGATCGTCCTGCCGATCAAGCACGGCGAGGGCCGCTACGTCGCCTCCGACGACACCCTGGCCGCGCTGGAGGCGGGCGGCCACGTGGTGTTCCGCTACCTCGGCAACCCCAACGGCTCGCTCAACGACATCGCGGGCATCCGCAACGAGGCGGGCAACGTGGTCGGGCTCATGCCCCACCCCGAGCACGCCGTCGAGGACCTGGTCGGCGCGCCGAGCACCGACGGCCTCGGCATCTTCACCTCCATCCTGAAGAACCTGGTGAACGCATGACCGACAGCGTGAAGCGGGCGGCCGAGACCCCCGACGAGCCGATGCCCTTCGCCGAACTGGGCATGAAGCAGGACGAGTACGACCGGGTCAAAGAGATCCTGGGCCGCCGTCCCACCGGCTCCGAGCTGGCCATCTACAGCGTCATGTGGTCCGAGCACTGCTCGTACAAGTCGTCCAAGGTGCACCTGAGGCAGTTCGCCAGCAAGGCGCCGAAGTCCGAGGCGCTGCTCGTGGGCATGGGCGAGAACGCCGGCGTGGTGGACATCGGCGACGGCTGGGCGGCCACGTTCAAGATCGAGTCGCACAACCACCCGTCGTACGTCGAGCCGCACCAGGGCGCGGCCACCGGCGTCGGCGGGATCGTACGCGACATCATGTCGATGGGCGCGCGCCCGATCGCCGTCATGGACGCCCTGCGCTTCGGCGCCGCCGACGCCGTGGACACCCGCCGGGTGCTGCCCGGCGTCGTGGAGGGCATCAGCAGCTACGGCAACTGCCTGGGCCTGCCCAACATCGGCGGCGAGGTCGTCTTCGACCCCTGCTACCTCGGCAACCCGCTGGTCAACGCCCTGTGCGTGGGCCTGCTGCGCAAGGACCAGATCAAGCTGGCCACCGCGCCGGGCCCCGGCAACAAGGTCGTCCTGTTCGGCGCCTCCACCGGCCCCGACGGCATCGGCGGCGCCTCGGTGCTGGCCAGCGCCACGTTCGAGGACGAGTCGCAGGCCAAGCGGCCCGCCGTGCAGGTGGGCGACCCGTTCATGGAGAAGCTGCTCATCGAGTGCTGCCTGGAGCTGTACGCGGCCGACGTGGTCGTCGGCATCCAGGACCTCGGCGCGGCCGGCGTCTCCTGCGCCACCACCGAACTGGCCGCCAAGGGCACCGGCGGCATGGCGGTCGACCTCAACCTCGTCCCGCTCCGCGACCCCTCGCTCAGGCCCGAGGAGATCCTCATGAGCGAGTCGCAGGAGCGCATGATGGCCGTCGTCCGGCCGGACGACATCCCCGCGTTCATGGCGATCTGCGAGCGGTGGGACGTGCCCGCCGCCGTCATCGGCGAGGTCACCGACACCGGCCGCCTGGTCATGACCTGGGACGGCGAGATCATCGTGGACATCCCGCCGGGCACCGCCGCCGACGACGGCCCCGTCTACGAGCGGCCCTTCCACGAGCCTGCCGGGCAGTCCGCGCTCAACGCCGACACGCCCGACCGCCTGGAGCGCCCCACCGACCTGCGAGCCACCCTGCTCAGGCTGCTCGGCTCCCCCAACCTGGCCTCCAAGGAGTGGGTGACCGGCCAGTACGACCGGTACGTGCGCTCCAACACCGTGCTGGCCCAGCCGGCCGACGCCGGCATGCTGCGCATCTCGGAGGTCATGGAGGGCGCCGAGCCGACGACCCGGGGCATCGCGCTCGCCACCGACGGCAACGGCCGCTACGCCAAGCTCGACCCGTACGCGGGGGCGCAGCTCGCGCTCGCCGAGGCGTACCGGAACGTGGCCGTGACCGGCGCGGAGCCGCTGGCCGTCACCAACTGCCTCAACTTCGGCTCCCCCGAGGACCCCGAGGTCATGTGGCAGTTCGCCGAGGCCGTGCGCGGCCTGGCCGACGCCTGCCGCACGCTGGGCGTGCCGGTCACCGGCGGCAACGTCTCCTTCTACAACCAGACCGGCACGACGGCCATCCACCCGACGCCGGTCGTGGGCGTGCTCGGCGTCATCGACGACGTGGCCAGGCGGGTGCCGTCCGGGTTCGTCCGCGAGGGGCTGCGGGTCGTGCTGCTCGGCGACACCGGCGCGGAGTTCGGCGGGTCCGAGTGGGCCAACGTCGAGCACGGCCACCTCGGCGGGCTGCCGCCGCAGGCGGACCTGGCGGCGGAGCGGGCGCTGGCGACCGTGCTGGTGGAGGCGGCCCGCAGGGGGCTGCTGGAGGGCTCGCACGACCTGTCGGACGGCGGGCTGGCCGTCGCGCTGGCCGAGTCCTGCCTGGCGCGGGGCGTCGGGGCCGGCGTGGAGCTGAGCGGCGACGCGTTCATCGACCTGTTCAGCGAGTCGGCCGCGCGGGCGCTGGTCGTGGTGCGGCCCGAGGCGTACGACGAGTTCGCCTCGCTGTGCGGGCGGCACGAGGTGCCGTGCTACGGGCTCGGGGTGACCGGCGGCGACTCGCTGGTCGTCAAGGACGTGTTCGAGGTCTCCGTGGCGGAGCTGCGGGAAACGCACACGAGCGCGCTTCCCGCGCTGTTCGGCTGAGTTCATCGCCAGTGAGGGCCGGTACGGGTTCCGTGCCGGCCCTTCGGTGTCACGCCTTCTCGCCCAGACCGCGTTACGCCTTCTTGCCCAGGCAGACCGCGTAGACCGTGCCCGCGCTGCCGCCGCCGCTCTGGCCGTAGGTCTGGGCGTCGGCGCCGTGCGGGTCGTTGCTGCTCTTGGCGACGCTGACGGTCCAGGAGCCGTTGCCCGGCGCGCTGCCGGTGACCTGGTACTTCGAGCTGACGGTGAAGCCGCCGCCGGTCACCGGGTCGCCGTTCCTGCACGAGGCGGTGCCGGAGGAACCGCTGATGCTCGCGGTGACGGTGTAGGTGGTGAAGCCCGCGCCGGTGCCGGGCTCACCCTTCGGACCCTGCGGGCCCTGGGGACCCTGCAGGCCGCGGTCGCCCTTCGGGCCCTCGGGGCCGCGCGCGCCGTCGGTGCCCTTCGGGCCCTGGATGCCCTGGCGGCCCTGCTCGCCCTGTCGGCCCTGCTCCCCTTGGCGGCCCTGCTCCCCCCTCGGGCCCTGCGGGCCGGTCGCGCCCGTCTTGCCCTGAGGGCCGGTCTCGCCGGTCTTGCCGGGCTCACCCTGCTCCCCCTTCGGACCCTGCGGGCCGGCCGGCCCCGTGACGCCCTTGGGGCCCTGCGGGCCGGTCTCGCCCTGCGAGCCCTGGACGCCCTGCTTGCCCTGGGGACCGGCCGGGCCGCGCTCGCCCTGCCTGCCCTGCTCGCCCGTCTGGACGGTGGTCGTCGAGGTGGCCGAGCCGCCGATCAGGATGCGCTCCTCCGTCTTCCTGCACTTCGTCGTCGGGTTGACGATGCGGGCGTAGCGCGTCTTCTTGTGCACGCAGGCGTGCACCTCGGAGGCGGCGGACGAGGCGGTGGCGACGCCACCCACAGCGAGCAGCGAGGCGGCCAGCGCCCCGACGGCGGCGAGCGTGATCGTGCGCCCGCCTCGAACCTTGATAGCCACGGCTTTCCTTCCGATGAAACGAGTGATGCACGCGATGTGCATGAGATTCACGCTTCGACCGTTCCAACGGATGACAGCGACTACATAACGTGTTTATCACGACACGGATGGTTACTGACTGAGTTGACCGATTGTCTCCGACTTGGGTGAGTAAAACGACGCATTGGCGACCGAGATCCCGCGTGGATAATCGGGTCTGTGCCCACCCCCGGTCCGGCCC
>NZ_SSXE01000031.1 GCF_021699195.1 Nonomuraea sp. MG754425 | reverse complement strand
GCCCGCACGCCGCCCGCACCCTGCCCGCACGCCGCCCTCACCCTGCCGAGTAGCCGCCGTCCACCGGGACGACGGCGCCGGTCACGAAGGAGGACTCCTCGCTGAGCAACGCCAAGGCCATGTGCGCCACCTCGCCCCGGGTGCCCCACCGCTTGAGCGGCACCCTGGCCAGCAGCGCCCGTTGCGTCTCCAGGTCGTCCGCGCCCGTGTTCATCTCGGTCCGGATCGGCCCGGGGGCCAGGCAGTTCACGGTGATGCCGGTGTCCGCCAGCTCCAGCGCGAGCGAGCGGGTCAGCGCCGCGACCGCCCCTTTCGTGGCGCTGTACGCCGACCGCTCCGCGGCACCCACCCCGCCCAGGACGGACCCGATCGTGACGATCCGTCCGGCCGGGGAGCGGCGCAGATGGGGCAGAGCCGCCCGGACCGCCAGCCAGGTGCCCAGCACGTTGGTCTCCAGACAGGCCCGGAACACCTCGGTGTCCAGGGTCTCCACCGAACCCCTGGCCAGCCGGCCCGCCGAGGTGACCAGGCCGTCGATGCGCCCCCACCGGCCGGCCACCGTGCCCACCGCGGCCCTCAGCGCGGCCTCGTCCGTCGTGTCGCAGGGCAGGGCCATGATCCGGCCGGGGTCGAGCGCGGCGGTCACCTCCGCGCAGCGGCGCGGGTCGCGGCCGAGGACGGCCACCCGGTGGCCGGCGGCGAGCGACGCGGTGGCGATGCCGAGGCCGATACCGCTCGTCCCGCCGGTGACGAGGACGACACGGGGGCCCGATGTCTCTGATCTCTGATTCATCCCCTCATCGTCCGCAGACGTGCCCGCCGCCCCGAGGTTCTCGGTCCGGTGGCCGGAACCACAGCTCAACGAGGAACACCATGACCGATCAGCACCACGACGACGTCACGGCGGCTCCTGAGACCATGTTCGACCTCCTCGAACGCCGGGCGGCGGTGACACCCGGCGCCGGGCTCGCCAGGTTCGCGGACGGACGCGCCCTCGGCGTCGGCGAGTGCCATGACCTGGCCGTCGCCGCCGCCCGCGGCCTCGCGCGGCTGATCGCTCCCGGCGACCACGTCCTCACCTGCCTGGAACCGGGGCCGGAGCTCGTGTCCGTCGTCTTCGCCCTGGCCAGGCTGGGCGCCGTCGAGGTCCCGCTCGCCCTGGACGCCCGGCGGCCGGCGGCCGGGACGGCCAGGACGCTCATCGCCGGGGCGGACGTGCTGCGCCGCAACCCCGGCCTGCTCACGTTCGCCGCGACCATGGACCGCGTGGTGCTGGTGGACGGCGAGCCCGGCGTGCTGCCGCGGGCGATCATCCTGGACGACCTGCTCGCCGACCGGCGCCCGCTGCCCCGGCACCGCCCGGCGCCCGCCGACCCGGCCGTGGTCATGGCCACCTCGGGCACGACCGGCCGGGCCAAGGGCGCGCTGCTGCCGCACTTCGCGGGGGTCCGGCACGCCCGGCGCGTCGTGCGCAGCATGGGCTACACCGCCGATGACGTGCTCCTCAACGTCTTCCCGTGGAACCACATCAACGTCCGGCACGCGGGCCTGCTGCCGGCGCTGATCTCCGGAGCGGTCCTGGTGGTGCGCCCGAGGTTCTCCGCCTCCCGGTTCTGGCAGACCTGCCGGACCGAAGGGGTGAGCGCCTTCAACTTCATGGGCGCGATGGCCGCCATCCTGGAGCGAACCTCCGCGACCCCGTACGACACCGGCCACCGGGTACGCCGCGCCTACGGCGGTCCGGCCCCCGCGGCGCTGGCCCGGCGCTTCCGGGAGCGGTTCGGGGTGGAGTTGCTGGAGGCGTACGCCTGCACCGAGCTCGGCGACGTCGCGGCCGGCAGCTCCGCCGACCACCGTCCCGGCGCGGCGGGGCGGCCGGTGCCCGAGTACGAGGTGGTGATCAGGGACGACGACGGCCGCCCGGTGCCGTGCGGGCGACCGGGGCAGATCACCGTACGGCCGCGCACCCCCTGGACGACCTTCAGCGAGTACGTGGGCGACCCCGCGGCCACCCGCGCGGTCGTGCGCGACGGCTGGTTCCACACGGGCGACCGCGGCCGGTTCGACGAGGACGGCTTCCTGCACTTCGCCGGCCGGCGCGCGGACGTCGTCCGGCGGCGCGGCGAGAACATCGCGACCTGGGAGGTCGAGCGGGTGGTGGCGGCGATGCCGGGCGTCCTGGACGCCGCCGCCGTGGGCGTGCCCTCCGAGCTGACTGAGGAGGAACTGCTCGTCGCGGTGGCCGTGGCCGGCGGGGCGGCGATCGAGCCGCGGGCCGTGCGCGCCTGGTGCCTGGAGCGGCTGCCGCGGCACGCCGTTCCGCGCTACGTGCGCGTCCTCGGCGAGCTGCCGCGCAACACCGCCACCAAGGTCGTCAAGGGGGAGCTGCGCGATCAGGGCGTCACGGCGGACACCTGGGACGCCGACCGCGGCCGTGCCGCGCCCTGACACCGGCGAGTCGTCCCGCTGGGCAGACCGTTGCGGTCGCCCGCCCGGTGGCCCGGCCCCTACGGTCGGCCCCGGCACGTCCCGCGACAGGGAGAACGGGCTGCGAAGGGAGAACGGCATGGAGGAGAACGGGCGCGGCGATCGCCTGCGGGTCCTCGACCTCACCGACGAACTGGCCTTTCAGGGGGCCCGGCTGCTGGTCGGCCTCGGCGCCGACGTGGTCAGGGTCGAACGTCCGGCCGACGCGGAACTGCCACGGGCGGACGACCTGCACTGGCACGCCGGCAAACGCCTGGTGCGGCTGCCCGAGGGCGGCGCGGGCGAGGCGCGCCTGGACGAGCTCGCGGCGCAGGCCGACGTCGTCATCGAGAGCGGCCCGCGCGGCGGCCTGCGCGGCCTGACCGTCACGGGGGAGGAGCCGCGCTCGCGCTGGGAGGGGAGCGTCCACGCGGTCGTCACGCCGTTCGGCCTGACCGGACCGTGGCGCGACCGGGAGGCCGGCGACCTGGTCGCCGCCGCGGCCGGCGGGATGGCCTGGCTGGGCGGCAAGCCGGGTCTGCCGCCCAAGGCGCCGCCGCGCGAGCAGGCGGCCCAGCTCGCGGGCGCCCACCTGGCGATCGCGGCGCTGCTCGGCGTCATCGCCCGCGACCGCACCGGTCGCGGGCAGCTCATCGACGTCTCCGCGCAGGAGGCGGTCGCCGCGACCCTGGAGACGGCCGCCATCGCGTGGATCCACGCGGGGCGGCACCCCTCGCGCAACGGCGGCGTGTACGAGCACGTGGCGCACCGCGTCTTCGCCGCCGCAGACGGTCACGTCGCCGGCGGGTACTCCGGCAGCGACCGCATGTGGACCGACCTGCTGGCCTGGATGGCCGAGCACGGCGAGGCGGCGGACCTCACCGACGCGAAGTGGGCCGACCCGGTCCTGCGCTGGCAGGGCCGCGAGCACGTGGACCGGATCGTGGCCGGGTTCGCCGCCCGCCGCCCCCGTACGGAGCTGGCGCGGGAGGGCCGCCGCCGGGCGCTGCCCTGGGCCGAGGTCAGCACGGCCGCCCGCCTGACCGCCAACGAGCAGCTCGCCGCCCGCGACTTCTTCACCCGCGTGCACGGGCCGGACCTGCCGGAGGAGGGCGTGCTCGACGTCGGCTTCCCCTTCCCCGCGCCCGGCCTGCCCCGGCCGGTACGGCTCGCCGCCCCGGACCGGGCCGACCCGGCGGCACCCTGGCGGACCGGGAGCCCGCGCGGCCGGCGGCCCTCCCGCCCGACCGTCGGCCCGGCCCGCCGGGTGCTGGACGGCGTCCGCGTACTGGACCTGACGTGGGTGCTGGCCGGCCCGTACGCGACCAAGACGCTGGCCGAGCACGGCGCGGACGTCATCAAGATCGAGTCCCGGCACCGGCAGGACCCCACCCGCTTCGCCCCCTCGATGCGGCTGCGCCCCGACGCCGGCTTCGACGACAGCGGCTACTTCCTCAACTACAACCGCAACAAGCGCAGCGTGGCGCTCAACCTGCGGACCCAGGAGGGATTGGGGATCCTGCGGCGGCTCGTCGCCCGCTGCGACATCGTGGTCGAGAACTTCAGCCCCGGCGTGCTCGCCCGCTGGGAGCTGGGCTACGACCGGATGGCCGAGATCAACCCCGGCGTCATCCTGGTCTCCATGGCGGGCGTCGGGCAGAGCGGCCCCTGGCGGGACGCGGTGACCTTCGCCGACACCCTCGCCGCCATGTCGGGGCTCACCAGCGAGACCGCCGATCCCGGCGAGGCGCCGCAGGGGCTGACGTTCGGGCTCGGCGACATGGTGGCGGCCAACGCCGCGGTCCTCGCCACCCTCGACCTGGTCGCCGCCGGGCGTGGTGGTCACGTCGACCTCTCGCAGCTCGAGGCGATGGCGGCCACGATGGGCCCGGCCGTCCTCCAGGCCCGGCTGCCCGCGGACCTCCCGGCGGACCGGCGCACCGCCGCCCAGCCCAACCGGCACCCGAGGATGGTGCCCCACGGCGTCTACCCGACGAGGGGCGAGGACCGGTGGCTGGCGCTGGCCGTCCGCGACGAGGAGCAGTGGCGGCGGCTGGCCCGGCGCGCCGGGCTGGACGATCTGGAGTCCGCCGGGCCGCAGGACCGGCTGCGCGAGGAGGATCGGATCGACGCGGCCCTCGCGGCCTGGTGCGCCCGGCAGGACGGCGCGGACCTGGCCGCCGACCTGCAGTCCCGCGGCATCGCGGCCGCCGTCGTCGCCACCGGGCAGGACCTGGTGGAGCACGACCCGCACCTGGCGGAGCGCGGCTTCTACCCCGTGCTGGAGCACCCGATCGCCGGTGCGGTACGGCACGAGGGGATCGTCGTGCGCCTGTCCGAGACACCCGGGGCGCTGGTCACGGCGGCCCCGTTGCTCGGCGAGCACACGGACGCGGTGCTGGAAGACCTGCTCGGCATGGCAGAGGCCGAGCTCGCGCCGCTGCGCGAAGCCGGAGTCCTGGAGTGAAGGGGAGGAGCCGTCCATGACGAGATCAGTGCTGGAAGTGCGGTACGAAGGCGGGGTCGCGACGGTCGTCATCGACCGGCCGCCGGCCAACGCCGTGGACCCGGCGATGATCGAGGAGTTCCTCGACCTGGTCCCGAGGCTGGCCGAGGACCCGGAGGTGCGCTGCGTCGTCATCACCGGGACGGGCCGCTTCTTCGTCGCCGGTGCCGACATCGCCGTGATGCGGGACCTGTCCGAGGCCAACCACGTGCGGATGCGCCGCTGGATCGAGGTGCAGCGGCTGCTGGAACTGGCGCCCAAGCCCGTCATCGCCGCGATGAACGGTCACGCGCTGGGCGGCGGCGCCGAACTGGCGCTCGCCTGCGACCTGCGGATCCTGGCCGAGCCGGCCACGTTCGGCTTTCCCGAGATGAACCTGGGGCTGTTCCCCGGCGCGGGCGGCAGCCAGCGACTGCCCCGCCTGCTCGGCCCGCACCGGGCCAAGCTGCTGATGATCGAAGGCGCCCGGCTGACCGCCACGGAGGCGCTGCGGCTGGGGCTGGTGGACGTCGTGGCGGGCGAGGATTTCGACCAGGTGGTGGCCCGGCACGCGGACACGCTCGCCGCCAAGCCGACCCGGACCATCGGCATGCTCAAGCGGATCGTGGACGAGGGTTACGGCCTGCCGATCGAGCAGGCCCTGGAAGGGGAGCGCGCGGCGGTCATGGAGCTGATCCACACCGATGACGCGGCCGAGGGGCTGCAGGCGTTCCTGGACAGGCGCGAGGCCCGGTTCACCGGGCGATGACAAAAGGCCGGGCCCCCGCGCGGGGCCCGGCCTTTCAGCTCTCGTAGCCGGTGACCAGTTCGGTGTCCGTGTACAGGGCGCCCACCTTGCCGGAGCCGCCCGGCTCGCCGAGCGGCGTCGTCCGGCCCGGCAGCACGGTCAGGAAGAAGTTGCGGGAGTCCTCCACGAACAGCGTGCGGGTGTCGTCGCCGCGCGCCGACCGGTCCACGAAGATCGCGTCGACCGGGCACTCCGGCTCGCAGGCTCCGCAGTCGATGCACTCGGCCGGGTTGATGTAGCTCTTGCGGCCGCCTTCGTAGATGCAGTCGACCGGGCAGACGTCCATGCACGCGCGGTCGTTGACGTCGATGCAGGCCGGGCCGATGACGTAGCTCATGTCTTCTCCCCTAACGGATGGTGGTTCAGGCGGCTTCGGTGGAGTGGCCGGGGAAGAGGGGCAGGCCGGGGTCGAGTTCGACGGCCGCGTTGTTGACGGCGGTGGCGACCTCGCCGAACCCGACCGACATGAGGCGGACCTTGCCGTCGTACTCGGTCAGGTCGCCCGCCGCGTAGACGCCCGGCAGGTTGGTGCGCATGCGCTGGTCCACGAGGACGGACCGTCCGCGCAGCTCCAGCCCCCACCCGGCGAGCGGGCCGAGGTCGCTGACGAACCCGAGCGCCGCGATGACGGAGTCGGCGGGCAGCGTGCTGTCCGCTTCGCCGCGCCTGCGCAGGTGCACCCGCTCGACCCGGTCCGCCCCGGCCAGGGACAGCACGTGGGCGTCGGTGATGATGGCGATGTCGCTCGCGCGGGCGCTGGCCAGGCTCGCCGCGTGGGCGCGGAAGGCGGCCCGGCGGTGCACCAGCGTGACCGACTTGGCCAGCGGCTCCAGCGCCAGGGCCCAGTCGACGGCGCTGTCTCCGCCGCCGAGGACGATCACCTCGTGGCCGGTGTGCGCCGACAGGTCGGGCACGAAGTACGACAGCCCCCTGCCGATCCACTCCTCGCAGCCGGGCAGCGGGCGCGGCGTGGGGGTGCCGATGCCCGCGGTCAGGACGACGGCGCCCGTCGTGACGGAGGTGCCGTCGGACAGGTCCACGACCGGGCGGCCGTCGGCGCGGCGCCGCAGGCCGACGGCCTGCCTGCCCAGCAGCCAGACCGGCTCGTACGTCGCCGCCTGGGTGTGCAGCGCCTGCACCAGAGCCCGCCCGGTCAACGACGGGACGCCCGCGACGTCGCGTACCTGCTTTTCCGGGTACAGCGCCGAAATCTGCCCACCGACCTGCGGCAGCGCGTCCACCACCACGGTTCGCAGGCCGCGGAAGCCGGCGCAGTAGGCGCCGTAGAGCCCGGTCGGCCCCGCCCCGATGATCATGATGTCGGTCTCGAACTCGGACCCGATGTCCGCTGGTTCCACCTTGTCTCCCGATGGTCGGCCCACGCGCCGGCGTGCCGGCTTCAGGCCACGGAAGCTACACAGCCGGACGCCGGGAACCCGCAGTCCGCGGACCGCTGACCGGAACCGCACTGGTGATCGGGCCGCCGGTCCGCTGGGCGGGATGACCTGCTGTCCCGTACACCGCCCCTGGTGGTGGACTGCGTGCACCGAGCGAGCGCCGCATCAGGGGCGCCGCGCACCTTTGCCTGACACATCACACGGAGGCGACATTGACGGCGGATGCGGGCGCCCCGCCCTCGACGGGTGGGAACGCCAGGCGGCGGCCCTCGCGGCGCGGCAGGTTGCCGGGCCGGCAGGACTGGTCGAGCTGGCCGCACTACCAGGCGGCCGCCAGCGGGTTTCGCGGTTACTGGTACCCGGTGGCGTTCTCCTCGCACATCACCGGCAAGCCCAAGGCGATCACCCTGCTCGGCGAGCGCATCGTGGTCATCAGGGACGGCGGCAGGGCGTACGCGCTGAAGGACCGCTGCCCGCACCGGGGCGTGCCGCTCAGCTACGGCAACCAGCAGTTCCCCGGCACGATCTCGTGCCCGTACCACGGATGGACGTTCGACCTGGACACCGGCGACCTCGTGGCCGCGATCACCGACGGCCCGGCTTCGCCGATCTGCCGCAAGGTGACGCAGCCCACCTACGAGGTCGAGGAGCGCCTCGGCATGGTGTGGATCTTCGTCGGTGACGGCGAGGACGCCCCGCCCATCGACGACCAGCTTCCCGAGGAACTGCGCGACAACCCGGCCGTGATCGGGGCGCGCATCCAGGCCCGCGAGGGCAACTGGCGCTTCGCCTGCGAGAACGGCTACGACGAGGGACACGCCAAGTACCTGCACCGCACCGCCCTCTGGCGGCTGTTCAAGGCGATGCCGGTCTGGAACGAGACGAAGATCGTCCGCCGTGGCCGGTGGCTCTACCGGGTGCAGGAGGCCCAGCACTGGGACGCCGACTTCCCCGGCCTGGGCCGGTGGAACAACCAGGCCTGGTTCAAGATGAAGCCGCCGAAGGAAGTCGCCAACATCGGCAACACCGGCAGCCACCGCGAGGTCAACCCGGCCATCGCCGCCGAGGACTTCCCCGGCTTCGCCTCGGTGAGCATGCCGGGCGTGCTGCGCATCGTGTACCCGAACTTCATCCACTACGAGTTCTACGTCCCGGTCGACGCGGGCAACCACCTGTACGTCGGCGTGATGGCCAACTTCGAGAAGGGCCTGCGCACCCTGCCCTTCTACGCCAAGTACCTGGGCGCCGTCCGCTGGTTGTTCCACGGCCAGTTCTCCGGCCAGGACAAGTGGATGGTCGAGGTCACCGACGCCCCGCCGGAGCGTCTGTACCGCCCCGACGACTCCCTGCTGCAGTGGCGCAAGCTCGCCGAGGACGTCACCGAGGAACGCGCCGACCGCCTCAAGGCCGAAGGTGTGGACGTCGCGGACGTCACCCGCCGGACGACCGACTGACCACGAAGGAGCAAGAGCATGGCCGGGATCGTCCTGGGCGTGGGTGCCTCGCACTCGACGCTCATGAACACCCACTGGGAGCAGGTCCGGCACAGGGACCGCGCCGAGCGGTTCCGCGACGCGCTCGGCGCGGCGCGCGACGCCCTCGCGCAGGCCCGGCCGGACGTGGCGATCATCATCGGCTCGAACCACTTCCGCGGCTTCTGGCTGGACCTCATCCCCGCCTTCACCCTCGGCGTGGGCGAGGTGATCGCCAGCGGCGAGGCCGGCACGCCGTCGGGGCCGCAGCGCACCCGCCCGGAGGTCGCGCAGGCGCTCGCCGAGCACCTGACCGCGGCGGGCACCGAGGTGGCGATCTCCGCCAGGCTGCAGATCGACCACGGCCAGAGCCACGCCGTCCAGTACCTCCTGCGCGACCTGGACGTGCCGGTGATCCCGCTGGTGGTCAACGTCTTCGCCACGCCGCTGCCGCTGGTCTCCCGCTGCGTCGAACTCGGCCGCAACCTCGCCGCCGCCGTGGCCGCGCTGCCCGGTGAGCTGCGCGTCGCCGTCATCGCCTCCGGCGGCCTGTCGCACCGGCTGCCGTGGCCCAGCCGCTGGCAGGATCCGGCCGGCGAGGACGAGGAGTTCCTGGTGGAGGCGTGGCTCAACGGCCGCGGCGACTGGGAGCGCTACGACCGCCGCCGGCGCGAGATCATCACCGCGGCGCGGCCCACCATCTACCCCGAGTTCGACGAGGAGTTCCTGGCCGCGCTGGAGCAGGGCGACCTGGAGCGCTACGGCCGGCTGAGCACGGAGCAGATCGAGGAGTCGGCGGGCAACGGCGCCCAGGAACTGCGGAGCTGGCTCGCCATGGCCGCGGCCTGCGGCTTCCGGCCCGGCCGCACGCTGGCGTACGAGCCGATGCCGGAATGGCTGACCGGCATGGGGGTCGCGGTGATCGACCCCGGGCGGACGGCATGACCGCTGAGGAGCGGGAGCGCGTCGTCCTGGCCGCGCTGGCGCACGTCACCGAGGAGCGCCTGCGCGCGGCCGCCGTGGAGGTGACCTCGATCGCCAGCCCCACCGGCGGCGAGGCGCCGCTGGCCCGCCGGTTGACCGACCGGATGGCGGCGGCGGGCGTCGAGGCGCACTTCCAGCGCATCGACGACGGGCAGGCCAACGCGGTCGGCCGGATCCGCGGCGACGGCAGCGGCCCCGACCTCATGCTGTACGCCCCGATCGACACGCTCACGACGGGTGATCCCGAGCTGGACCTGCCGTGGATCGGCCCGGAACTGCGCCCGGACATGCGCGCCGAGGCGACCTGCGAGGGCCCCTACGTCACCGGCCTCGGCGCGGGCAACCCCAAGGGCCACGCGGCGTGCGTCCTGGTGGCGGGCGAGGCGCTGGCGGCGGCCGGCCCCCGGCTCCGCGGTGACCTGCTGCTGGCCTTCGGGGCGGGCGGCATGCCGACCAACGCGATCGACGCGCGCGGCCGGGCCAACACCGGGCAGGGCGCCGGCTGCTCGTTCCTGCTGGAACGCGGCTGGCAGGCCGACCGCGCGGTGATCGCCAAGCCGGGTGACTTCGTCGCGCACGACGAGGTCGGCCTGTGCTGGTTCGAGATCGTCGTGCCCGGCATCCACACGTACGCGGGGAGCCGGCACCGGCTGCCGTACGCGAACCCGATCGTCACCGCCGCCGAGGTCGTCGTCCAGCTCGAACGGTGGCTGGCCGGATATCCGGAGCGGCACCGGACGGCCACGGCCGCGCCGCAGGGGATCATCGGCTCCATCGCGGGCGGCTGGGAGCGCATGCTCGCCGTCACGCCGGCGGCCTGCCGGATCCGGCTGGACCTGCGCATCGCGCCCGGCGCCGCCCCGCTGGAGGTGAAGCGGGAGCTGGCCGCGTTCGTCCGCGGGCTGGATCCGGCCCTGACGGTCGAGCTCGTCCTGGCCGTGCCCGGGAGCAGCACGCCGCCGGAGGACTGGGTGGTGCGCAGCACGGTGCGCGCCTGGGAGCGGGTCTCCGCCCGTCCGCACGCGCCCGTGCCGGACAACAGCGGCGCCACCGACGCCAACATCCTGCGGGCCCGCGGCATCCCCACCGCCCGCGTCGGCATGCCGAAGGCCGCGCACACCACCACCGACTTCGCCCTCGGCATGAACACCGTGGACGTCCGGGCCATGCGCCGCCTGTGTGAACTGCTGGTGCGGGTCGCGGTGGACACCACCACCCGGGACCACGCCGAGATCCTCGCATGAACCACCGAAAGGGGCTCGCCTTGCCACCTCCGAACGGCTCGTACGCCGACGCCGACGGCGTCAAATACCACTACCTCGACATGGGGACGGGCAGCGACACGATCTTCCTGCACGGCGGCGGCCCCGGCTGCACCGGATGGAGCGACTTCGGCCCGGTGGCGCCGCTCTTCGCCGCCGACCGCCGCTGCCTCATCGTCGACATCCTGCAGTACGGCAGGTCGGACAAGTGCCGGATCAGCGGCCCGATGTGGGACTTCCACGCGAAGAAGACGGTCGCGCTCATGGACACGCTCGGCGTGCAGCAGGCCGACTTCGTCTGCAACTCCTGGGGCGGCACCATCGCGCTGTGCCTGGCGGCCCGCTACCCCGAGCGGGTGCGCTCGCTGGTCGTCACCGGCAGCATGCCGGTGTTCTACGGCCCGCTCGCCCCGCTGCCCGAGAACGGCCACCGCGGCCGCGCCGCCCGCGACGCCTACTACGGCGGTGAGGGGCCGACCCGCGAGAAGATGCGCCGGCTCATCACCAGCCTGGAGTGGTACGACGCCGACCGGCTCCCGGACTCGACGCTCGACCTGCGCTACGAGCAGAGCCTCGACCCGCAGGAGCGGGAGCTGGCCGCGATGTCGGACTCGCCGCGCGGCGAGTGGCAGGACCTGACCAGGGAACTCGGTCAGGTGCGGGCCCCCGCGCTGTTCGTCTGGGGCATGAACGACGCCTTCCTGACCCCCGACTACCCGCTCATGCTGGCCCGCATGGTCCAGCGGGGCAACCTGCACATCATGGACCACGTGTCCCATCACCTCCAGGAGGAGCGTCCCGTGGCCTACCACGCCGTGGTCACCGGTTTCTTCGACTCGCTGGCGAACCCGTGGGTGCCGGCGTGAAGAAGCTGCTGGTCATCCTGCCCGCCATCGCGCTGGCCGTCGCCCTGGTCCGCCTGCTGCTGTCGCGCGGCAACACGCAGGTGCACCGGATCAACCAAGACAAGCCCTCGAAGGTGTGACAACGATGAGTATCTGGACCGAGCTGACCCCGATCGAGCTGAGCCTCTCCTACGTCGACGCGGGCGGCGTGCTGACCCGCAGCCTGCGGGCCGGCGCCGGCGAGCCCGTGGTGTTCCTGCACGGCACCAGCGGTCACCTGGAGGCGTTCACCCGCAACCTGCCGGCGCACGCGGCCCACTACGAGTGCCACGCCATCGACATGCTGGGCCACGGCTACACCGGCAAGCCCGACCATCCGTACGAGATCCACCGCTACGTCGAGCACCTGCTGGCCTACTTCGACGCCACCGGCATCGAGCGCGCGCACATCGTGGGCGAGTCCCTCGGCGGCTGGGTCGGCGCGCGGACCGCCATCGACCACCCGGACCGGGTCGCCAGCCTGCAACTGCTCTGCGCGGGCGGCACCGTGGCGAACCCGGAGGTGATGGAGCGCATCCGGACCAGCACCCGCAAGGCGGTGGAGAGCGACGACGTCGAGCTCACCCGCAAGCGGCTGCGCCTGCTGATGGCCGACCCGGCCGACGCCACCGAGGAACTGGTGCAGGTGCGTCACGCCATCTACCACAGCCCCGAGTTCGCGGCGAATCTCGACAATCTGCTGTGCCTGCAGGACCTGCCGACCCGGCTGCGCAACATCCTGCGCCCCGACGATCTGGCCCGGATCACCCAGCCGACGCTCATCGTCTGGGGCCGTCAGAACCCCTTCGGCGAGATCCCGGAGGCGGCCGCCATGCACGAGGCCATCTCCGGCTCGCGACTGGAGCTGTTCGAGGAGTGCGGTCACTGGCCGCAGCACGAGAAGGCCGACGTGTACAACCCGCTGAGCCTGGCCTTCCTCGCCGAGAACTCCGCGGGCGGGTCGTGATGCGGGCGGCACGCTTCCACGACTGGGGCGCGCCCCCGGTGGTGGAGGACGTCCCCGAGCCCGTGGACGAACCCGGCAGGGTGCTCGTCGAGGTGCGGGCGGCGGCGCTCGGCCACCTCGACCTGACGGTGTCCGGGGGGTCCTTCGGCATGCGGCCGCCGCTGCCGTACGTGGGAGGCGTGGAGGCGGGCGGCGTCGTGCTGGCCTCCGACAGCATCGAGCCGGGTACGCACGTCCTGCTCCGGGGCGGCGGGCTCGGCCTGCTGCGGGACGGCTGCTGGAGCGAGCGGGTGTCGGTCTCGCCCAAGGCCGTCACCCCCGTCCCGGCCGCGCTGCCCGCCGACGTCACGGCGTCCTTCTTCGTCCCGACCACCACCGCGTACGTCGCCCTGCACGACGTCGCCCGGCTGGAGCCCGGCGAGGAGGTCGTCGTCACCGGCGCGGCGGGTGCGGTGGGCTCCATGCTCGCCCAGTTGGCGCTGCGCGCGGGCGCCACCGTGACCGGGGTCGTCGCCCGGCCCGAACAGGTGGACCAGGTGCCCGAGGGAGTGCACGGGGTGCTGCTCTCCGACGCCGCCGGCCTGGCCGCGGAACGCGGCGCCTCCCTCCTGGTGGACACGCTGGGCGGCGACGGGCTGATCGAGCGGACCCGCTGGGTGCGGCCCGGCGGCCGGGCGGTGGTGATCGGCTACGTGCTGGGCGCGTCCGTCACGGTCGATCTGCCGTCGTGGCTGCTGGACGACGTGGCGCTGCTCCCGGTGAACATGGTGAGGCAGGAGCGCCGCGCCCGTGAGATCGCGCCGCTGCTGGTCGAGTGGTTGCTGGCGGGGGAGTTGCGGCTGAACGTCGAGCGCTTCGACCTCTCCGAGATCGGGCGGGCCCTGGAGTTGCTGCGGGACGGGAGAGTACGCGGCCGGGCGGTCGTCGTGCCGTAGCCGGGCCGACCGTACGGCGTGGTCGCGAGGGTGTTCGGGTCTGTCGTCACGAACGGAACCCGGACACCCTCCATTCTTTGCCGGCGTTTCGTCTACCGGAACACATCCATTGTGCGAACCGGACATCAAGGCAATTATCAGTCAATGTCGATTATGCACCCCCCTATCGCATCAGACCTTGACGGCGCCGCGAACAGCGTGCTCGGCAAGGTGAGACTGATCCTGGAAGCGTTCGGACCTGACGACGAGAGCCTGGGCCTGTCCGAGATCGTCCGGCGCAGCGGCGTGGCCAAGGCGTCGGTGCACCGGCTCGCGCAGGAACTGTTGCGCTGGGGGCTGCTGGAACGGCGCGGCTCCGAATACTGGCTGGGCATGCGCCTGTTCGAGATCGGCCAGCGGGTGCCGCGTCAGCGCATCCTGCGTGAGGCGGCCCGCCCCTACATGGAGGACCTGTACCAGGCGACCGGGGAGACCATCCACCTGGCCGTGCTGGACGGCCTCGAGGTGATCTATCTGGAGAAGGTGTCGGGCCACAGCCAGGTGTCGCGCCCCTCGCGGGTCGCCGGTCGCATGCCGCTGCACTGCACGGCGACGGGCAAGGCGCTGCTCGCCTTCGGCCCGGCCTCGTTGTTCACCGAGGTGGTCGCCGCGCCGCTGGCCCGCATCACCCCGCGGACGGTCATCCTGCCCAAGCTGCTGGCCCAGGAGCTCGACCAGGCCAGGAAGGCCGGTTACGCCATCGAGCGGGAACAGATCCGCATCGGCTACCTCAGCGTGGCCATCCCGCTCATCGGCGCCACCGGCACGATGGTCGCGGCCCTGTCGGTGACCGCACCCACCTTCCGGGCCGACGTGAACAAGTACGTGGGCCTGCTGGGCATGGTCAGCAGGCGCATCACCAAGTCCATCACCCTGTCGGACGAGCAGCGCCCCTGACCGGCCCGCCGGCCGCCGGGGCGTCGAGGAACTCGGCCACGACGGCCGCGACCTCCGGGGCCTTCTGCTCCATCAGCGGGATCATGCCGTCCTCGATGACGACCGAGCGGACGCTCTCGGCGCCGGTGAGATTGCGCCGCAGCGGCTCCAACTGCGGCAGGGCGAACGGGTCCGCCGTGGCGCCCAGCAGCAGCACGGGCGCCGTGATCAGGCCGATCTTGTCCTCCATGTAGTACCGGGAACAGGCGCGGTGGCCTTCGGCCGGGTCCAGGCCGGGGGTCAGCGCGTCGTGCAGGAACCGGTCGAGCAGGTCCGTGCCCGGTTGCGGGTAGTAGGGCCGCCGCTGGTCCCAGAGCGCGCGCAGGTGCGAGCCGTCGGGGGCCGGAACGGCGTTGTCGACCTTGGGCTCGTCCGCGTGGCCGGCGCGGTAGCGCGAGTCGGCCCAGGGGGTGGACGACAGCACCAGCCGGTCCACCCGTCCCGGGGCACTCGCGGCGATCTCGACGGCCACCACGCCGCCGGTGTGGTGACCGAGCAGGTCGGTCCGGTCGATGCCGAGGGCGTCCAGCAGCGCCAGGGCGCCGGTCGCGAACAACTCGATGGTGTGCGGCCCCGGCACCTTCGCGCTGCCGCCGAAGCCGATCATGTCCATGGCGATCACCCGCCGGCCGTCCGCCAGGAGCGGGACGAGTTCGCGGAACTCGTCCCAGGACCGGGGCGTCTGGTGCAGCAGGAGCAGGGGCCGCCCGGTGCCCTGCTCCGCGTAGTGCAGTTGGCCGAACGGGGTGTCGGCGTACCCGTAGCGAATCGACGTCGATCCCATGTCAGATTCCGCCCTTCCAGAGATGACACAGGGGTTCAGCGGGAGTTTCTTGCCATTCACCGGTCCGCCGCCATCTCCGGGGACCGGTGACCGAACCGGCACGACCGTCAGTCGCGCTCGCCCTGCAGCAGGCGGAGGACGTCACGCAGCCGGGCCAGGGCCCGCTCCGTGCGCTCCGGGTCGCCGTACACGGCGTGCTGGAGCACCAGCCCGTCGAAGGCGGCGAACACGAGGGCCGCCAGCGAACCGTCGGGATCGTCCACGCGGATGTTGCGCAGCGTCTGCCCGACCTGAGCGGCGTAGAAGTCGTACAACGCGCCGACGTCCTTCAGCGGGGCGGTGCCGCGCACGGCGCTGATCAGGTACTCGTACTGCAGGATCTGGCGTTCGCCGTGCTCGCTGATGGTCCGCACGAAGTCGGCGCCCAGGTCGTCGAGGCGCTCGCTCAGCAGCCCGGCCTCCCTGGCGTCCCGGCGGGCGGCCAGCTCGAACGCCTCGCTGAGCATCGCCTGCCGGGTGCCGAAGTAGAAGCGGACGAGCCCGTGCGTGACACCCGCCTCGGCGGCGACCGCGCGATAGGTGACCGCGCCCTGCCCCTGCCGGGCGGCTATGCCGATGGCGGCCTGGAGCAGCCGTTCCCGGGTCGTGGGACCGGCTGCCTCCGGCGGCGCTTCACCCATGGATCAGGCATATCACGTGAGATATCCAATTCTCCCGAACGGCGATCAGCCGATCCGCGCGGTGCCCGTCCGGCACGCGGGATCGCCGGTCACAGGGTGCTCCCCCAGAGCGGGAAGCGGGGGCTGCCGAGGTCGATGTTCACGACCTTGGACGCAGAGTACTCAGCCAGGGTCTCGCGGCACAGCTCACGGCCGAAACCGCTGTCCTTGACACCGCCCATCGGCATGCCGGCGGGCAGGTCGAACCACTTGTTGACCCAGACGATGCCCGCGTCCAGCTCGCGCGCGATGCGGTGGGCCCGGGTGAGGTCCGCGGTCCAGACGCCCGCGGCCAGACCGTAGCGCGTGCCGTTGGCGCGGGCGACGGCGTCCGCGTAGTCGGTGAACCGCTCCGCGACGGTGACCGGCCCGAACACCTCCTCGCCGGCGATCCGCGCGGTGACCCGGGCCCCGGCGAAGATCGTCGGCCGGACGAAGAACCCCTCCTGGTTGGCCGCGGGCAGGTCGAGCGGCTCGTCGCCGGCCGGCATGGCCAGCCCCTCGCCGCGCGCGGCCGCGATGCGGGAGGTGACCCGCTCGAACTGCGGCCTGGACACCAGCGGGCCGACCTGGGTCTCCGGGTCGAGCGCGTCGCCGACGCGGATCGACTTCGCGGTCTCGGCGAAGCGCTCCAGGAACTCGTCGGCGACGGCCTCGTGCAGCAGCAGCCGGGACGAGGCGATGCACGCCTCGCCGTTGGCCAGGTAGATGCCGAGCGCGGCGTCCGCGACCGCCCGCTCCAGGTCGGCGTCCTCGGCGACGATGAGGGCGCTCTTGCCGCCCAGCTCCATCAGCGTGGGCGTGAGCGCCTCGGCCGCCGCCGCCATGATCTTCCTGGCCGTGGGCCCGCCGCCGGTGAGGGTCACCTTGGCGACGTCCGGGTCGGAGACGAGCGCCGCGCCGGTCCGGCCGTCCCCCGTGACCACGTTGAAGACGCCGGGCGGCAGCAGGTCGGCGATCAGCGCCGCGAACTCCAGCACGCTGGCGGTGGCGAACTCGCTCGGCTTGACCACGATCGTGTTGCCGGCCGCCAGCGCGGGGGCCGCCTTGTTGGCGAGGGTGATGATCGGCGAGTTCCACGGCAGTACGGCCGCGATGACGCCCAGCGGCTCGCGGGTGGTGTAGATCAGGGTCTCGGGGTCCTCGACCGGGATCTGGTCGCCGTGCAGGTCGCGTACCAGGCCGCTGAAGTAGCGGAAGACGGCCGCGCAGTTCGGCACGTCGGCGAGGTACGCCTCCCGGATCGGCCGGCCGTTCTCGGTCGCCAGCAGCCGCGCCCAGCGGTCGGGGTCGGCCTCCACCCGGTCGGCGATCTGCGCCAGCAGCCGCTGCCGCGTGGCCGGGCTGGTCCTGCGCCACTCCTTGAACGCCGCGCCCGCGGCCCGGACGGCGTCGCGCACCTGCTCCGGCGCGGCCTGCGGGAGGCGCGCCCACACCCGGCCGGTGCTCGGATCGACCGCGTCGAAGACCTCCGCGCCGGGCACCCACTCGCCTGCGACGAACATCTCGTACGCCTCGGGCGCCTCGAACCTCGGGTGCCCGGGTTGTGTGCTCTCCACCTGCGCCATGAATTCCCCATCCGTACGCCGTACCGCCTCGTCGCGGGTTCCGGGATCAGCCTGGTAGGCCGCACGCGGGGGTGTCCACGAACGGGTTTGGTGAGCGGAACGTCCCGGAGGAAAGATGTGGCCGCCCCGGTTCGGTCAGCGAGATCGCCCCTTGGCCGGCGACCCGGCGGGGTGCTCGACTGCGTGCACCCATCGGCCATCGACTGAGACGCGAGGCGATCCGCGATGACAGCTTCCGCCGGGAGGATCCCGGGCCCGGGATCGTGCGCGCGGCGCGCGGCGCCGCGTCCGGCGGGCCGATGAGCGCGGGGACGGTCGCGGTCTTCACCGGCGGGGTGGCGGCCGGTCTGGTGGCGGGCGCCTCCTCGTGCGCGGCCGTCCAGGGCGGGCTGCTGTTCGGCCTGGCGCGGCAGCCCGGCCCGCTGCGTTCCGTGGGGTCGTTCCTGCTGGGCCGGGCCGTCACGCACGTCGCGGCCGGCGCCCTGCTCGGCGCGCTCGGTTCGGCGATCCGCCTCGGGCCGCAGACCCGCGCCGTCCTGCTCGTGGTGGCCGGCGTCCTGGTGATCGGCTTCGCGGTCCGCCTGCTCCGCCGTCGCCATGGGGACGCCTGCGGCGGCGTCACCGTGCCGCCGGGCCGCACGGCCACGCGGGCGGCCACGCTCGGGGCCGCCACGATCCTGGTGCCCTGCGGGATGACGATCAGCGCCGAGATCACGGCGGTGTCCACCGGTTCGGTGCTCGGCGGGGCGGCGGTCATGGCGGGCTTCGTGGTGGGCACGGCCCCGGCTCTCGCGCTGCTCGGCGCGCTCGTCCGCGTGCTGACGGAGACCCGCCTGGTGCGGGTGGCCGTGGTCGTCGCGCTGGCCTGCGGGGGCTGGACGGTCGTCTCCGGCCTGCGGCTGGGCGGCTGGACACCCGCCTCCGTCACCCGGCCGGCGACGGAGCCGGTGGCGCAACCGCGCCCGGACGGAACCCAGGTGGTCGAGGTGTGGGCGACGGACCGCGGCTACCGTCCGGGCCTGGTGCGGGCCCGCGCGGGCGTCGCGACGGACGTCGTCCTCCGTCCGGCCGGGACGCCCGGCTGCACGGGCCTGGTCACGATCGGCGGGCGGGACGTGCGCCTGCCCGCGACCGTCCGGCTGCCGCCCCAGGAGCGGGGGCGGCTCAGGTACGCCTGCGCCATGGGGATGTACCTGGGCTTCATCGACTTCGTCTGACCCGTAGCGCGTCCGATGCACTTTTTGTGGTATTACGACCATTTTTCTACATAGATGTAACAAGAAGTGACGTTCACTCTATGGACTTCGGTGGTTATCCATCTGGATAATCGGGCTCTGGTCCTTCGACAGCAAGGAGCCCCCGATGCCGTCACCGTCGTTCATGGACGCACCCGCCGCCCCGGGCGATGACCTTGACTACCCGAACTCCGTGCTCGGTAAAGCCCAGTTGCTTCTCAGCGCCTTCGAATCGGGGGCCTACCAGCTTCGGCTGAGCGAGCTGAGCCGCAGGTCCGGGGTGCCGAAGGCGTCGGCGTACCGGCTGGCCCAGGAACTGGTGCAGTGGGGCCTGCTGGAGCGCCGGGGTGATTCCTACCAACTCGGCATGCGCATGTTCGAGCTCGGCCAGCGAGTCCCCGCCTCCGCGGTGCTGCGTTCCGTGGCGCGGCCGGTGCTGACCGATCTGTTCGCCACCACGCGGGCGACCATTCACCTGGCGGTGCTCGACGGCGGTCACGTCCTGTATCTGGAGCAGGTCTCCGGCATGGCCACCACCCAGAGCTACTCCCGGGTGGGCGGCCGGCTGCCCGCGTCGTGCACGGCCACCGGGAAGATGCTGCTCTCGACGTGCTCCGACCCACGAGAGCAGCTCCGCTGTTTCGCCCGCACCGGGCTGCCGTCCCTCACCCCGCGCTCCGTCACGACCTTCGCGCACCTGTCGCGGCAGATGGAGCTGATCCGCGAGCGCGGCTTCGCCCTGGAGGCCGAGGAGACCCTGCCCGGGTTCGGCAGCATCGCGGTGCCGGTCGTCCCCGCCGGCGGAACCGTCCACGCGGCCGTGTCGGCCACCGTGCCGATGGGCCGGCTGGCGCCCCGGACGCTCCTGCCCGGCCTGCACGCGGCGGCGGCCGCCATCGCCCGCGGCGTCGAACAGCGACCGCCCGCGGCCTGACCCTCCGGGAGGTGCGGCCGAGGCGTAGGGGGCCTTGCACGATTCCCGGCTGGGCTCGATTGACTCTGATACACGATTCAGTGATACATTTACTCTTGTATCAGAGTGAGAAGGGTCGATCATGAGTGCGCACCCCGTCCCACCGGAACTGGTGGACGCCGCCGTCCGCGCCGCCCACCGGCTCGGCAAGGACGTGAGCGACGTCCCGGTGCTGGCGATCGCCAAGGAAGCCGGCATCTCCCGCAGCACCCTGCTGCGCAAGCTCGGCGGCACCCGTCACCAGCTCGACGAGGCGGTCCGGGCCTCCGGCGTCGACCCGGGCAGGCGGAACCCGGTCAGCGAGCGGGCGATCGAGGCGGGCGCGCGGCTCATCGCCGAGCACGGGCTGACGGGCCTCACCCTGGAGGCCGTGGCCGCCGCCGCCCGCTGTTCGGTGCACAGCCTGTACGCCGCGTTCGGCGGCCGCGACGAACTCCTGCGGGCGATCTTCGAAAAGTACGCGGACGGCCTCGACGTGGGCGAGGCGCTCTCCGATCCGGACCGGGACCTCGCCGAGACCGTCCACCTGCTCTACCGACGCCTCGCCCAAGGGCTTGACCATCGCCCGCGCCTGGCCCCGGCGATGATCGCGCGGCTGCTCGCCCAGCCGTCCGACGACGGGCTCAAACAACTCACCGAGCTGGTCGGCCCGCGCCTGCTCAATGGCGTGAGCGAGTGGCTGGCCGGCGAGGTGACGCGCGGCCGCATCCGCGACCTGCCGGTGCCGATCCTCATGCATCAGCTCGTCGGGCCCGTGCTGCACCACTTCCTGCTGCGGCCGGTCAGCGAACTGGTGCCCGGCCTCGTCCTGCCGAGCATGGAGGAGTCCTGCGAGTACTTCGCCGACGCGTTCCTGCGCGCGGTCGCCCTGCCGCCACCCTGCGACCAACCCGCGAAGGAGAGGTGATGATCCGCGGCGACGCGCCTTCCTCACCGAAGCTCCCGGCAGCACCCGCGACGTCACCATCGTGACCGACGCCTCCGGCCGCCAGTACTCCCGTAGACGGCACACCATGCGGCCGGCACCGGCCGGACCCGCTGCGACCTGATCGTCACCGGGGACGCCGTGACCGTCCACCGCACCCATCGCACGACCGGCGGCTCCGCCGTGCCCGCGTCCCGCCCCGCGCCGCCCGTCGAGCGCGTCAGCTCGCCCACACCTCATCGCCCCTCAGCAAGGGATCGACATCATGACCACCTCCGCGCAATCGTCCCCCCGGGCCCTGGTCGTCGGGCTCGGCGTCAGCGGCATCTCCACTGCCATCGCCCTGCACCAGGCCGGCTGGAGGCCGGTCGTCATCGAGAAGGCCGCCGCCCGGCGCGGCGGCGGCTACTTCATCGCGATGTTCGGCTCCGGCCGGATCGCCGCCGACCGGCTCGGCATCCTGAAGGGCCTGCGCAACCGCATCCCGGCCCGGCGCGTCAACCACGACATCGACCGCGCGGGCCGCCGCCGGCCCGGCATCGGCTTCGCCGACCTGCCGAACGGCCCCTGGATGATGATGCGCGGCGACGTCGAACGCGCCGCCTTCGACGCGTTGCCCGACGACGTCGAGATCCGCTACGCCACCGTGCCCGAGGCGATCGAGCAGGACGCCGATGGCGTGACGGTCACCCTGCGCGACACCGCGGACGGCACGGCGCGCACCGAACGCTTCGACCTGGTCGTCGGAGCCGACGGGCTCCGCTCCACGGTGCGCAAGCTGGCCTTCGGCCCGCCGGAGAAGTACCTGCACCGGCTCGACCACATGATCGCCGCCTTCGCCCTGCCCGCCGAACTGCCGGGCCTGGCCCGCGGCGAGGGCGTGATCCTGACCGAGCCGGGCCGCTCGTTCTGGGTCTTCCCCTTCGCCGACCGCCCGCCCACCGTGCTGTTCTCCTACCACACCGACGACGTGGACGCCGAGTTCACCAAGCCGGCCGCGCGACGCATCCGCGAGGTCTACGGCCCCGAACCGCTCGGCGAGCTGATGGAGACCGCCGTGCGGGTGCTGGAGACCAGCGACGAGTACCTGTTCGACTCCGTGGAACAGGCCCGCCTCGACACCTGGCACCGCGGCCGGGTCGTCCTCGTCGGCGACGCCGCCTGGTGCGTCACCCTGTACGCCGGCATGGGTGCCACCAGCGGCATCGCCGGCGCCGACCTGCTGGGCCACATGCTCCAGCGCCACCCCGGCGACCTGGCGGCGGCATTGACGGCCTGGGAGGCCAGGCTGCGTCCCTACACCGACGCCTGCCAGCGCAGCGGCCTGACCAACCGCACGCTGTTCACCCCCGCCACCCGCGCCGAGCAGGCCCGCCGCACCCTGATGATCCGGCTGCGAAGGGTGCTGTTCAGCAGCCCGACGTTGTACCGGCTCATGTCCAGGAGCAAGCAGATGCGCCTGCGCAACGACGACCTGGCCGCGGCCTGACCCATCTCGGCCGACCGGCACGCGGGCGCCGATCGGTCACCGCACGCCGCCGGGCCGAGCAGGGTTCACTGACCGAGACGCGGTCTTGGTCGGGCCCCCTTCCCGGCGCGACAGTGGAGGCCACCTTCGGGAGAGGAACCACATGCGGCACGAATTGTTCGCTCCACTGACCGCCGGCGAGATTTCGGCGGTTGCCCGGCTCGTGCGGGGAGCCGGTGTCGGCGAGAGGCCGGGCTTCAGTGCCGTGTTCACCGACGAGCCGGACAAAGCCCTGCTCCGTGCGGGCACGCAGGTCCCCAGGCGGGCCCGTGCCATGGTCGTGGACCGCTCCACCGGCCGCTCGTACGACGTCCGGATCGACCTCGACGCGCAGTCCGTCGAGTCCGCCGACGTCGTCGCGCACGGCGCGGCCCCGGTGCTCCTCGGCGAGTTCGAGAGCGTGGCGGCGGCGGTCAAGAAGGACCGGCGCTACCTCGACGCGCTGGCCAGGCGCGGCATCACCGACGTGACCCACGTCCAGGTCGACCCGTGGTGCGTCGGCAACATCCCCGGCATCCAGGGCGAACGGGTCTGCGGCGCCATCTCCTACGTGCGCGACTCTCCCGCCGACAACGGGTACGCCCACCCGATCGAGGGCGTGGTCGCGTTCGTGGACCTCGTGACCGGCGACGTCCTGGACGTCAAGGACCACGGCGTGCGCCCGATGAACCGGGCCTGCGCCAACTACGACGCCGGATCCGGCGCCCCGCTGCGCGACGACGTCAAACCCCTGGAGATCACCCAGCCGGAAGGGGTCGGGTTCACCCTCGACGGCCACGAGCTGACCTGGCAGAAGTGGCGCTTCCAGGTCAGCCTGCACCCCCTGGAGGGGCTGGTCGTCCACGGGCTGGAGTACCGCGACGGCGACGCGTACCGCAGCATCCTGCACCGCGGCTCGGTGGCCGAGATGGTGGTGCCCTACGGCGACGCGGCGCCGGAGCACCATTGGCGCAGCGCCTTCGACGTCGGCGAGTTCGGCCTCGGGAAGCTCACCAACTCCCTCGTCCTCGGCTGCGACTGCCTCGGCGAGATCCGCTACCTCGACGCGGTCATGGCCGGCGAGGACGGGGAGCCGTACACGCTGCCCAACGCCATCTGCGTGCACGAGGAGGACGACGGCATCCTCTGGAAGCACCAGGACTGGGTCACCGGCGCCACGGAGGTGCGGCGCTCGCGGCGTCTGGTGGTCAGCTCGATCGCCACCGTCGGCAACTACGAGTACGGCTTCTTCTGGTACTTCCACCAGGACGGCTCGGTGCAGGTCGAGGCGAAGCTCACCGGGATCGTGCAGACCCGGGCGATCCACGAGGGGGAGCCCACCCCCAGCGCCACGCGGATCGGCGAGAACATCGTCGCCCCCTACCACCAGCACATCTTCTCCTTCCGGCTGGACTTCGAGATCGACGGCCCGGACAACAGCGTCTTCGAGAACGACGCGGCCCCCATCCCGGTCGGACCCGACAATCCGACCGGCAGCGCCTTCACCGTCCGCAAGACCCTGCTGGAGAGCGAACTCGGCGGCGTCGGCCGCACCGACCCCCAGGTGTCGCGCAACTGGACGATCGTCAACCGGGGCAGGACCAACGCCTGGGGCCTGCCCGTCGGGTACAAGCTGCTGCCGGGCTGGGCGTCGGCGACCCTGCTCGCGCAGGACGAGTCCCCGATCGCGCGGCGGGCCGGCTTCACCAGGCGCAACGTCTGGGTCACCCCGTACTCGCCGTCGGAGATGCGGTCGGCCGGGGACTTCCCGAACCAGCACCGCGAGGGGGACGGCCTGCCCGTCTGGACCCGGGCCGATCGTCCGACCGTCGACACCGACATCGTCGTCTGGTACACCCTCGGCGTCACGCACGTTCCGCGCGCGGAGGACTGGCCGGTCATGCCGGTGGAGCGGGCCGGGTTCCACCTGCTGCCGGTGAACTTCTTCGACCGCAGCCCCGCCCTCGACGTGCCGCCGTCCCCGGCCGCGCACGCCTGCCACTGACCGGGCCCCCGGCCCGGCCGCGCCGGCCGCCGCCGCCCGTCCCGGCGCAGGCGGCCCGCCAGGCGAGACGCCCGGCTTGCCCGCCGCCGTCACGGAGGACGAAGGTCGGACATCGAAGACGACGAAAGGACCCACATGGACGCGGGCTCCGTGGAGACGGCGGCGGCCGACCTGCTCAGCGCGTACGCCACCGGCATCCCCATCCCACCCCTGACCACCACACACGCCGATCTGTCGGTCACCGACGCCTACGCCGTCCAGCTCGCGCAGGTGCGGCGCTGGACCGACGCCGGCGCCGTGATCAAGGGTCACAAGGTCGGCCTCACCTCGGCCGCCATGCAGCGGCAGCTCGGCGTCGACCAGCCCGACTACGGTCATCTGACCGACGCCATGTTCCATCTGGACGCCGCGCCCATCGACACCGCCCGTTTCCTGCAACCGCGGATCGAGCCGGAGATCGCGTTCGTCCTGGGCCGGTCGCTGTCCGGCCCCGGCGTCACCGCCGCGCAGGCCGTGGCCGCCGTGGACTTCGTGCTGCCCGCGCTGGAGATCATCGACTCCCGCATCACCGACTGGAAGATCACCCTCGTGGACACGATCGCCGACAACGCCTCCAGCGGCGGCGTCGTGCTCGGCACCCGGCCGGCCCGGCTGGGCGACGTCGACCTGGCGCTGACCGGCTGCCTCCTGCATCGCGGCGGCGTGCTGGAACAGACCGGCGCGGGCGGGGCCGTGCTCGGCTCGCCGGTGAACGCGCTGGTCTGGCTGGCCAACGTGCTCGGCGAGCGCGGCATCACGCTGGAGGCGGGACACATCGTCCTGCCCGGCTCCGTCACCGCGGCCGTTCCCGTCGCGGCCGGCGACGTCGTCACGGCCACCTTCGGCGGCATCGGCTCGGTCACGGCCGCCTTCGCCACCGGCACGCAGGGGGAGGCGAAGTGAGCGGGCTGAGCGCCGCCATCGTCGGACCGGGCAACATCGGCACCGACCTGCTGGTCAAACTGCTGCGCAGCGAGGTCATCGAGGTCCACTCCATGGTCGGCGTGGACCCGGCCTCCGACGGCCTGGCCCGTGCCCGCGCGCTGGGCGTGCCGGCCTCGGCCGGCGGCGTGGACTGGCTCCTGGACCAGGACACCCTGCCCGACCTGGTCTTCGAGGCCACCTCGGCCAAGGCGCACGCCGCCAACGCCCCGCGCTACGCCGCGGCGGGCATCAAGGCCATCGACCTCACCCCCGCGGCCGTCGGGCCGTTCGTGTGCCCGCCGGTCAACCTGGACAGCCTGTCCGACGTGCCCAACCTCAACATGATCACGTGTGGCGGGCAGGCCACGATCCCGATCGTGAGCGCCGTCTCCCGCGTGGTCCCGGTGTCGTACGCCGAGATCGTCGCCTCCATCGCCTCCCGCTCCGCGGGCCCCGGCACGCGCGCCAACATCGACGAGTTCACCCAGACCACCGCCCGCGCGATCGAGCAGGTCGGCGGCGCCGCCAAGGGCAAGGCGGTGATCATCCTGAACCCGGTGAGCCCACCGATGATCATGCGGGACACCGTGTTCTGCGCCATCCCCGCCGACGCCGACACCACGGCCGTCGCCGAGTCGATCCACGCCATGATCGGCGAGGTGGCCGCGTACGTGCCCGGATACACCCTGCGCGCCGAGCCGCAGTTCGACGCGCCGCGCGACATCTGGAACGGCATGGCCCGCGTCGCGGTGTTCCTCGAGGTGCGGGGGAACGGCGACTACCTGCCGCCGTGGGCCGGCAACCTCGACATCATGACCGCCGCCGCCGCCCGGGTGGGCGAGCAACTCGTGAAGGTGCACGCATGACCCAGAAGATCAGGATCACCGACTCGACGCTGCGTGACGGCAGCCACGCGATGGCGCACCGGTTCACCGAGGAGCAGGTCCGCGGCGTCGTGCACGCCCTCGACCACGCCGGCGTGGAGGTCATCGAGGTCTCGCACGGCGACGGACTCGGCGGCTCCTCCTTCAACTACGGCTTCTCGCTCGAGGACGACGTCAAGCTCGTCGCCGCCGCCGTGGACGAGGCCACGAACGCCAGGATCGCGGTCCTGCTGCTGCCCGGCCTCGGCACCGTCGAGGACCTGCGGCAGGCCCGTGACGCGGGCGCCTCCGTCGCCCGGATCGCCACGCACTGCACCGAGGCCGACGTGTCCCTGCAACACTTCGCCGCCGCACGCGACCTGGGCATGGAGACCGTCGGCTTCCTCATGCTGTCGCACCGCATCGGCCCCGCGGAACTCGCCGCCCAGGCCCGCATCATGGTGGACGGAGGCGCGCAGTGCGTGTACGTCGTCGACTCCGCGGGCGCGCTGGTACTCGGTGAGGCGCAGGCCCGCGTCAGCGCGCTGGTCGCCGAGATCGGTCACGAGGCGCAGGTCGGCTTCCACGGCCACCAGAACCTCTCGCTCGGCGTCGCCAACTCCGTGCTCGCCACGCAGAACGGCGCCCTCCAGATCGACGGAGCCCTGTGCGCCCTCGGCGCCGGCGCGGGCAACTCGCCCACCGAGGTGCTGGTCGCCACCTTCGACCGGCTCGGCATCCCGACCGGCGTGGACGTCCAGGGCGCGCTGGCCGCCGCGGACGACGTGGTCAAGCCGTTCCTGCACCGGCTGCCGTTCGCCGACCGCGGGGCGATCACGCAGGGCTACGCCGGGGTGTACTCCAGCTTCCTGCTGCACGCCGAGCGCGCGGCCGAGCGGTACGAGGTGCCCGCCCACGAGATCCTGCAGCGCGTGGGGGAGGCGGGCTACGTCGGCGGCCAGGAAGACATGATCATCGATGTGGCCCTGCAACTGCGCGCCGAACGCGAGCGCGCCGCCTGACGAGCGGGCGCGCCGCCTTTCAGCCCGGCGCACCCGTCCGGCGCGCCCGCCGATCACCCCGGCGACCAGCGATCCCAGTGGACGACCTCGGTGACCGGGACGCGGCGGGCGGGCTTGAACTCCGTGCCGATCGTCCAGGCGACGGGGATGAGCCCGCACTGAACGGTCGTCTCGTAGGGCAGGCCGAGCAGCGCGGCCGTCTGGCGTTCGACGTTGAGGTGCGGGGTGGTCCACACGGTGCCGAGCCCGCGGCTGCGCGCGGCCAGCATGAAGCTCCACACCGCGGGCAGCACCGATCCCCAGGTGCCGGCCTGCGTCGCCGGATCGTCGAGCTCCGCCCGCGAGCCGACCCGGATGCACGGCACCATCAGGACGGGTACCTGATCCAGGATCTCGACGAGATGGTTCAGGCTGCCGGCGATCGCGGGCCAGCCCGACCCGGCGGTGAAGTCGTGGCGGCTGGGGCCGTCGTGGGAGCGCGGGGCGGCGGGTTCGGTCAGGCCGCGCCGCCACAGCTCCGCCAGGGCGCGCCGCCGGTCGGGGTCGGTGACGAAGACGAAGTCCCAGCGTTGCCGGTTGCGCCCGGTGGGCGCCTGCTGGGCCAGGCGGGTGCAGTCGAGCAGCACCTCACGCGGCACCGGCCTGGTCACGTCCAGCCGGCGGCGTACCGCGCGGGTGGTGGAGAGCAGTTCGTCCGGGGTGAGGTCGAGGGGCGGGACGTGCGGTTCAGGCCGGGACATGCGCACTCCGGGTGGGGTCGTGGCGGTCTCGCTCGGGGTGGACGAGCAGCGCGAACAGCGCTCCCGCGACGGCGAGCAGGATACCGCTGAGCAGGAAGGCGGTGGTGTAGCCGGCCTCGGGGGTGGCGGCCAGGTCCAGCAGCCGGCCGGTGATGACGGGGCTGGCGATGCCCGCGGTCACGCTGAGCCCGGCGAAGACGCCCAGGATTCCGGCGCGCTGGGCGGGCGGCACGAGTTCGGCCACGGCCGGGTTGGCGAAGGTGTTGACGGTGACGGAGATGCCGTAGCCGAGCATCAGCAGGGCGATGGCCGGCAGCGGCGTGTGGATCAGCGGCAGGCAGGTCAGCAGGATGCCGGCGCCGGTGAGGCACGCGCCGCCCAGCAGGCCGCGGGCCTTTCTGGAGGTGACGCCCCTGCGCAGCAGCCGGTCGGTGACCGCCCCGGAGGCGACCAGCGCCACGATGCCGAGCGCGCTGGGCAGCCCGAACAGCGCCCCGGCCGCCTCCGGTGAGAACCCCAGCGCGTTCTCGAAGTACGAGGGCAGCCAGGTGAAGATGATGGCGGCGAGCGCATTCTGGGCGAAGTAGGCGACGAAGCAGCCGATGAAGGTGCGGTTGAGCAGCGCGCGATGCCACGGCACGCGGGCCGGGTCTCCGGGCCGCGGCCGGTCGCCGCGGGCGGGGGCGGCGCCGTACGGCCCCTGCCGCCCGGTGGCCAGCCACAGCAGCGACCAGGCCAGCGCGAGCGCCCCCACGGTGAGGAACCCGGCCCGCCACCCGAACCCGATGATGATCAGGGTGAGCACGGGCGCAAGGGCGATCTTCGCGACGGCGGCGCCCGCCGTGTAGAGCGCCTGCGGCAGGCCGCGCCGCTCGTTGGGGAACCACGAGTACAGCACGGTCATGGCCAGCGGGTTGGCCGGTCCTTCCGCGGCTCCGACGAGGATCCTGCTCGCGTACAGCATGCCGCCGGTGGCGGCGACGACGGCCGGCACCTGGCCGGCGGCCCACAACAGGCCGCAGACCAGCAGGACCCAGCGCGGCGAGACGCGCTGCGCGGCGAAGCTGACGGCGACGCAGGTGACGCCGAACAGCACGTAGGAGGCGCTGCCCAGGGAGCCGAAACCGGCGGCAGACATGCCGAGCTCGGCGCTCATCGGCTTGGCGACCAGGCCCAGGAGGGCCTTGTCGAGGAACACCACGACCGAGGAGAGCACCAGGACGGCGGTGACGCCCCAGGCTCGCGCCCTGAATCGGGGTGATGACGGGGGAGGGGCGGCGCCGCCCGGCGCCAGGCTCTCGTCAACGGCCATGGCTGGGTACCTGTCTTTCTGACGGGGGCAGGGCGGCCAGCCACTGCATCAGGGTGTCGTTGACCTCGTCGGGCTGTTCCTGGTGGATGAAGTGGCCCGCGTGGGGGTGCTGCACGATGCGGCTGTGCTCGCCGGGCAGGCACCGGCGCTCCACCTCGGCGCGTGCCGGATGGCGGTGGAAGGCCAGCACCGGCCGGCGGCGGCGCCGCAGGACGGGTTCGGCCTGCGGACGGAAACGCAGGCTGCTCGGGCCGAACGCGCTGTGCCGGAAGGTCTGCGCCCGCACCCACGCCGGCCGGGCCAGCACCTCCAGCAGGTGCCAGGCGCGCAGGTGCCCAGGGGTGGCGGGGGCGTGGAAACGGTCGCTGACGAGATCCTGCGCGACCTGGTCGGCGTCCGGCCCCTCCAGGTCGTCGGCCAGGCGGGCCAGCCACTCCCGCTCGCCCGGATCGCCGGCGTAGTCGGGGTCGACCAGCGCCAGGGCGTGGACCAGATCGGGGTGGCGGGCGGCCAGGACGGTGGCCACCGAGCACCCCATCGAATGGGCCAGCAGGACGACCGGCGTCAGTCCGGCGTGCCGGATCAGCGCGGCCAGGTCCTCGGCGTGGTCGCCGAGGTCGTAGCCCGACGGCGGGGCGCCGGAGCGGCCGTGCCCGCGCAGGTCCACGGCCACGGTGCGGTAGCGGGTGCGCAGGGCGGGGATCTGGTGGATCCAGCCTTCGGCCGCGCCCCACAGGCCGTGCACGAGCAGGAGGGTGAGCGGCGGCCGGGAGCCGGCGGCGGACGGGTAGTCGGCGGCGGACGGGTAGTCGACGTAGAACAGGCGTACGCCGGAGCGTTCGAAGTAGGGCATGAGTCGATCTTTCGCTGGCTGGACTGTCAGGCCGACGGTGCGAGCTGGGCCCCGCCGCACACGTGCAGGACCTCACCGGTGATGAAGGCGGCCCCGTCGCCGGCGAGGAAGGCGACGGCGGCGGCCACGTCCCCGGGGCGGGCCAGCCGGCCGAGCGGGGTCATCGCCAGGTGGCGGGCGGTGAACCGCTCGAACTCCGCGTCGGTGCGTCCCGCCCTGGTCAAGGGGGTCTCCACCACGCTGGGCGCCACGGCGTTGACGGTGACGCCGAGCGGGCCCAGCTCGACGGCCAGGGTCCGGGTCAGGCCCACGACGGCCGCCTTGGACGTGACGTACGCCGTGGGCCCGCCCCCGAGCCAGGTACGCGAACTCACGTTGACCACCCGGCCGCCGCCATGACGCCGCCACCAGGGCAGCAGCGCCTGGCACAGCAACATGGGCCCGCGCACGTTGACCGCCATCGTCAGGTCCCAGACCTCAGGGGCCTGCCCGGACAGGGGCAGGCGGGGGTTGACGGCGGCGTTGTTCACCAGGCAGTCCAGCCGCCGGCCCGCGCGGTCCAGCCGGGCGATCTCCGCGCCGACCGCGCCGGGGTCGCTGACGTCCACCCGCCGCCCTACGACGTTCCCGCCGCCGGACGCCGACAGACGGTCCGCCACCTCCGCCACGGCCGCCTCGTCGATGTCGAGGAGCGTCACCTCGAACCCGTCGGCGGCCAGCCGGGCGGCGATGGCCGTGCCGAGGACGCCGGCCCCTCCGGTGAGGATCGCTCCTCGCGCGCTCACGGCCGCCCTCCCGCCGCGGGCTCGAACGTGGCGTGGCCGCGTAGGTAGGCGGCGTCGAAGGCGAGGGTGTCGCGCGCCGGCCGTTCGGCGCTGAAGTCCTCCACCGACACCCAGCCGCGGTAGCCGGCGCCGTCGAGCAGCCGCAGGATCGCGGGCACGTCGAGCACGCCGTCGTCCATCGGCGTCCATCGGTGCCGCCACGGGCCGCCGTCCCCGGCGCGTTCGTGGGCGGCGTTCTTGAGGTGCACGTGGGCCAGGTGCTCGCCCAGGATCGCGAGCGCCAGCCGGGGATCCTCCGAGCCTTCCACCACGGTGTTGCCCGGGTCGTAGATCACGCCCACCAGGTGCGCGGGCAGCCCGGCCACGACCTGCTTGGCCAGCGCGGCACTGGGGCAGATCGTCCGCTGGTGCATCTCCAGCAGCGCCTGGACGCCGAGGCGGTCCGCCAGCGCCGCGACCTCGCCGAAGAAGGCGACGGCCCGGTCCAGCGACTCGTGGAAGCCGCCGTCCGCCGTGGACGGCGCCCACAGGCGGATCCGCGGTGCGCCCGCCTCGGCCGCCAGGCCCATGAGCTGCTCGACCCCCCGCAGGTCACCGGCCCGGACCGAGCCGTTCAGCCCGATCACGGCCAGGCCCGCCCGGTCGCACAGCCGGCGCGCGCGGCGGACGTCGTCCCGCTCCGGGCGCAGGGTGCACCGGTTGTTGCGCAGGAAGTGCGCCGGTGCCTGCGGATCGGCGGCCTCGGCGGAGACCCGCCATTCGATTCCGGCATACCCTGCCTCGGCCGCCGCCTCCGCCGCCTGGTCCGGCGTCAGCTCCGGCAGGCAGGCCGAACACACGCCTAGCCTCATCTCACTCCTCGAAGAACGCAGCACGCAGCGCTGCTCACCGTCGTGCGGCAGCATCGGTGATGGCCGCCGACATCAGTACAGGGCCCGGCACACCGTGCGGTCCAAGTCCTTCTGGGCACCTCTGCTATGTTCCACAGGCATAGCCGAGCGGCCGGTCGAGGAGGAGTGGTGGAACTTCGGCACCTGCGCTACTTCGCCGCGGTCGCGGAGGAGGGCTCGTTCTATCAGGCCGCCCAGCGGCTGCTGGTCTCGCAGCCGTCGCTGAGCCGGCAGATCATGGATCTGGAACGGCGGCTCGGCCAGCGGTTGTTCGATCGCACGTCCCGGGGGGTGCGGCTGACGCCGAGCGGGGAGGCGCTGCTGCAGCACGCCAGGCAGATCCTCGGCCTGGCCGCGACCACCCAGGAGGTCGTCTCGGAAGCGGCCAGGGCGCGGCAGGTGGTCTCCGTCGGCGTGCCGCCCGCGACGCCCGCGTCCTGGTTGTCGTCGGTCGTCGAGGCGGTGGCCGCCGCACTGCCGCACGCCGAGCTGAACTACGTGGAGGCCACCAGCTTCGACCAGCTCCGCCTGCTCCACGAGGGCAGGCTCGACCTGTGCCTGGTCCATCGGCAGCCGCCCGGTCACTTCGCCTCCTGGCTGGTGCGCCAGGAGACCCTCGGGCTGGCGGTGCGGCCCGGCCATCCCCTGGCGGACGAGCCCGGCTACCGGGTCGGCGATCTGCACACGCTGCGGGTGCTCGTGCACGCCCGCGAACGGGAGCCCGCCCAGGCCAGCGTCACGGCGGCGGTGCTGGCCGCCGGCGTCCGGCCGTACTGGCAGTTCGCCCAGTTCACCGAGCACGTCCTGGCCTGCGCGCAGGCGACGCGCTCCGACGCCGCGCTGGTCGCCTCGCACGTCGCCGCGCTGCGGCTGCCCGGCTGGCGCTGGCGGCCCGTCCAGGAGCTGCCGCAGGCCGTGATGACGACGTGGCTGGTCTGCCAGCGACCCACCCGGGCCGTGGTGGACGAGGTGGCCGGCGTCATGCGAGCCGTACCGGCCTGACCCGGCGCAGCGGTCATTCCCAGCGGAAGAACAGCGCCGAGATCACCACCCCGGCCACGATGGTCGCGCCCATCCCGAGCAGCGGGCCGGCCTCGACGGGCGCGCCCAGCCAGGCCGCCGACAGGGCCTGGTTGCCCGCGCCGAACGGCAGCACGCCGCCGATCGTGGCGATCACGTCGGGCAGGCTGTCCCGCCCCCCGAACATGCCGCCCGAGGCCCCCAGGGCGAAGAAGGCGGTCAGGCCGATCGCCACCGCCGAGTTCGGGGTGGGCGACAGCGCGGCGACGATCAGGCCGATGGCGTACATGGCGGCCGTCGTGAGCGCCAGCACGCCGATCGCCGGGCCGACGCTCACGGGCGGGTTGGCGTCGAACAGCAGCACGGCCAGGATCCACGCGGCCACGACGCCGACCGCGATCTGCAGGATGCCGACGGCCGCCTGCGCGACCAGGACCAGCGCGGGCGACGCGGGCGTCACCCCGAGCCGTCGCAGGATGCCGCTGCGGCGGTAGTAGGCCAGGAAACTCGGCATGTTGACGATGCCGGTCATGGCCACGACCATCGTGAACACCAGCGGCAGCACGTACGCGTCGAGCGCGGTCCGGCCCTGCCCGACCGGCTGCCGGCCGGCGGACGAGGCGTTGACCAGCAGGATGAGCATCGGCAGGCCGAGCGGCACGATCAGCCCCGCGGTGTCCCTGGCGACCATCTTGAGCTCGCTGACCAGCATGACGGCCCAGGAACGCGGGCCCGGCCGGTAGACGGTGACCTCGCTCATCGCCGTGCGTCCTCCTCGGTGTCGAGCCGGTGCCCGGTCAGGGCGACGAAGGCGTCGTCCAGGCCGGCCTGCTCGCTACGGGTCTCGGTGGCCACGACGCCCGCGCGCACGAGCGCGACGCTCACGGCCTGCAGCAGGTCGCCGTGCCCTTCGACGGTCACGCGCCCGTTGCCGGTGTGCACCCGATCGACCTCGTCGAGGTCCTCGAGCAGCCCGGCGGGCAGGGGGAGGGCGGCACGGAAGGTGACCCGCTGGGCGAACCCGGCCCTGCGGACCAGCCCGGCGGGCGAGTCGAGGGCGACGACCCGGCCCGCGTCGAGCAGCGCGACCCGGTCGCAGAGCCGCTCGACCTCCTCCATGGCGTGGCTGACCAGCACGACGGTCACGCCGGAGACCCGCAGGTCCTCGATGGTGGCCCACATCTGGCGGCGCGCCTCGGGGTCGAGGCCGGTGGTGAGTTCGTCCAGGATCACCAGCCGGGGCCGCCCGACGAGGGCGAGCGCGATCGACAGCCGCTGTTGCTGGCCGCCGGACAGGTTGGCGAAACGGGTCCGCGCCGACTCGGTCAGGCCGACCGACTCGATCAGCTCGCCGGCCGGGACCGGGTCGCGGTAGAAGGTCGCGTAGAGGCGGACGAGTTCGGCGACCGTGAGCGTGGCGTGCAGGGTGGCCTCCTGCAACTGCACCCCGAGCACCTGCCGCAGCCGGGCCCGGTCGCGCCGGACGTCCAGGCCGAGCACGCTGACGGTGCCGCGGTCGGGCCGGCGCAGCCCGGCGATCAGTTCCACGGTGGTGGTCTTGCCCGCGCCGTTGCGTCCGAGGAGGCCGAAGACCTCGCCGTACGCGATCGACAGGCTGACCTCGTCGACCGCGACCTTGGCGCGGAACCGTTTGTACAGGCGGTCCGCCTCGACGGCGGCTGTTGCGGTTGTCGCTGACATGTCGCCGACGCTACGAGGAGGGCGGCTTGCCGGTCTTGTGCCGATGGTCAGTGCCGGCACCCATGACTTTCGGCACCTCAGTGCCGGCTGTCCGCCCACTACAGTGGCTATATGCGGCAAATCGGGCCAGATGTGTGGGCAGGTCTGCTGGTCCTGCTGGTCTGCGTCGCGGTGGGCGCCCCGACGCTCATCGGGCTCGGCCACATCGTGGTGCCACGGCCGCTGTGGGGCGCGGTGTTCGCGGGGCTGCTGGTCACCGCGACGGCCGCGGCGATCTGGGACGACCTGGGCCGCCGGCGACGGGCGCTGATCAGCTACGGCGTCGCCGTCGTGCTGGGCTGGCTGACGGTCCTGGCCGCGCCCAACGCCGGCTGGCTGCCGATCCTGCTCGTCTTCACCGCGACGCTGAGCGCGTACCTCACCCCGCACCGGGTGATCCCGGTGGTGATCGTGCTCAACACCGGCGTCATCGCCGCGTCGGTGGCCCTCGACGCCCGCACGCCGACCGACATCGGCCTCAGCGCCCTGGTCTACCTGCTGCTCCAGACCGCGACGGTGCTCAGCGCGCTGGCGATCGTGCGCGAGCAACGGCTGCGCCGCGAACTCGCCGAGGCGCACGTGGAGCTGCGGACGGCCAGCGTCGTCATGGCCGACACCGCCCGCGCGCACGAACGCCTGCGCATCGCCCGCGAACTGCACGACCTCATGGGACACCAGCTCACGGCGCTCACCCTGGAGCTGGAGGTGGCCAAGCACCACGAGGGCCCCGCCGTCCGCGCGCACGTCGAGCGCGCCGACGGGGTGGCCCGCGACCTGCTGCGCGACGTGCGCACGACCGTCGGGCAGCTCCGCTCGGACGCCCCCGACCTGCGCGAGTCGCTGACCGCCGTGGTCCGCGACATCCCCGGTCTCGACATCTCCGTGTGGATCGACGACGACGTACGCCCGGACGAGGAGGTGACCATGACGCTCATCCGCGTCATCCAGGAGATCGTCACCAACACCATCAGGCACGCCGGCGCGTCCGCGCTGCGCATCCGCGTCGAGAACACCCCCGATCAGGGCGTGCGGCTCACCACCGTGGACGACGGCCGCGGCAGCCCCGACGTGCGGCCCGGCAACGGCCTGCGCGGCCTGCGCGAGCGGATCGACGCGATCGGCGGTGAGGTGCGGCTCGACGGCCGCGACGGCTTCCGCGTCACCGCCACGGTGCCGGCCCGATGATCCGGGTGCTCGTGGTCGACGACCAGACCCTGGTCAGGCAGGGCATCCGCAGCCTGCTCGACCTGACCGACGACATCGAGGTGGTGGGCGAGGCCGACGACGGCATGTCCGCCCTGGCGGCGATCGGGGAGCACGCGCCCGACGTGGTCCTGCTCGACCTGCGGATGCCCCGTCACGACGGCATCTGGACCCTGTCGGCGCTGCGGGACCGCGCCGGACAGTCGCCGCCGGTGCTCGTGCTGACCACGTTCGACAACGACACCCTCGTGCTGGACGCGATGCGCGCCGGGGCCTGCGGTTACCTGCTGAAAGACGTGACCCTCGAACGGCTGACCAAGGCCATCCGGGTCCTCGCCGGCGGGGGGACGCTCATCTCGCCGTCGATCACCGACCGGCTGGTGCGCGCGGTGCACCGCCGCCGCCCGCCGGACGACGACGGCCTGCCGGACATCCAGCGGCTCACCGGGCGGGAACTGGAGGTGCTGCGCCTGGTCGCGGAGGGGTACAGCAACCGGGAGATCGCCCGCGCGCTGTTCCTGGCCGAGGGGACGGTCAAGAACCACGTCTCCACGGTGCTGCTCAAGCTGGGGGCGCGCGACCGGACCAACGCGGTCCTGCGCGCGTTGCACGCCCACGTCCTCGACTGACACACCTCGCTCACTCGTAGGCGCGGGCCCGCAGCGCCAGGGTCACGACGGCGGCGTCGGCCGAGGTCATCACGTCGCGGCCGGTGACGGCGGCGAACTGGCGCAGCCGGTTGAGCACCGTGTTGCGGTGGCAGTAGAGCTGCCGGGCGGTCTCGGCGATCGAGCCGGTGCGCAGGTAACGCTCCACGGTCTCCAGCACCCTGGCGACGTCGCGCTCGGGCAGCTCGCCCAGCCCGCCGAGCGCGTCGCGGACGAGGTCGGCCCGGAACTCGCCGAGCATGCCGGCCGCGATCGCCGGCCACAGGTCGCGGGTGGCGAGCGGGCCGGCGGCGTCGGGGGGCAGCGCGTACAGGGTCAGCTCGGCCAGGCGGACCCCCCTGGGCAGCGCGGCGAGACCTTCGACGGCGGGGCTCACCGCGCACCGCACGCCGCGGAACCAGCCCTCGGCCGCGGCGGCGCCCGCCCGCGAGGGCAGTTGCAGCACGACGAGCGACCCGGCGGGCCACTCCTGCGCGTGCACCCGGACGCCGAGCGCGGCGAGCTGCTCGCGGACCGGCCGCAGAGCCGTGAACGGGCCAGGTGGGAGCGCGACGACGGCGAACCAGGCGCCCTCGTCGAAGCCGAGCACGGTGGCCGCCTGCCGCCGGATGTCGGGGTGACGCCCGTCGCACTCCAGCAGCCGGGCGAACCACCGCGCCCGCTCGTCCTGCCTGGCCTGGGCCATCTCCAGCACCCGCTGCTGGTAGGCGGCCAGGATGCCCATCGAGTGGTGCTCGACCGCCTCCCACACGCGCGGCGCCTCGGCCATCAGGGTGAGCGCGTCGCCGGGGTCGGCCCGCAGGCGCAGCTCGTCCCACACGACCCGGGCGTCGAGGCGTACGGCCTGCAGCAGCGCGTCGAGCGGCACGCCCGCCTCGGCCCGCGCCGCGCCGATCTCGGCCGAGGCGCCCGCGACGTGGTCGGGCACGGGCAGCCGGCCGATGAGGCGCAGGATCAGTTCGAGGCTGCGGCGGGCGTCGGCCAGCAGGGTCTCCTCGGGCACGACCGTGCCCGCGTAGGGGGCGCCGATGCCGGCCAGCTCGGAGACGAACCGGTCGGCCAGCGGGGCGACGTCGCGCACCAGCTCGCGCGAGAGCTCTTCGACCGCCATCCCCGGAACCTCCTCGGTTGTGCAAATGCACAGTCTAGTGGCGGCACGCGGGTGCCGATTTGCGATTGAAGCGCAGGTCAGGGACGCGACAAGGTGGCATCATGCAATCCTCGGCTCACCCCCAGCGGCCGGAAACCCACCCACGGACGGTCGCGCTGGGCGCCTTCGCGGGCACCGCGCTGGAATGGTACGACTACTACGTTTACGGCACGGCGGCGGCACTGGTCTTCAACAGCCAGTTCTTCCCCGAGCTGAGCCCGCTCGCGGGCACGATGGCCTCCTTCGCCACCTTCGGCGTCGGTTTCGTCGCCCGCCCCCTGGGCGCGGCCGTCTTCGGCCACCTCGGCGACCGGTACGGCCGGCGCCGCATCCTCATGGTCACCGTCGTCCTCATCGGCGTCGTGACCGGCTGCATCGGCCTGCTGCCGACGTACGCGCAGATCGGGGTGGCGGCGCCGATCCTGCTGGCCACGCTCCGCCTGCTGCAGGGCATCTCCGTCGGCGGCGAGTGGAGCGGCGCGGCCACCCTGGCGGTCGAACACGCGCCGAAGGAGAAGCGCGGCATCTACGGCGTCATGCCGCAGATGGGCTCCCCGGTCGGCTCGCTGACCGCCACGGCGGTGTTCACGCTGGTCAGCCTGCTGCCGGACGCGCAGTTCGAGTCCTGGGGGTGGCGGATCCCGTTCCTGCTGGGCTTCCCGCTGCTGCTGGTCGCGCTCTGGGTGCGCAGCAGGGTGGACGAGTCGCCGGTATTCCAGAAGATGCTGTCCCAGCAGCGCGACGCCAAGCGTCCGCTGGTCGAGCTGATCCGCACCAGCGGGTGGCGGCTGGTGGTCGGCGTCGCGGTGTCGTTCGTCGGGATCGGCGGCTACTACCTGTGCGGGACGTTCCTGGTCAACTACGGTTCCGACACCGCGGGCATCGACCGTACCGTGCTGCTCAACGCGGCCACGCTGGCCTCGTTCATCAACCTGTGCCTGTATCCGCTGTTCGGCAAGATCGCCGACCGTGTCGGGGCGGGGCCGGTGGCGGTCTGGGGCGCGGCGGCCTCGGCGGTGGCGGCGTTCCCGATCTTCTGGCTGGTCGGCCTGGGCACCCCGGCCGGGGTCGCGGCCGGGCTGGTGATCGGTGTCGTGCTGGTGTCGGTGAGCTACGCCGCCTGCGGGCAGTTGCTCAGCGAGATGTTCACCAGCGAGGTGCGCTACTCCGGCGTGGGACTGTCGTACAACGTGTCCGGGGCCATCAGCGGGTTCGTGCCGCTGGCCGCGACGGCGCTGCTGGCCGCTACCGGGGAGAGCCTCTGGCCGGTGGCGGTCATGCTGCTGGTGTTCTCGCTGATCACGCTGTTCGCCGCCGTGGCGGCCCAGCGGCTCCGGGTCGCGGAGCTGTGACGCGATGATGACGCACGGATGTGGAGGAAAGGACTGACATGACGACGATCGCCGACGACGGCGCTCAGCCTGAGCACTACTACCACAAGCTGGTCGGCCCGGAGCCCGAACCGGGCTTCCAGGACCCGGCCGAGCTGGAGCGCTACTGGGGCCGCCGCTGGGGCGCCGCCGACGAGGTGAGCCCGCTGCGCACGGTGCTGGTACGCCCGCCGAGCAGCGGCCTGTCGAAGATCACCGCCGAGGCGTGGGACCCCAGGGCCGGCGCGCTCGTCGACCCGGACCGCCGCTGGTACTGGCGTGGCGACCAGGCGCCCGACCTGCGGCTCGCGGCCGAGCAGCACGCGGCGCTGGTGTCGGCGCTGCGGGCCGAGGGCATCGAGGTCGTCCAGGCGCCCGAGCTGCCCGAGCACACCAAGTCGGTCTACACCCGCGACCCGATGCTGACCGTGCCGGGCGGGGCCGTCATCACCCGTCTGGCCCCGCGCATGCGGCGCGGCGAGGAGGCGTCGGTGACCAGGACGGTCGCCGCGCTCGGCATGCCGATCCTCGGCACGATCACCGGCACGGGGCTCGCCGAGGGCGGCACGTTCGTCAAGCTCCGGCGCGACCTGGCGGTGTTCGGGGTGTCGATCCGGTGCAACCCCGAGGGGGCGCGGCAGCTCGCCGGGATCCTCGAACCGCTCGGCATCGAGGTGGTGCCGGTGCCGCTGCCGGGGTACACGATCCACGTGGACGGCCAGTTCCACATGGTCGACCACGACCTGGCGCTGGCCAACACCCACCGCCTGCCGTACGAGTTCCTCGCCCGGCTGGACAGCCTCGGGATCAAGGTCGTCTCGCCGCACCCCGACGAGCAGTACGCCTGCAACTCGCTCACGGTGCGGCCACGGCGGCTGCTGTTCCCCGCGCACTGCGTGCGCACCGCCGACCGGCTGGCCGCCGAGGGCGTGGAGATCGTGCCGGTGCCGTACGACGAGATCCTCAAGAACGGCGGTGGCATCCACTGCTCGACCATGGAACTCGTCCGGGACTGGTAGGCGTCGATGCATCTGACCCCCGCGGAGCACGACCGCCTGACCGTCTTCACGGTGGCGGAGCTGGCCCGGCGCCGCCGTGACCGGGGCGCCCTGCTGTCGGCGCCCGAGGTCGTGGCGCTGATCGCCGACGCGGTGTTCGAGGCCGCCTGGGACGGGCTGCCCATCGAGGCGGTGATCGCGGCCGGCCGCGCCGCGGTGCGCGTCGAGGAGGCCAGGCCCGGAGTCGCGGCGCTGGTCCGCCGGGTCGAGGTGGACGCGCTGTTCCCGGCCGGCACCGCGCTCGTGGCCGTGGACGACCCCCTCGGCACGAAGCCGGACCCGGCCGACCCGGGGGCCGTGCTGCCCGCGGCGACCGGGCGGCCGGAACCGGCGCCCGGCCGCGACCGGGTGGAGGTCGAGGTGACCAACACCGCGGACGTGGACGTGCACGTGTCGTCGCACTACCCGTTCTGGCAGGCCAACGCGGCGCTGTCGTTCGACCGGGAGGCGGCCCGCGGGCGGCGGCTGGACGTGCCCGCGGGCAGCAGCCTGTGCTTCCCGCCCGGGGCGGCGGTCACGGTGCGGCTGGTCATGCTGGGGGGCGCGGCCACCGCGCCCCGGCTCACGCTGGGAGACGAGGAATGAGCGGCGGCGGCAGGACACGAACGACGAGCGCCGGACGGGCGAGCGGAGGCCGGGAATGAGCTTCGACAGGGCGACGTACGCGGCCGTGTACGGCCCGACCACCGGCGACCGGGTGCGCCTGGCCGACACCGGGCTCGTGGTCGAGGTCGAACGCGACGACACCGAGGCCGGCGACGAACTGCTCGGCGGCTGCGGCAAGACGGTGCGCGAGGGGCTGCTGCTCACCAGCGGCGCCCGCCACTCCGAGCTGGACGTGATCGTCACCAACGCGCTCGTCCTCGACCCGCTGCTCGGCGTGCTCAAGACCAACATCGGGATCAAGGACGGCCGGATCACCGGGCTCGGCCGGGCCGGCTCGCCCGACGCGGTGAACGACGTCGAACTCGTCGTCGGCCCGCACACGGCGATGATCCCGGCCGAGGGCCTGATCGTCACCCCCGGCGTGGTGGACTCGCACGTCCACCTGTCCAGCCCGGCGCTGCTCGACGTGGCGCTGTCGGCGGGCGTCACGACCGTGGTCGGCATGGGCATCGGCGGCGTGTGGGACATCGGCGTCAACCCCAAGCGCAACCTCGACCTGATGATCGAGGCGTGGCGGGAGGTGCCGGTGAACGTGGCCTTCCTCGCCCGGGGCTCGTCGGTGCGGCGCGGCCCGCTGGAGGCGGCGGTGCTCGGCGGAGCGGGCGGCTTCAAGGTGCACGAGGACTTCGGCGCGCAGCCCGCGGTCGTCGACACCTGCCTGGCCGTGGCCGACGCCGCCGACCTGCCGGTGGCGCTGCACACCGACTCGCTCAACGAGTCGGGCCTGCTGGCCGACACCATCGGGGCGACGCGGGGCCGGACGGTGCACGCCTACCACGTCGAGGGCGGCGGCGGCCATCCCGACCTGCTGGAGATCCTCTCCCACGGGCACGTGCTGGCCTCCTCGACCACGCCGACGCTGCCGTACACGGTCAACACGGTGGCGGAGCTGTTCCCGATGACGATGACCGTGCACCGGCAGAACCCGCTGCTGCCCGGCGACGCGGAGGTGACCATGAGCCGCGTGCGGGCCAGCGCGATCGCGGCGGAGAACGCGCTGCACGACGCCGGCGCGGTCAGCATCGTCAACTCCGACTCGATGGGCATGGGACGCGTCGGGGAGACGGCCCGGCGGACGTGGCAGCTCGCCGCGCACGCCAAGGCCGTGGCAGGGGTGGCCGGCCGCCACGACAACGAGCGGGTCCTGCGCTACCTCGCCAAGATCACCATCAATCCGGCGATCGCGCACGGCATGGCCGGCCAGATCGGCAGCATCGCGCCGGGCAAGGTCGCCGACCTGGTGTTGTGGCACCCGGCCTGGTTCGGCGCGAAGCCGGAACTGGTCGTGAAGTCGGGGTTCGTGGCCTGGGGCGTGAGCGCCTCGGGCGCGGCCTCCACGCGGGCCGGGCAGCCGCGGGCCTACCGGCGCTTCTTCGGCGCGATGGGCGACGCGCCGCGGCGGCTGGCGCACGTCTTCGTGGCGCGGGAGGCCCTGGAGGACGCCGCGGCGCGGCGGGCGCTGCCGTCCGGGGTGAGCTACCTGCCGGTCGCCGGCTCGCGCGGGCTCACCCGCGCGGACATGGTCCGCAACACCGCCGTCCCGGACGTGCGGGTGCCGCGCGACGGCGGCCCCGTGCTGGTGGACGGCCGGCCGACGGGGCTGCCACCGGCCGGCTCCCTCCCGCTGACCCAGGTGCACCACCTCGCCTGACCGCCGGTGGCGGGACCGGTGACACCGGCCCCGCCACCGGGTGCTCCGCCTGGCTCAGAGCGTGTCCTTGATCTTTATCTGGCCGTTGTCGATGACGAACTTCTGGTTGTTGTTGCCGCTCTGGCATTCCCATTGGTAGATCTTGATGCCGTTGCCGCGGTTGTTGGTGACGTCTACGCACATCGGGCGGTTGGTGCCGATGGTGTCCTTGATTTTTGTTGGTGACGTCTACGCACATCGGGCGGTTGGTGCCGATGGTGTCCTTGATTTTGATCTGGCCGTTGTCGATGACGAACTTCTGGTTGTTGTTGCCGCTCTGGCATTCCCACTGGTAGATGTCGATGCCGTTGCCCCGGTAGTTGGTGACGTCGAGACACATGGGGGTGGGAGCGGCCTGGGCGGAAGCCGATGCGGGCAGGGCGAGGCCCGCACCGGCGGCGGTGATGAGAACGGCTCCGGACAGCAGGTGGTGAACACGCAGCATGAGTGCTCCTGCGGGGTGAGGTGCTCGGACTAGAGCACGATGACGCAACTCACAGTGCCTGATCAATTACTTTCTGTTTACAGTCGGCTATCCCCCGATTCTCCGGCGTCCCGACCCGGCTCAGAGCTCCGCCACCGCGACGCCGAGGGCCACGGCGGTCACCGACCGCGGTCCACCCAGGTCGACACCGAGGTCAGGGACGCCGGGAGGGTGACAGCGTCCGCCAGGACAGCAGGGCGGCGGTGGCCGAGGCCGCGCCGGCCAGCGTGACGACCAGCCCCGGGTCCGCGACCTCGCCCAGCGCGCCTCCGGCCGCGGCGGCCAGGCCCTGCAGCGTCATCGTGCCGGTCAGCAGCAGGCCGAACGCCTGTCCGCGCCGCGTCTCGGGCACCGCGTCGAGAAACCGGCGGGCCAGCGCGAGCTGGTAGGCGACCCCGAAACCGGACACCGCCAGCAGGACGGCGGCGTATCCCGGTGCGGGGCCCGGCGCGAACCCCAGCAGCGGCACTCCGAGCGCCAGCGCGAGAGGGCCGGCCAGCCGCTCCCGGTCCGCGGGGCGCACCAGGCGGCCGACGATCAGGTTGCCGGCGAACATCCCGGCGGCGACCGCCGCGAACAGCGGACCGGCCGCGTCCGGCGCGCCCGCCCGCGCGGCGTACGGGACCAGCACGCCCTCGGCCCCGACCATCAGCGCCGGCGCCGCCCAGTGCGCCAGCAGCAGTCCCCGGACCGCGGGCCGGCCCAGCAGCTCCCGGTTCACCCGCCAGGTCTCGCCGGCGCCGGCCGCACCGCCGGTGCGGCGGCGCGGGTGGTCGGCCAGGCGCAGCCGCAGCAGCCCGGCCGAGGCCAGGCAGGTCGCGGCGGTGATCCAGAGCGCGCCCGGCGCGCCGGCGGCGGCGATCAGCAGGCCGCCGGCGGCGAAGCCGAGCACCTGCGTGCCGCCGGCCGCCATGGAGAACACGGCGCGGCCGAGCACATAGCGGTCGCCGTCCAGCAGGTCGGGCAGCAGGGCGGTGCGTGCGGCGGAGGCGACGGCGCTGGGCAGCCCCGTCACGAACACGAGCGCCAGCATGCCCGGCACCGGCAGCAGACCGGCGGCGAGCACGGCGCTGACCGCGGCGCGCAGCACCTCGTAGCCGATCATGACGGTACGCGGCGGCAGGCGGTCGGCGAGAGCCAGCAGCAGCGTGCCGCCCACGGCGTAGGGCAGGAAGCCCGCCGCGTACGCCAGCGCCGACAGCAGCGGCGACCCGGTGGCCGCGTAGACCGTCACGGACAGCGCGAGCGTCCGCACCGTCTCGCCGGCCAGGAAGAGCGTGTAGCTGCCGAACAGCACACGGAACTGGCCGACGGCGAACACCTCGCGGTAGGTGGCGGACCCGGGTGCAGGGATCATGGCCGACAGCATCACGGCGGCCCGGCCACGGTGGCTATCCTTTCGTGTGGAGGCGAAACATGCTGGCCATCGAGGTGGGCCCGGTCGATGTGGCGCGGACCCGCTACGCGATCTCGCCGCTGGGCGAGGCGATGCAGGCGCTGCGCGTCGCCGCCGGCGTGCAGGCCGCCGGCCCGCTGCGGCCGTGGGCCGAGCGCGTCGCGCCCCGGTACGCGGAGCTGCGCCGCGAGGTGCCCGCGGTCGGGGCGCTGACGGCGCTGTTCCGCCGCGGCGGCTACAACGCCGACTTCGTCCATCCGCCGCCGTCGGGCTCCGGCGCCGGCTTCGCCGCCGAACTGGCCGTCGTACGCGCCACGCCGCTGCGCCGGGCCCGCCTGGAACTGGCCCGCAACCTGGCCGGGCTGCGGACGCCGCCACGCTACGTGCGACGCATCCTCGACGCGCCCGACGTGGTCACCCGGCTCGCCGACGCGCTCGAGGCGAGCTGGCGGGCACTGGTCGAGCCCGACTGGCCGCGGCTGCGGGCGGTGCTGGAACGTGACCTGGTCCGCCGCGCCGGCCACCTGGCCATGTACGGCTGGGCGGCAGCGCTGTCCGATCTCGACCCACGGGTGAGCTGGCGCGCCGAGGGGCAGACCGGGACCATCGAGGTGCGTACGGGCTCGCGTACCGAGTGGGACCGCCTCCGGCCGGCCGGCGCGGGCCTGCTGCTGATGCCGACGGTGTTCGGCACCCTGATCAGCTACGTCGAGCCACCATGGCCGTACGCCCTGGTCTATCCGGCCCGGGGCGTCGCGGACCTGCTCGGCCCCGTGGCGCGCGCACCGGGCGGTGCGGCCCTGGACCGGCTGGTCGGCCCGCGCCGCGCGGAGGTGCTGCGCGCGCTGGACGTGCCCGCGACGACGACGCAGCTCGTCGCCCAGCTCGGCCTGAGCCTGGGCGCCGTCGGCGGCCATCTGGCGGTGCTGCGCGACGCCGGCCTGGTCACCCGCACCCGCGCCGGCCGGTCCGTCCGCTACGCGCACACGCCGCTGGGCGCGGCCCTGGCGAACAGCCCGACCGGGGCACGTCCACGGCGCTGAAGCGGCACTTCGCCATAAAGTGTCGGGATTCTCCGCTACGGTCGCTTGGCATGATCATCAGTGGCAGCCACATCGTGCTGGCCGGGCGGTTCGGCCGGCTTTCGAAGGATGAGGCCAAACGCGGCCTGGAGGCGCTGGGCGCGAAGGTGACGGCGTCGGTCTCGGCGAAGACGGACCTGGTCTTCGCCGGGGCGAAGTCGGGCGCCAAGGCAGGTCCGGCGGCGGTGCGCGGCATCCCGATCCACGACGAGGACGCGCTGCAGGCGGTGCTCGACGGCCGGGAGCCCGGCACGCCGCCGCCGTCCCCGCCGTTCACCGGCGTCCCGGACGAGCGGATGGACCCCGGCCAGGCCCTCGCCACCCTCGAGAACGCCGACTGGTCCGCGTTCCGCCCGGAGCGCGACACCGTGCCGCTGCGCGAGGCGCTGCGGGCGCTGGAACACGCGCACGGGGTCACCGACGCGCACCGCTTCGCGACCGCCCGGCTGCGCGCGGCGGGCGCGCTGCTGCGCCACGCCGACGTGCACCACGGCGAGTTGACCGGGCACGCGCTCAGCCCCGACGGCCGCCACCTCGCGGTCGGCAGCGGCACCGGCGCCGACTACGACCGGGGCGGTGTCCTGCAGATCTTCGAGGTCGCCACCGGCCGCTGCGTCCACGCGATCGACGCCGTCATGGGCGGCGTCGGGTTCGGCGACCGCGCGCGCTGCCTCCAGTGGTCGGCGGACGGCACGCGGATCGCGCTGGAGTACAACACCAACGCGACCGGCGTGTGGGATGCGTTCGGCACCGCCCGCGAGCCGATCGCCGACGCGTTCTTCCTCGCCTCCGGCAGGCCGCCGGGCATGGCGTTCGCCCCCGACGGCAGGCGCGCGTTCGTCTACGGAGGCGGGTCCGGCTTCCTGCGCAACGTCATCGTGGCGATGCACGAGGGCTCGGTCGCCGGGCCGCCGGACGCCCACCCGGAGGGAACCCCGCCGATCGAGTTCCGCGAACCGCCCGAGGAGTCCTGGGAGAGCGAAAGCGATGAGCCCGAACACATCCTCGACCGGGCGTTCTGGTCGCGCGACGGCTCCCGGATCTACGGCGAGGCGGTGTACTCGCACGCGGCGATCTCGCTCGACGTGGACGGACAGCGGGTCTCCTGGATCCTGCCCCTGGACGAGGACGAGGACGCGGCCCCGCCCGAGTGGAGCCCGGACGAGCGGCTCCTCGCCTACCCGCGCGACGGAAGGCTCGTCGTCGCCGACGCCCTGACGGGGGAGACGACGGCGGAACTGCCCGGTTACCCGGGCGCCGACGTCCTCTGCTGGGGTCCGGGCGGCCGGCTGGCGGTGGTGGACCCGGCCGGCGGAATCGTCGGGATCATCGACGGAACCACCGGCGAGCACCGGCACGACCTGAACGTCCGGGCGAGCCCGTCCAACCCGCGCGGCGCGGACGCCCGGTCGTGGGCCTGGTCACCGGACGGCGCGCGGGCCGCCTGCGTCACCGCCGAGGGACGGATCGAGATCTGGTCCCTCGCCGGACAGCCCGAGCGGCTGCGCGTCCTGGACGGCATCAGCCGGAGCCGGCCGCCCGCCGCCCGCTGCTGTTCACCGGCCGCGACCTCGGCGACCGGCTCCGGCTCGACCCGGCGTTCGCGCTGGACGAGGAGACCTGGGCGGTGGCGTTCGAGGACGGCACGCTCATCGCGCCGCCCGGCCGCGAGGGCGATCTCGACGCCCGGCTCTGCTGGTCGGTCGCCCGCCGCTGCGCCTGGCCGTTCCGCTGGGGCGAGCAGGAGATCTTCCCCGACCCGGCGCACGCGGGCGTGTGGGCGGCCTCGCCGGAGAGCGCGCGGCTGCTGGCGCCGTTCCGGGGACGCGGCAGCACGGCGGAGGCGACGGGGACGTGGCCGCCGCCCGACACGGCGACCGTCTCCGACCTGATCACGGTGGTCCGCGGCACGCTCGTCGACCTGTCCCACCCGGTCTCGCTGGGCTTCGAGGACTGGACCGTCGACACGCTCCAGCAGCTCGCGATGGTCCACGCCCGCCGGGGCGAGGCCGCCGAAGCCCGCGACCTGGCCTTCGCGATCCCGGAACACCGGCGACGTCCCGGACACCTGGCGCGGATCGCGCTCGTGCTCGGCGCGGCCGGTCACGATGCCGAGGCCGCCGCCGTCTTCCCCCACGCCGACGACGATCTCGCGGACGTGGGCGAGGCGGCGGACCTGGCGGCGGTCGCCGGGGCCTGCGCGGTCCTGGGGCATCGTGACCGCTCCGAGCAGTGGTTCGCCTCCGCGCGCGCGGCCGCCGACGCCGGCCGTTCGAACTGGGACGTCCGCCTGCCGCTGGTCTGGGCGCTCACCGAGTGCGGCCGGGAGCAGGAGGCCCGCGTCGTGCTGGACGGCGGCGTGGGCACGCCGCGCGGCCGGTACCACAGCGGCGTGCCCTGGCTGGTGTGCCTGCTGCGGCGGGGCGAGACCGAATTGGTGCGCGAGCTGATCGGGGAGCGCAGCGAGCGGCACGACCCGAACGAGCGGCATGCCTTCGGCGTGCGCTGGTTCGACGACTGGACGGGAGCCCACGCCCTCACCGTCTACGGGCAGCCCGATCTGCTCCGGCTGTGGGGCGAGATCAACTGGTCCTCGGTGCAGGAGCTCCTGCCGCTCGCCGAACGGATCGCGGCCGAGGGCAGGCCCACCGGCCCGACCGCCGCCCAGGTGGCCGAGCTCGCCGCCCGGCACTCCCGGCTCGCGACGCTGCCCAAGGCGGCCAGGCGACGAGAGTCCGCGGACGTGGCCCGGAGCGCGGCGGATCGCGGCCACATCAGCGCCGTGCTCGACCTGCTGCCCGGGACGGGCGAAGCCGGCAAGTACGGGCTGAGCAGCGACGACCGCACCTGTCTCGCGCTCAGTGCCCTGCGCACCCTCACGATCGGCGTGGACGTCGAGGTGTGGTGATCCCGCCCGACCGCCCCGCACGCCCGCCCCGCCCGGGTCAGACGTCCGCCGTGGCCGGCCGTACCGGCGCGGCGGTCGCCTGACCGGTGCGACGGAAGCACCAGAGCCGACGGCCGAGCGCGAGCGCCCCGAGCCCGAAGCAGAGGAGGCAGAGCAGCGTCAGCAGCGGCAGCAGCCAGGCGGTGACGATCCAGTACTGGACGTTGAACGCCCCCCAGATCACCGTCGGCAGCACCGCGCCCAGCACCGTCACCAGGGCGAGGGGCACGAGCCGCGGCAACAGCCATGGCCGGCGCGCCGCGCGGCGTCGCGCGGCCCAGCGGCGCGCCCGGACGACCGCGGTGACCAGCAGCGCGGTCATCCCCACCGTGAGCCCGAGCAGGACCGCGTTCACGACGGTGAGCGGGTTGCTCATCGGCGTCGCCGGCGCCCCGGTCCGCTCGGCGAGCAGGTTGGCCGAGAGCAGGCTGGGATCGCCGCCGCTGTTGGTGAGGACGACGGCGGCCATCCCGGTCGTGGGCGAGAAGACCATGTCCCCGGTCCACGTCGCCAGCGTGCCGCCGTGCCCGACCAGCGACGGCGGGGCGCCGGCAGTGACGGAGCGGGACTGCCAGCCGAGCGCGTAGTCGCCGGCCTCCGGCTGGACGGTGTGCAACTCGGCCAGGGAGCCGGCGCTCAGCAGGTCCGGCCCCAAGGTTCCCTGGTTGAAGCGCAGCCACCGCACCATGTCGTCCAGGGTCGAGATCACCCCGCCGTTGCCGACGCACATTCCCGGCATCTCCGGCGCCGCGACGGCCACCCCGAGAACGACCTCGTACCCGGACGGCAGGCCCTCGGCGCCGTCGGAACACCCCGACGTCGAGCTGGTGCCGGTCATGCCCAGCGGCGTGAACAGCTCGGTGCGGAGGAAGGCGTCGAAGGACTGCCCCGACAGCACCTCGACGATCCGCGCCGCGATCGAGTAGTTGGTGTTGTGGTACTCCGAGCGGGTGCCCGGAGCGGCGACCAGGGTCTTGCCGGCCAGCCCGGCCACGATCTCCCGCGCGCTGCGCGGGGGCGGGAACACGTACTCGTTGTTCGTGCTGTTCGACAGCCCCGAGGTGTGGCTGAGGAGATGGCGCACGGTGATCGCGGTGAAGCGCGGATCGGCCATCCTGAACTCGGGCAGCACCTTGACGACCGGGTCGTCCAGGGAGACGCGGTCACGGTCGGCCAGCAGCATGATCGCCGTAGCCGTCATCGACTTGCTCATCGACGCGATCCGGAACGGGGTCCGCGCGGTCACCGCGTGGCCGTCTCCGTCCCGGCCGCGGACGATCGTCTCGACGGACGAGCCGTCGATCACGGCCGCCGCGACACCCGGCGTGCCGTAGACGGAGCGGTACTCGTCGACCGGCCGGTCGCCGCCGGCATGGGCCGGTGCCGGCCAGCCGAGCAGCACACCGCCGAGGACGAGGAGGCAGAGCACACGAGGAGAACGCAGAGGTGGGAATCGCACGTCGTCGAACCTAGGCCGGGCGGCACCGGCCGGCATCACCCCGAGGGGTGAGACGCCGCCACCCGGCAGGATGGAATCTCAGCCGGGCAGATCGTGCCGGCCCACCAGCCCGTTCTCGTACGCGTGGATCACCGCGTGCACGCGGTCGCGCAGGCCCAGTTTCTGCAGCACGGCCCGGACGTGCGACTTCACCGTGTTCTCGCTCAGCACGAGGTCCGCGCAGATCTCGCTGTTGGACCTGCCGCGGGCGAGCAGGCCGAAGATCTCGACCTCGCGCGGGGTGAGGCCGTCGAGGGCAGCCGTCCGCCGCATCGGCACCTGCCGTACGAGGTCGAGGATCGTCGCGGCCACCCCCGGGGCCAGTGCCGACGTCCCGGAGGCCACGTCACACACGGCCTGGGCCAGGGCGGCGGGCCGGACGTCCTTGGTCAGGTAGCCGCTCGCGCCGGCCCGGACGGCGGCCACGACCAGTTCGTCGTCATCGAACGTGGTCAGCATGAGCACCCGGGTCGCCGGTGCGATCCTGACGATCTCCGCCGTGGCGGCGACCCCGTCCATGCGCGGCATGCGGATGTCCATCAGCACCACGTCGAGGCGGTGCCGCCGGACGACCTCGATCGCGTCGGCGCCGTTCGCGACGTCGTGGGTGACCTCGATGCGCGCGTCGGCCGACAGCACCGTGCGGAGCGAGGCCCGCAGCAGTTCCTGGTCGTCGACGAGCATGACCCGGATCCCCGTCATGCCCCCTCCTTCGTGGGGAGCCGCGCCCGCAGCAGCCACCCGTGGTCCCCGTCGTCGATCGACAGGGTGCCACCCGCGGCACGCACCCGTTCCTCGATGCCCATCAGGCCGGTCCCGTGGCTGCCGGCGTCGCGGAGCGCCCCTCCGCCGTCGTCGCGCACCTCCACCACCACCTCGGACGGGGCCCAGCGCAGCCGGACGGTCACCTCGACCGGCGGTTCGAGGTGGCGCAGCGCGTTGGTGATGCCCTCCTGCACGGTCCGGACCGCCGCGACCTCGGCGCTCAGGCTCAGCGGCCGCCGCTCGCCCACCTCGGCGAACGTCACCGCGTGCAGCGGGCTCGCCGCCGCGGCCACGAGGTCGGGGAGGGCGTCGAGCGAGATCGGGACCTGCCCGGAGCGGGGATCGGCGCGCGGCGTCACAGTGGCCGGGCCCAGGGTGGCCAGCATCGCCCGCAGGCCCAGGTGGGCGTCCCGGCCGGCCTCGGCGATGTCGCCGAGTTCGCGGCGGGTCGCCGGATCGGCCGTCGTCACCGCCGCGGCGTCGATCCGCGCGACCATGACGGTGACCGTGTGCGCGATCACGTCGTGCAGGTCGCGGCGGATGCCGGCCCGTTCGTCCGCGACCGCCGCGGCCAGCCGTTCGCTCTCGGCCCGGCGGCCGGCCTCGCGCCTGCGACGTGCCAGCAGGGCCGCCAGCCACCCGCCGCCGACCACGAGCAGCAGCAGCCCGCCCTCGACCAGGCGGGTCCACCCGGGGTCGTCAGCGGGCTGCCGGGCCCACGCCACCACCTCGGTCAGGACGATCCCGAGCACGGCGACGGCCAGCGCGAGCACCGAGGAGCGCATCGGCACCAGGCCGGCCAGCCGCCACAACATGTACGGGAAGCACACCGCCGAGGGCAGCATGCTGGGTGACCAGCCCAGGAAGGGCATCGTCACCAGGACGAGCATGGCCAGCGCGCCGATCGCGTACCCGGGCCACGGCCGTCGGCGGGCCACCACCGTTCCCGCATGGAGCAGCACGGAGGCACCCGCCGCGGTGAGGATCTGCCACAGGTCCGCGCCGAGCCGCCAGACGCCCGCCAGGATGATCGCCGTCAGGAGAGCCAGGACCGCGTGCGCCACTACCACCACCACCGCCGTCGCCGGCCAGGCGCTCCGCCGCTGGGAGGGTGTCACGGTCGTCGCCTTCCGGTGGGCTCGTGGTGGGGGAGCCGTGCCCGGCTCGACGTGCCACAGGATAGCCAGCGGCGAGGAACGACGCTCACGGCGAGCCGCGCGAGGCCAGACGGCGGGCCGCCCCCGGCCCCGCGCGGCTCGGACGATCAGCGCCGCATCAGGGCGAAGACTCCCCAGCCGAGATACTCACGCGTGTACCGGGCGTAGCGGGCGGGCTCGGTGCTGAGCTCGGCCCGTACCTCGTCGGCCAGTTCGTCGTCCGGGTTCCGGTCGAGCCAGCGGCGCAGGTTGAGCCACTGAGCCGCGCTGTACCGGTCCCAACTGTCCTGGTCGGCCAGCAGCATTTCCACGACGTCGTACCCGAGGTCGCCGAACCGCTCGATCAGCTCGGGCAGGAGCAGGAAGTTGGCCAGGCTCGTGGCGTGGCAGGCTTGCGCGGCCTCCTCGTCCGGCGGCGTCCGGCGCCAGTAGGGCTCGCCGATCAGCATCAGACCGCCGGGGCGGAGGCTGCGGCCGAGCAGTTCGGCCGTTCCTGCGACGCCGTCGCCGATCCAGGTGGCGCCGACGCAGGCGGCGAGATCGACCGGCTCGTCCGCGACGTGACCGGCCGCGTCGCCGTGGACGAACGCGACCCGGTCGGCGACGCCGAGCTCGACGGCGCGGGCCCGGGCCTGCTCGGTGAAGACGCTGCTGATGTCCACGCCCGTGCCCGTGACGCCCAGGTCACGGGCCCAGGTGCAGAGCATCTCGCCCGAGCCGCTGGCCAGGTCGAGCACGCGTGTGCCGGGGGCCAGGTGGAGGGCCCGGCCCAGGGTGGCGAGCTTGGCGTCGGTCAGCGGGTTGTGGATGCGGTGGCTGCTCTCGCGGATGGTGAAGATACGGGGAAGGTCCATGACCAGATTCCTTTCCGTCATGCCTTGCGGTGGGAGAAGCGGCTGACGGCGCGTCGCGGGCGCGCGCCGTCCTGCTCGGGACGTGCCTGCTCGGCAGGCGGGCGCGCGTCGGCGCGGGAAGGGTCGCGGTCCTCGTCCCGGCCGTGGCCGGCCGGAGTCAGGATGCGCGCGGGAGAGATGCGGGCAGGTTGATGAGACACCATGGAGACCCTTGGAACGGGGCCCCTCCGGACGGCACGCGCGACCGGGGACTCCCGCTAGGGGAGCGGACGGCAGGTGCGGGTCAGGACGAGGCCCGGGAAGTGAGGATGGTCCGGGCGCCGCGCATGGCGGCGGTCTCCACGACAGTCATCAACTCACCTCCTCTTCGGCCTCCGCAGCGGACCCAGTCGTCACTGCGCCACACACAGTACCAGCCGCCGCAGTCGTCGAACGACTCCGTGCGCACAGCCTGCGAAGACGCTAGATCAGCGCATCCTTGTACGCGATGTTGACCCGCCGGTCGCCCGGGAGCCCCGACGCGAAGCCGAAGGTCAGCCGGGGCAGGTACGCGCCCGCGTTGGCCGGGTCGGGAACGAGCATGATGTTCATGCCCTCCGGCTCCCGGTAGTCGAGGCTCTTCAGCGCCCGGGTGAACACCCGCTCGGTGGCGGAGGAGTTGAGGTCGATCTTCGTGATGTACGTCGTCCCCTCGTCCGCCGGGTCGCGCGGGATCTTCGCGTACCCCTTCCCCTCCAACTGGTACATGTACGAGCCGTAGCAGCAGAACCCCTGCGCGAGCGTCTCCTCCTTCGGCAGGTTCTCCCGCAGCACCAGCGGCGCCCCGAGCGGCGCGGCCACCGCGGTCGCGAGGTCCCACACGGCCGCCTGCCGCTGCCCGTTGCGGGTGAAGCGCACCAGCAGCCGCCTGTTCAGCGGATCCACCACGGGACGGGGTGCGGACAGCGTCGCCCCGGCGCCGGGCAGTTGCAGCGGGTCGGGCGTGCGGTCCAGGAAGTTCATGTCGGCCCGGTCCTGCGCGTTGTCCCAGCGGAAGTGCCGCGCCGGCTGATCGGTCGGCGGCCCCATGTACCTGATCCGGCAGAGCTTGACGCCGGCCCCCACGCCCGCCGAGGACGGCACGGAGTCGTACTCGATCCACAGGTACGGCGGTTGCCCGGCGGCCGTCGCCTCGATGCCGAACTGCGCCCCGTGGCCGAAGCCCATCAGATACATGCGGCCGAGTTTCGTCGTGCCGTCCGCGCTCAGCTTGGTGACGCAGAGGTCGCCCTGGTAGGTCCGCGTCGTCTGTGTCACGCCGTCGGCCGGGATGTACATGACCTGGGTGACGTACCAGTGCTTGTTGAGATGGTCGTAGCCCGCACACTGCATGACCGGCGCGCACCACGCCTTCTGGTGCATGAACAGGGCGGTCACGTCATCGTGCAGGTCGAACGACGGGGACGCCGGTAGAGACAGGGCGCCGGCCGCCGCGGGAAGTCCGGTGTTTCCGAAGGCCAGTCCGGCAGCCGTTCCACCGCCCAGCTTCATCAGCCCACGACGTGACAGTTCCACCTATGCCCCCTCATATCACGGAGTTGATCTACCATACGACGCCGGTCCCCCGTCGCGACAGGGCCCGGCGTGGATCACTCGCGACCTGCCGATCACATGTGCTCGCCGAAGAAGGCGGCGAGCCGGGCGACGGCGGGGGTGACGTACTCGTCCTTGTCGTACAGGTCCACGTGGGTGGCGCCGTCGATGACGAACAACTCCTTGGGCTCGGCCGCGCGCTCGATCGCCTCGCGGCTGACGTACCCGCTCTCCGCCTCCGAGCCGATGATCATCAGCAGCGGCCGGGGCGAGATGCGGCCGATCATCGCGTACGAGTCGTACTGCGCGATCTGGTCGATACTGCGCAACACCCACCCCTGGACCGCCCTGGGATGGTGGCCGCGCGGTGTGCGGTAGTACTCCCAGGTCTCGCGGACCTGCCTGGTCGCGTCCGCGGGCAGCTCTTCCGCGCCGGCGGGGATCCAGGGCACCAGCCACGGCGCCTCGCCCCGCGCCTCCGCCGTACGGGCGGCCCCGGCCTGGTCGAGCAGGGCCTGGAGCACCTCCGGCCGCTGCGTCCGGCCGAGCCCCTCGCGGAAGGCGTGCCCCAGGTCCACGGCGCTGACGGTGGCCACGGCCCTGATGCGGTGGTCGGTCTGCGCCGCGTACGGGACGAAGCCGCCGGAGGCGCAGATGCCCAGCGCGCCGATGCGATCCGGGTCGAGGTCGTCCCGGGTGGTGAGGAAGCTCACGGCGGACTTGACGTCCTCCGCGCGCTGGAAGGGGTTCTCCAGGCCGCGCGGCTCGCCCGCGCTCTCACCCTGGTACGCGGCGTCGAAGACGAGCGCGGCGAAACCGGCACGGGCCAGGCGCTCGGCGTACACACTGGCGGTCTGCTCCTTCACGCCGCCCCCGGGGTGGGAGACGACGACGGCCGGCGATCGGTGCCCGGCGTGGCCGTCCGGGGTGAACAGGATCCCGGCGACAGCCAGGCCGCCGCTGGAGAAGGTGACGTTCGTCTTCATGTCCTCGGGTTTCCTCAGGTGGTTGCGGGCATCCACCGTCACATGCGCCGCCCCGGCGGAAAACGGGCGGCCTGTGTCCTGGGACGGCGCTGTCCTGGGACAGGCCCGGCCCCCTCACGCCGTCCGCACCGGGTGCCAGACTGGGGTCATATGAGCAGCAATGCGCATCGCAGTGAACTGGGCGACTTCCTCAGGGCCCGCCGGACGGCGCTCAGCCCGGCCATGGTCGGCCTGCCCGGCTCCGGCGGCCGGCGGCGGGTCAAGGGACTGCGCCGGGAGGAGGTGGCCCTGCTGGCGTCGATCAGCACCGACTACTACACGCGCCTGGAGCAGGGACGTCGCCGGGCCTCCGCACCCGTGCTGGACGCCATCGCGCGCATCCTGCGGCTCGACCACGACGAACGCGCCTACCTGTTCGAACTGTCCGGCAAGGACGCCGCCCGGCCACGCCGGCCCGTCGCCCAGCAGGTCCAGCCGCAGTTGCGGCGGCTCCTCGACGACCTCGCCACCGTCCCGGCCGTGGTCCTGGGCCGGCGCACCGACATCCTCGCCTGGAACCAGATGGCCGCCGCCCTCGTCACCGACTTCGGCCGGATCCCGGAGAGGCAGCGGAACTTCGTCCGGCTGATCTTCACCGACCCCGCCATGCGGCGGCTGTACGCGGACTGGCGGGACATCGCCCCGAGCGGCGTGGCGCAACTGCGCATGGAAGCCGCCAGGGACCCCGACGATCCCCGGCTGATGGAGCTGGTGGGCGAGCTGTCGGTGCGCGACCCGGACTTCCGCCGGTGGTGGGGCGCCCACAACGTCGCCGTCGGCGGCATGGGCACCAAGCTCCTGCGCCACCCGGTCGCCGGCGACCTGACCCTCGACTGGTCCTCGCTCGTCTGCGCCACCGACCCCGGCCAGCGGCTCATCACCTGGACCGCCGACCCCGGCACCCCCTCCCACGACGGCCTGCGCCTCCTGGCCTCCTGAGGGAGCAGGCCCCGTCAGACGGCGACGATGCCGCCGCGTGGGGAGCCGCCGCCCCAGATCCCGACCGGCGACAGGCGCACCGGCCGTGTCGTGCACCGATCGCTAGTGGGACGCCCCGTCGCGCTCGCTTCCCTGGGCGAGACGCTGGAGTTGCCCTTCGTGCACGTGGCTCACCCACTCCCAGCCGGGCTTGGCTGACGGGCCGACCCGTGGGTCGGCGGCGACCTGGCCGTCCCGCAATGCGCGTACATACCCCCGATCCTGGTCGATCCGTGCCTGCACCTGGCCGGCTCCGCCGACGGAACCGTGGCCCGGGACGACGACATCGACCCCGCTCGCCACGCCCTCGAGCAGCCGCAGCGCGGTGAGGTAGTCCTCGATCGGGTCCGCGGCGTCCAGGTCGAACATCGGAACCAGGACATCGGACAGCATGTCGCCGGCGACGAGAACCCCGCGCTCCTCGATCAACAGCGCCGCGTGGCCCGGGGCATGCGCTTGATGCTCGATGATCCGGACCTCAGGGCCGTCCCAAGGAATCTGTGCCGTCCCGGCGGGCAGGCCGACGATGAGGCCGAGCAGGTCCAGCGGTACCTGCCCGGCGACTTCCGTCTCGAGCAGGTGGTCGGCGATGCGGGCCTTCGCCCCCGGATCCGACAGTTCCGCGCCGATAGTGGCCGCGCAGCGCGCAGTGCCGTAACGGGGGGCCTCGCCGAGCCGGGCGTGCCAGAGCAGATGATCCCAGTCCGGATGCGTGGAAAACCCCGCCACAACGGACTGACCCAACCCACGAAGGTCGTTCGCCAGGCAGTCGATCTCGGAGCCGGTCACCCCAGGGTCGATGAGCAACACACCGGCCCGACCCTGCACCACAACGGTGTTGCTCTGCACGAACTCGCTCTCGTGTACCAGCACACCCTCCGCGACCTGCCTCAGCACGAGCTCGCCTCCCGCTCGATCGGCATGTCGCAGTCGTCGACCGGCGGCCTGCCGAAGCGGCCGTCCGGCTCGACGCTCATCGAATCGGTAACGCTGTGCATGAAGAGTCCTCCTCGGTCAACGGGTACGACATTAAGACCGCCGGACACCGCAGAACTCATCGCGGCCCCGCGAGAAAGACCCAGAACCGCATCCAACCGGATACCGACCCGCTCGGTACTCGAGAGCGCCGGCACCCCGAGCAGGCCCGCTCGGCCAGGAGCCGGTCAGCAGGGGCAGCCCGCGCCGGATGGTCTCGAAGGTCTCCTGGCCGCTCATCCCGAGCTGATCCGCGCGAAGATCGGGATCACCGTGCTCTGCCCCGGCATGGTCCGCACCTCGATCATCGCCAACTCGGCCACCCGGCACCTGACCCAGCAGGCGACGCGCTGCTCCACGAAGCCGGCATCGACCCCGATGCCGGCGGCAGGCAGGTGATCGAGGCGGTCAGGCGGAACCAGTTGTTCGTACCCACCGACCGGATGCTGGCCGCCGCGATCACCGACCGTCACACGCGGCTGCTGGAGGCGATGCCGCCGGAGACCGAACGCGACCGCAACGTGGCGGCCTGGTTCACCGCACGGGAGCAGCGACGCGCGACGAGCCCCGCGAAGCCGGAAGTCCATGACGTCGTGACGTCCCCGTCGACGAACACGACCCGCCTGATGCGTCATGAGATGGAGACCTTGTGGGTGCCACCTCGCTCGTCAGATGTCATTGTCGTACTCCAGCCTTACGACCTTCAGCCCGGTGCTGTCCTCGGTTGTCAGTTTTCCGACGCCGTCGTCGCCTCGAACCAGCAGGTCATTCACGCGAAGAAACCCGTGAAATTCCATGTGCTTCCCGCCGAGAGCCAGGTAGGTTTCACCGTCTTCTCCGTTCGTGACCAGCAGAGCCCCTCCGATGTCCACGTTCCCTCTGACGCTCAGGTAGTTGGTTGACCCATCGATCGGGTAGTTGCCGATGGTCATTCTGTTCGCGACCTCCAGCAGCCCGCTCACATCGAGCCCGGCCTTGGCGGTGATATCTCCGGTGCTGGTCAATCCGCTAAGAGTCGGATTGTTGATGGTGACCGTGATGGTGACGTATCGGTCGACCGTCTCGAAACCGGTGGCGTTCTTCTTGGACGCTTTCAACGTGAAGGTGGTGTCGTTGGCGATCGCGCTCGTGATGAGGTGAGAGGTGGCGGAGGGGGTGTCCGGGTTGAGGATCGTGCCGTCGCCGTCGTACAGGAAGTAGGAGTCGCCGTTGCTCTCCCAGGTGAGGTAGATCTCGTCGCCGGCGTTGAATTTGGTCTTGGGTATGGTCGGCTCGCTTGGGGCGGTGGCCAGGAAGTTGCGCAGGAAGAAGACGGGCTCCGCGGTGTCCCAGGTCAATTCCTGCGTCTCCTTGCGGGTGTAGTGGCCGCTGGTCGTGCCGGAGTCCTCGGTGACCAGGCAGGTGAGGACGCTGCCGGGAGTGGCGGCGAGGTTGCCGGTGATGGTGATTTTCAGCGGTTCGTCGATGAGGTCGAACCCGGGTATGGGCGGGGCGTTGAAGGGGAAGTGGTAGTAGTTCGCGTCGGAGGCGAGGCCGAGTGCCCGCCCGGTCTTCACCTGGGCGGGCGCCGGGCTCCACTTGCCGGCGATCGAGGACTGCGGGTTCTCGGTGAAGTACGCGCCTCCGTCGCCCGGTTCGCTGATCGGAACGGCGACGTCGATCTTGTCGCAGTAGATGTTCTGGCCGGCCGGGCTGGAGATGGTGATGTCGATGGTGTTGGCGGCGGGGTTGTCGGGGCTGCCTGCCTGGAGGGGAGCGGTGCTGGCGCTGTAGTGCAGCAGGGGGGCATCGGGCATCGGTAAGGGCCTCCTGGCGGTGACGGGGATTCTTGCTCTGCTGGTTCTGCCCGGACCCAGTTTCACCTGGGCGGACCCCTTTCGGGAACGTGCCAAGCATGCCGCGCAACTGCTCGGGCGGTAGGGCGTCCGCGGCGCTCGGCACCGGCTGGTTGGCTGGACCAAGGACTTCCGGAAGTACGGCTGCACGGATCGCTCAGGATCGGACGACAAATTTGAATTTCACCACAGCGGGAAAACGTTCCCGACCGGCCGGGTGTTTCTTAGCGAAAACGAGCGGATCTTCCCCCGTGTGGATATCCAAGAGGCACCCCCAGCCCCGTCGACACCAAGATCAATCTGCTGTCAGTCGCATACTCTCGCGCATCACACGCGCACGCAATACGGGTAAGCCAGCTTTTTTGTGAGACGTAGCCACCCTCGGGGATGGCCGGGCTGAACGACAGAGATCCGCGTCTACCTCAGAGACCGGCTCAACCAGGCGGTTCGCCGGCCCGGCATGTTCGGCGGCGAACTGGGCCTGCGCCTCGTGTTCGATCACCTGGCCTACGCGCTGCAAGCGCGGGGCGCCTGCACGCCGGAAGGAAGCAGACGTCGTGTTCGCGAGACTACGCGAAACCAGGGTCGGGTCGATGCGTCAGCAGCCTTCTGTCGGTCGGCCTGAAGTGCCATGACGCCGCCGTGAAAACGAGCAGGAAGAGTGCCGGAAGCAATTGATACCAGGGGTCGCCCGACGCGATATGCGAGAACATCCCGCCGGTGAGAAGGAAGATCAGCCCGGCATACGCCCACTCCTTGAGCAGCGGATACCTGGGGATGACGATCGCCACCGCACCCAGGATCTTCCAGATGCCCAGCATCGTCAGAATGTAAACAGGGTAGCCCAGCTCCACGATTCCCCAGGCGTAGGGCGGCGCCAATGCCCCCTCGCCTTCGGTTCGCAACAATTGCTGAATCCCGGAACCGACCAACCCCGATGCGAGCATAAGGGTGGAAGCCCAATAAATGATCTTCCGGCTGCGTGCCATGCCGTTTCGCTCCTTGCCGAGTGACGCTGTCGCCTGCTTTTGCGGCGTGCTCGTCACGCTATTGCGAATGGGCGGCCGGCGCTTCTCGATTCCTGATCGCTCCAACCTGACCGATGTCGCACGCCCCGGCAGGGCCAGGCCGTACCGCGCGGGCCGGCGGTTTCAGGCTTGCGTCGGTTCGTTGTAGTCGGTGGTGGCATAGACCCGCAGGAGCCTCTCGACTCCGTGCAGGAAGGTCTCGCAGATCAGCGCCGGGTCGAACAGGCAGCCGGCGGCCATGGCGCCGTCGCGCATCATGACGAAGTGGCGGGCGGCGGGTTCGGCGCCGTCCTCATGGATCTTGGCCAGCAGCGCCGTGACGGTCTCCAGGAACCATTGGCGGTGGCCGAGTACGGCCTGGTGCACCGGGGACGCGGAGTCGGGATACTCGGCGGCGGCGTTGAGGAAGGCGCACCCCCGGAAATCGGGGGACCGGATGCCCTGGGTGATGCCCTCGCTGAGGGCCCGGATGGTGTCGGCGGCCGGTAGCCGGGCGGCGAGGGCTTCGTCGGCCTGACCCCGGATGGCTCGGTCGACCTCGGCCAGGTAGGCGAGGACGAGGTCTTCCTTGCCGGGGAAGTGCCGGTAGAGGGTGGCCCGCGTCACCTTCGCCTCGACGACGATGCGATCGATGCCGACGGCGTGGATGCCCTCCGCGTAGAAGAGCCGGGTGGCCGTGTGGAGCAGCCGGGACCGCGCTTCGGACGGCCGGCCTTCGGACTGGCTGGGCATACGGCCATCGTAGCGGATAGAACGTTCGGTCTTGACAGGCGGCGTCGCCGCTTGCCATGCTCAGCCGAGACAGAACGTTCGGTCTAGCTGGCCATCCCATCCGGGTGGCCGGCCGGCAAGATCATCCATCGAAGGAAGCATCATGAGCGCTATCGCCGTCGGTATCCCCGGGACCGCGTCCACACTGCGGCGGCTGTACTTCGTCCGGTTCGCGTTCGCCATCGTCTGGGCCCTGGCGATGTTCACGACCGCCTCGACCTTGGGTCCGCTCGCGGTCACCCTGCTCGTGCTCTACCCGCTGTTCGACGTGGCCGCCGCCGTCACCGACGCCCGCGCGTCGCGCAGCACCGGATCGCCGGCCCTGCTGTACGTCAACATCGCGGTCAGCCTGATCACCACCGTCGGCGTGGCCATCGCCTGCGCCTCCGGCATCCCGGCGGTGTTGCGCGTGTGGGGCGCCTGGGCGGTGGTGGCCGGCCTGGTCCAGCTCATCGTGGGCGTCACCCGTCGCACGATGGGCGGCCAGTGGCCGATGATCATCAGCGGTGGCATCTCCGTACTCGCCGGTGTGTCCTTCATCGTCGGCGCCGCAGCGCCCGACGCGACACTGACCAACGCGGCCGGCTACGCCATCCCCGGCGGCATCTTCTTCCTCATCTCGGCCGTCCGCCTCGGCCGCGCCGCGAAGGGAAACCGGCCGGCAACCGATCGGCCGCAGTACGTTCGCGATCAGGACACGAAGGCGGCCGAGCGGCCTGGCGTTGGCTAGCCTCACCGGCATGCTTCTCGCCTCGATTCCCAGCCCTGCCCAAGGGGTCTGGCATCTCGGGTTCATCCCGATCCGGGCCTACGCACTGTGCTTCATCGTCGCGATCGGCTTCGGCATCTGGTTGAGCGAGCGCCGCTGGCGCGCCCGCGGTGGCGAGAAGGGCGTGATCGGCGACATCGCGGTCCCCGGAGTGGTCTTCGGACTGATCGGGGCTCGCCTCTACCACGTCATCACCGACTGGCAGACCTACTTCGGCCCGCGCGCGATCAAGGAGCCCTACCAGGCGCTGTTCATCTGGGAAGGCGGGCTCAGCATCTGGGGCGCGGTCGCCCTGGGGGGCCTGGGCGTGTGGCTGGCCTGCCGCCGGCGGGGGCTGTCGCTGGGCGCGGTGGCCGACACGGTCGCGCCCGGCATCGCGTTCGGGCAGGCGATCGCCCGCTGGGGCAACTGGTTCAACCAGGAGCTGTACGGCAGCCCGACCACGTTGCCCTGGGGGCTGGAGATCGACCAGGCGCACGGCGGCGAGCCGGGCGTGCTCTACCACCCGACCTTCCTGTACGAGTCCTTGTGGGACGCGGCGCTCGGTTTCGCACTGATCCTGGCCGGCCGGCGGTTCGCCCTGCACCATGGCCGCCTGTTCGCCCTCTACGTCGCCGGCTACACGTTCGGACGGTTCTGGATCGAAGGGCTGCGGATCGACCCGGTCGGCGGCGTGGACCACGCGGTGACGCTCCTGGGACTGCGGATCAACCAGTGGACGTCGATCGTGCTGTTCATCGGCGCGCTGGTCTACTTCTGGGTGACCCGCGACAAGGACACCGAACAGGTCGAGGTGCCGGCCTCAGCACACAGGACCTCGCACGAGGAGAACGGCGGTCAGGTCTCCGGTTCGATCGAGAGCACCTGACGCGGCGAACGCTGTTGTGGCGTCTGTGGCGTCATATGCGGCGATCTCCAGAAATCGCCGACTGCCCCAACGGTGGCCGGTCCGGTCAGTCGATCTCGCTCAGCCCCGGCACCTGCGTCGCCGGCACCCGGGTCGGCTCAAGGCGTCGTCCTCGACGTCCCAGCACCCATTCGACGGCCACGGCGGAGAAGCAGACGAGCGCCGCGAGCACGGAGAAGACGGGGAAGATCGCGGTGCCGCTCCAGACGGTCGCGCCGATGCCCACGAGGAGCGTGGGTGTGATGAGTGCGCCGTAGGCGAGCAGGTAGAACATGGACATGACGGCCCCGCGCCGCTCGGCGGGGATGTGTGCGGTCAGGTGGCGCAGGGAGCCGCCGAAGGCGAGTCCGTAGGCGCCGCCCTGGAGTGCGACGGTGACGATGATGACGACCGCGTCGCCGGTCGCGAAGCCGGCTATCCCGGCCAGCATGAGCACGGCGAGCGCCGTGTCACCGACCAGTGCGACCGTACGGGCCGGGTAGCGGGCGCTGACGACCTGCGCGCAGGCGGCGGAGAGGGTCACGGCCGCGATGACGACGCCGCCGAAGAACGGCCCGTCGACCTGCGCGGCGTGGGAGGCGATCGAGGGTTCGAGCGAGAAACAGACCCCGAGCACGGCCCAGGCGGCGCCGGCGCCGAGCACGGCGAAGGCGAAGCGCCCGCGGATCTCCTTGGGCACCTGCGGACGCGGGATCCCCAGCGGCGCGCCACTGGCCGAGGCGTGCGGCTCGCGCATCACCAGCAGAAGGACGAACAGGACGAAGGCGATGAGCGCGTCGGCGAGATACGGCAGGAGCAAGGGGTGCAAGCCCATCTGGGCGAGGGCCGCGGTGCCGAGTGCGGCGACGGCGATACCGACGTTGAACGCGATGGCGGTGAGTGTCCCGCTGTGGGCCGCACGCTGCGGATTCACGTCCAGCAGGGCGGCCCCGCCGACGACGACGATCGCGCCGATCCCCGCGCCGTTGAGCATCCGCGCCACGACGAGATACCCGGGCCCCGCGGCGAAGGCGAAGACGGCCAGCCCGGCGAGCAGCAGCAGGACGGCGACCAGGAGCACGGGCCGGCGGCCGTACCGGTCGGACAGCGGCCCGGAGACAAGGATCGCGACGACCGCCACGGCCCCGTACGCGGCGAAGATGACGGTGGTCAGGAAAGGGGGATAATCCCACTTCTCGGCGTACAGGGAGTAGAGCGGTGAAGGGATGGCGGAGGTCGCCTGCCCGAGCATGAGGAGGACGAGAAGGGCCGCGTAGCTCCATGGCTGGGGACGGCGGCCCGGGGAGAGTGCCTGCACGAGGACTCCTGGTAAGTTTGATGCCGATCGTACTTCGGTGATGCTAGGGAGAAGTACGATGTTCGTCAAACTTGGAGTGTCTGATGCCGTCCTGGGAGACCCCGCCGGACCAGTTGCCGCCCGTCGCGGCCGTCCAGAAACTGCTGCGTGCCCTCGCGGACCCCGTACGGCTGGAAATGGTGCGCCGGCTGGCGACGCATCCCGCCGGCGAGGCTCCCTGCTCGGATCTCTACGAGGGCCTGAACAAGTCCACCGCGACCCACCACTTCAAGATCCTGGTGGAGGCGGGCATCCTCCACCCGGTCATGGTCGGCCCGTCCCGCGGACACCGTCTCCGCCGCACCGCCCTCCAGCAGGCGGTGCCGGGCCTGCTGGACGCGCTGATGGGGGCCCTGGCGCGAGAGGGCTGAGTCCGGCTCGTTCCGGCAGGCGGCTACCGCGCCGGCGACGTGGTGACGTTCCCGGCGTCGAGCACCGTGGTGACCTTGAGTGCCCAGCCGCGCTCGCGTCCCCCGTTGTCGTCCACCCAGGCGATCACCGGCCGCCCCCGGTCGTCCAGGGTCATGGCCACGCCCCTGCCGGCGCCGTACCGGATGCTGGTCACGGCGGTGGTCTCGCACGTGCCGCCTGAGCAGGCGGCCAGCATGATCAGCCGGGTGCCGGGATCCTGGTAGGCCACCAGCGCCCGCCCGTCCCCGTCCAGTGCCAGGGCGGGCAGCGAGCGCAGGCGCGACGGACCCGCCGGCGCGATCCTGTCGAGCTGAGCGCAGGTCCGGTCACGGCAGTCGAGCAGGCTGATCGAGTCGTCCAGCACGTCCCGGCGGACGATGACCGGCTGCCCGTCCGTTCGCACGGCCATGGACACACTGCCGCGCTTGCGGCTGCGGTAGTCGGCGTCCGCCGTGCGCCTGCCCTGCACGGGCGTCGTCACCAGCGGTGTCGCGCAGGTCGCCTCGGCGCAGGCGATCACGGACATGGCGCCGGTCCTGGAGTCGGCGCGCGCGGCCACCGGCCGGTCGTCCGGGCCGACCACCAGCGTCAGGCTGCGCTCATCGCCGTCCCCGAAGGCCGCGTCCAGGCCGGCGGACATCCTGCGTTCGGGCCGGGAACAGATCGGGTCGTCGCAGAAGGTGAACGAGACCGTCTCCGAATCATCCTCGGACGCGGAGCCGTTGCGGCGCGTCTGCACCACGACCAGGCCGCCGTTCGGACGTACGGCGAGGGCCACGGAGTTGGCCACGGCGTAATCGGTGGGCTCGGAGAGCGGTTCGCCCTCCTGCGGAGCAGCGCACCCGTCCCGGTCGCAGATCAGCAGGCCGAGCCGGACCACGGGGATGCGTCGGGCCGGGTCGTCGGCTTCGAGGTCCCTCCTCCAGACGGCCAGGACCAGGCGCCCGTCGGCCAGCCGGGCGCTGCCCGCCACGGGCCCGACCTGCGAGCGCTCCTTCGCCCACATGAATGTGGTGTCGCGGCAGCCGGAGTCCGCGCACGTGAGCAGGTTGGTCGGGCTCTCCGTGCTGTCCATGAGCATGGTCAGCGTCCGGTCCGTGCCGGAGTACAGGGCACGCAGGTCGACGTAGGTGGGTGAGGCGGTGCGACCGCCGCCGCCCGGGGCTTGCGACCCTCGCGTCCATGCCCCGGTCACGTTCGTCTCCGCCACCTCCACCCAGCCGAGCGGGTTGACCAGGACGACGCCGCCGTACAGGAGACCTGGCAGCGTCAGAGCCGCGAGCACCCGTACGGGCCTGGCGGGAGTGGGCGGCGCGTCCGGGAGCAGCCGCACGATCGCCTCGAACGCCGCTTCCCCTTCCGCCTCGGACACCAGGAGCAGGAACATCCTGACCACCACGACCGCCTGGAAGGCGCCGACCAGCACGCTCACCACGGCGAACACCACACCGGTGACGGCCGCCGCGATCGAGTCGGGCAGCAGCGGCGGGAGCAGGTCCGGCCCCTGCCAGGCCAGCGCGGGCAGCCCCAGCACCCCGACGAGCAGCGTGACCCCGACGTACGCCGGCCTGCCGCCGGCCAGGCGATGGCCGCGGCCGAGCGCCCGCCACCCCGGACGTCCCTCCAGGATCAAGGCGGGGACGGCCAGCAGGCACGGCACCGCGGCCACCGCCAGCACCGCCATGACGAGGATCGACAACCAGTCCTGATGCGTCACCCAGGCGACGCCGAGCCCGGCCGCCCCGATCGCCACCCCTTCGAGCAGCATGAGCGCACCGGCCGCGAGCATGGCCGGCGCGCGCCGCAGCGCGGTCCGCAACGCGACGGACGGGGGCACGGCACGTCCGAGCATCGGCCCCGCCGCCATGAGCACCGTCGCGGGCAACACCACGGCCTGCGAGAGGATCCAGACGACCAGCAGCGCCACCGTCCAGCCCACCGACGGCCCCGGGAGCGGGGTCAGCAGCGCGAACTCGCCGTTGACCAGGGTGCCCGCATCACCGGCCAACGGGACGGCCGCCAGGAGCACCACGACGGCCACCGGCAGCGACACCAGGAGGGCGGGCGCCGCCAGCCGCACCGTCTGCCGTGCCGTCCAACGGAAGCTCTGCAGCAGCACGCTGGTACGCCGAACATGACGGACAATGTCAGAGATCGTCACCACGGAGATTCTGCCACCGGCGATCTTCGCCCGCGCCGGCTCCCGCCTCCGGCCCGGCACCCGTTCCTGCCGGTCGCCGTGCGCTGGTGGGGATCTGTGTTCGGTCGAAGCGGATCACTCGTTGAGCAGCACCAGTTCGAGTGTGCGGAGGTGTTCGGAGTTCGCGATCAGGTCGATCTCGGTGATCCTGCCGGCGGAGGTCGTGAAGGTGAAGGCCACGCGTGGCCGGTCGGCCTGGGTCCACAACGCGCCGGGGACCCCGTCGATCAGTGCCAGGCGTGCGTGGACGGCGCGGCCGGAGAGGGTGTCGGCGATCGCCGAGGCGCCATGGACCAGCCCGGAGGCGCCCATGACCGTGGCGGCGCGGTCGGCGCGGAGCACGGCGTCCGGGTGCAGTATCTCGAGCAACGCGTTGAAGTCGCCGCGCCGCGAAGCGGCGAGAAACGCACGGACGATCTCCCGCTGCCGGCCCAGGTCGGTGTCGGGGGACGGCGCCGCCCCCTGGACGCGGCGGCGGGCTCGGCTGGCGAGTTTCCTGGCCGCGGCCGGCGTCCGGTCGACGATGGGGGCGATCTCCTCGAACGGCACGGCGAACATGTCGTGCAGCACGAAGGCCAGGCGCTCGTTGGGCGGCAACGTGTCCAGCACCACCAGCAGGGCAAGGCCGACCGAGTCGGACAGGATCGCCTGGTGCTCGGGGTCGTCGCCGTGTTCGGCCAGGTGCGGCACGGGTGCGTCCAGGGGATCCTCGCTCCGGGCGGTGCGTGAGCGCAGCATGGTCAGCGCCACGCGGGCGACGACGGTGGTGAGCCACCCGCGCAGGTTCTCCACCTCGCTGCTGTAGGACCGGTTGAGCCTGAGCCAGGCTTCCTGGACGGCGTCGTCGGCCTCGGCGGCCGAGCCGAGGATCTGGTGGGCCACCGCGCGCAGATGCCCGCGGTGCTCCTCGAATCGGTCGGTCAGCAGATCGTGTTCGCTCATCGGTCACATTCCTCCGTCGCGGCAAGTCATTGTCTATGACTCGCGAAACGTCGCGGGTGTGACGAGCGGCAGGACGACCATGCCCGGCGTTCATGCAGCGGTTCGAGCGCACCCGTTTCTCCATCGGAGGAAGCATCATGTCCGCACGTATCCCGCAATGGCTGCGCACTGCCCTCTACTGGGTCCTGGCCGCGGAGTTCTTCGTCGGTTTCGCCACCAAGTTCTGGCCGGGGCCGACGTTCTTCGGGCCGGCGTATTCGGTGAAATTCGTCGATTGGGGGTTTCCCGCCTGGTTCAGGTTCGTCGCCGGGGCCATCGAGCTGATCTGCGCGATCTTGCTGGTCATCCCTGACAAACGGTTCAGATTCCTCGGTGCCACCAGTCTGGTCTTCCTCCTCACCGCCGCGGTGACCACGCACCTCATCGATGACGCGCCCCTGTACGAAGAGGTCTCGGCCCCCGTCCACCTGGTGATCACGGCCATGGTCGCGCTGGCGAACTGGCCGGCCCACTGGAAGGACCTCATCCGCCCGCGGCGGGACGCCCGCGCCGTACCGGCCGGCGCACGAGGCGTGGAACACAGCACCCCATGATCCGCGCCACCGTTCGGTAGCCGAGGCGCACCAGCCGCGAGCGCAAGGGGTCACACCCGCACAAGACGCTCGCGAACGGCTTGGAGGTCCGGCGCGATGAGCCCCGCCGCCCGCAGGTGGTCTTCCACATCGAGTCCGTCCAAGGCGTCGAGCAGGGCAGCCCGGACGGTGGTGTTCCTGCGCGTCAGGATGTCCTGGATGCCGTCCGTCTGGTCGTCGATCCCCAGGGCGGCGAACAGCCGGGGCAGGCGCGGGGTGCTCAGTGCGTAGTCGGCGGCGATGTCGTCCGGTCCGACTCCGGCCAGGGCGAGCAGCAGCATGGCGACCAGCCCGGTGCGGTCGCGGCCGAGGCCGCAGTGGATGAGGACGCCGCCAGGCTGGGCCCGGGCGACGGCGGCGACGGCGGCGACACACTGCTGCGCCTTGCGCTCGAGGAAGAGCCGGTAGTAGAGCGGCGAACCGTCCAGCTCGTTGTCCCACACGTAGGTCCAGAAGTCGGTGTCGTCCGCGTCGTCCAGCGGGACGTGCACCGTGCTCAGGGCTGAGGGGCGCGCCCACCGATCGCCTTGGCGCTCGCTGCGGTTGCGCAGGTCGACGACGGTTTGGATGCCGTACGTGGTGAGCGCCGACCAGCCGGAGGGGGTGAGCCGTTCCGGACTGTCCGAGCGGATGACGGCCCGCCATCGGATCCGTCCGCCGCCGGGCACCGGGATGCCGCCGAGGTCACGGGCGTTGAAGCAGCCATCCCAGTCGAGGTGTCGATCGGCGGGCACCGGCTCGCGCTCGGCATCGATCTCGCTCATGCCTGATCAGATGTGCGCGGCGCCGGATTTGTTCGTGCTCGGGGCGACGCCCCTCCGAGGGAGGACCGTGTCCGACGATGGTCATCCGGCGATGGGACGGGTGAGGTGGAAGAAGGAGCCGTCGAGGGGGCCGAGGTCGAGGCGGGAGACCTCGTCCAGGCGGGCCCGTGCCTGCGCGGGCAGGTCGAGGTCGAACGCGGCCAGGTTCTCGCGCAGTTGCTCCACTGTACGGGGGCCGAGCACGACGGAGGTCACGCCGGGACGGCCCGCCACCCACGCCAGTGCCACCTTCGACGGCGCGATGCCCAGTTCGGCGGCCACCTTGACGACCTGCTCGGCGATGTCCAGGTTGCGGTCATTGAGCAGCGACCCGGCCCAGCGGTTCGCGCCGGGCATGGGCTCGCCGAGCAGCCTGCCCATCCGGCTGTCCGGGTCGGGCGTCTCGCCGTGCCGGTAGCGGCCGGTCAGGACGCCGCCGGCGAGGGTTCCGTAGACGATCGTGCCCATCCCGTGCCGTTCACAGGCCGGCAGGATCTCCGCCTCGATCACGCGCTGGGCCAGGGAGTACTGCGGCTGCAGGCTCACGAACGGGGTTCCGCCCACGCGGGCGGCGGCCCACTGCGCCTCGACGATCTGGGTGGCGCTGAAGTTGGAGCAGCCGAGGTAGCGCACCTTGCCCGCCCGTACGAAGCCGTCGAGTGTGGCCATGGTCTCCTCGATCGGGGTCGCGGGATCCCATTGGTGGCATTGATACAGGTCGATGTAGTCGGTGCCGAGGCGGCGCAGGCTGGCGTCGAGTGCCCTGGTCAGGTGGCGGCGGGACAGGCCGCGTCCCTGCGCGCCCACGGGCATGGCGCCCTTGGTGGCCAGGATGACCTCCTCGCGCCTGCCGCGTACCGCCCGTCCGACGATCTCCTCGGTCTCGCCCCGGTGGTAGAGGTCGGCGGTGTCGATGATGGTGCCGCCCGCCTCCAGGAAGGCGTCGATGACCCGTCCGGCGGCGGCCTCGTCGCCGGCGGCCAGGCCGTGCCCGGTACCGAAGTTCATGGTGCCCAGGCAGGCACGCGAGACGCGCAGGCCGGAGCGGCCCAGGTTCAGGTGGTCCATGGGGGTCCCCTAGAATCGGAATGATCGTTCCGGTTCGACGATACGGAACAGATGTTCCGGTTGTCAATGTGAGACGGGAAGGTGATGGGGGATGATGCGCGCCGACGCGCAACGCAACCGTGCCCGCGTGCTGGAGGCCGCCGAAGTGGTGCTGACCCGCGATGGACTGGACGCGTCCATGCGCGAGATCGCCGAGGTAGCCGGCGTCGGGGTCGGTACGATCTACCGCCAGTTCCCCACGAAGGAGACGCTGTACCAGGCGATCGTCCTCGACCGGATGCGGCGCCTGGCCGACCGGGCCGACGAGCTGGCCACCGCCGACGATCCGGGCACGGCGTTCTTCACGTACTTCACGGCGGTCGTGGAGGACTCGACCGTGAAAAAAGTCCTGGTGGACGCGCTCGCCTCGGTGGGCATCGACGCCAAGGCGGGGGCCCCGGACATCCGAGGGGCGATCGAGGTGCTGCTGGTGCGGGCCCAGGCGACGGGGGCGGTCCGGGGGGACGTGGAGATGGAGGTGCTGCTGGCGTTGCTGAGCGCCACGTGCCTGGCGGCCCAGCACAACACCTGGGACGAAGAGCTCCGCACGCGGACGCTGGCAGTCGTCTTCGACGGCCTCCGGCCCGCCCACGCGCCTTCGGAATAGGCGGGCGGGGAAGCGCATCTTCACCTGTCACGGCTACGGGGAACCCCGGGGACGCCCTTCGGGAGGCGGCACGCCTGCCAGCGTCGAAACTGACGTCGACCGGGACCGGCCCGCCATCCGGGAACGGAGCGGTGGCCGACCGTGCCGCCTTGTGGACGGCGACCGGCGCCCTCCCGGCTCGGCAGCGCGCGGTCGTCGTCCGCGCGAGCACACCCGGCCGCGCCCGCGTCGCCGGGTGAGCGGCGCGGTCACGTGGAGGCCGGGTCCCAGGGGGAGGTGGCCGACCCCGGGACGTCGGCGTAGGCCCGGGTGAACATCTCCGGGCGGATCACCTCGTCGATGACTGCACGCACCTCGCCGGGGCTCGGCCACGGCTCGCGCAGGTGAACGGGACGCCCCTCGGCGTCGGTGCCGAGGGGTTCGGTGGTGAGGTCCACGTCCATGGTGCCGGCCAGGGCGTAGGCGACCACGAGCGGCGGGGAGGCGAGGTAGTTGGAGCGGACTTCGGGCTGGATGCGGCCTTCGAGGTTGCGGTTGCCCGACAGGACGGCGGCCACGTCCACGTCCGTGCTCGGCGGCCTTCTTGGCGAGCAGGCCGGCGGCGATCATGACGGACGGGTTGGAGGTGTTGGTGCAGGAGGTGACGGCGGCGACGGCGCCGTGCCCGATCTCCTCGCCGCCGGCCAGCCGCGCGCGTGCCGGCGGGTGGCCGGCAGCCCGGAACGCCGCCTTCACCCCCTCCAGGGCGATCCGGTCCTGCGGCCTGCGCGGACCCGCCAGGGACGGGACGATGCCGGCCAGGTCGAGGTCGAGGTCGGCGGCGTAGACGGGCGGCGCGGCGGTGGAGCCGAACTCGGGGCTCATGTTGGAGAGGGTCACTCGGTCGCTGACCGGCAGCGCGGTGACGCCCGGCCCGTGGAACTCCGCGATCTTGCCGACGACCCCGTGCGCGCGCAGCCGTTCGGTGAGCGTCAGCACGAGGTCGGTCGCGGTGGCGGCGACGGGCAGGTCGCCGTGCAGGCGCACGCCGATCACGTCGGGGACGAGGATGGAGACTGACTGCCCGAGCAGCGCGGCCTCGGCCTCGATGCCGCCGATGCCGCCGATGCCGCAGCCGACTATGCCGAGCACACCACATCCACCGCGCCCGCCGACCATCGGACGCGCCGCCGTTACACCGTGCCCAACGTCATCTCAGGGGAGGTCTGCGACTGCATGGGCCTGTACTCCGCCAGGCCCACGTTGCGGACGAGATTGCGAGTACGGTGGTGTTTCCAGCAGCCCCACCCACAGCAGCGTTAACGCACGAACCTAACGCTTTGACCGGTTAGGTTTCCCGAGGAACGAGAGGGGAGCGTCCGGCTACCTCCCCTGCAATTGGCACCGCTGTAAACAACAGCGCTCCTATTAGTGCCGTTTGTAGTGAAACCACCGATTTCGGCGCTGTAGCAGACCTCGTCGTTGGGGTTGATCAGTACGTCTTGGACTCCGCCGGGGGTGGTGAACTCGAAAATGCCGGAAGCGGCGCGGGCTGGGAGACTCACGCCCAGCGTGAGTACCGCACCAGCGGCCAGACCACCGAACGCCGCAAGCATTCGCCTGCCCATTGAAATCACTCCTCGTGTTGATAACATTGCTCATGGTAAGCGCTTGATGCCTGGATCCGCCTCAGCCGCTCCGGCGACCATCCCCTTTCACAGTTCCCGCTCTCGCCCTTCATGTCACTGATGCGGCCTCGGCCGGTCCCGGCGCACCGGCCGGACGACCCCGGCGACCGCCACCCGCCGCACACGCCACCGCCCAAGTCAGTAAGCAGCCGTGAAGACGCCAGCCGAACTCGCTCACACTCGCCCTACGGGTGGCCTCCGGCCATTCCGCCGGCCTCTCCGCTCTGCCCCAGACAGCCGGGGTGAAGTCATCACGGGAGGGCAGCTTGGTGGGCAAAGCCTGACAACTCAGGGGAAACGGAGCACTACGCGACGCGCCAGTGGCCGTCCGGACTACCGCACATGCCCGAGAAGCAGCGAACTCCAGAAGCTCAAGGCAGCGCCCGTTGTCCAACGGTCCGTCATCCGTGCCGCCCACGAAGGGCTCAGGCCGCTCCCCGGCAACCCCGCCTACGAACAACTCGTCGCCCACCGCACCTTCCACGCCGCGCTCTACGCGGCCTCGCACAACGACCTGCTCATCCAGACCCTCGACGGCCTGTGGGACAAGTCCGACCGCTACCGCCGCCTCGCCCTGGAGGTCGAACGCGACCAGGCCGCCCGCGACCGCAAGGCCGCCGAACACGAAGCCCTGCTGGACCACGTGATCGCGGGCGACGCGGACTCGGCCGCGGCCGCGATGCGCGAACACATCGACACCAGCCTGGGAGCCCAGGCCGCCTGGCGCCTGCGCAGGCACCATGCCGACGAGCATGGAGGTCGGCATCAGGGTCCATGGCGCGTGCGGACGACTCGTGCGTGTGCGACGCCCGGAGCGCAGGAGCCGGCGCTCCCGGAGCCGGGCACGGACTGCCCCGCCGGATGATCGACGGCAACTCTCACAAGAGGCGTAGCGGCTGGGCGAGGGGATCCCACATCACGGCAACGAGCCCGCCATACCGCTCGGCCAGCCTGTGGCGCAGATTTTGGTCAAAGGTGTTCGTCTCGACGACGACCCGGTTGGTCTCCGCGTCGATTCCCGCGCCGAGAGCTGCGGGTTCGTCAAGCAGTCCGTCTTCATGCAACGCCCGGTTCAGCGCCGCTTGACTGTTCGCGACCTGCCGCACCTCCGGCACGATGTCGTACCTGACCTGTCTCCCCTCGTCCCAGTACACCCCCGAGAGCACCGGAGCAGCCAGCGCGCGTCCGCGCGCCGTGACGTAAGGGGCGACGAGCCGGTACGGTCCGCCGTGGGCGATGTAAGGGGGAGCGAGATCGTCCGGATACGCCTCGGCCCGTTGCTCCGCGAGCATCTGCGCCCGGTTGAAGGGCTCGATGCCCTCGTACGACCGGAGCATCACGGGTGAGACAGGCTCGTAGTACACCTCGACCGCGTCGGCGGTAGCCGGCTGGACGACCACCCGCAGCTCACCGGGCAGGAACAGGGGCGCCGCCGTGACGGCGTAGACCACCAGCAGCACAAAGATCATCTTTAATCGCATGGACGCAGAGTGTACGAGGGAACAGCGCCGCCGTTGCTGCTGTTGCGCAGTGGCCGGGAAACGTCTGGCACGACCACGATCGACGTGGCTTTCGGAGATGTCTCGGCGGTAAGCCTGCCCGTGTCGATGGATGGCCTCACGATCGAGCAGCCGGTCGCGGTCTGCAGGAACGGGATAAATGGGGCATCATCCCGCCGGGGTGAAAATCCGATGCCCGGAGTCACGTTCCAGGCCGGTGCGATCAAGCCGGATACGGCGGTCCGAGGCTCCATACCCGGATCCGGCCGTCGTCACCGGCGGAGACCGCCACCGTGCGGCCGTCCAGCGGCCCGATCGCCACCGACTCGATCAGGCCCCGGTGGCCGAGGAACGCGGTGCCGACGGGTGCGCCGGTGGCCAGGTCCCAGACCCGTACGGTCCCGTCCCGGTAGCCGCCGGACACCACCACGGCGCGGCCGTCGCCCAGTTCGCCCGCGGCCAGGCCCAGGGCCCAGCTCCGGTGGCCCGTGAACGGCTCGCCGATCGGCGCGGCGCTCGCCAGGTCCCAGATCCGTACCGTGTGGTCGCCGTCGCCGCCGCCCGAGATCGCCACCGGACGGTCGCCGAGCCGCCCCACCGCCACCGACTCGACCGGCCCGCGGTGGCCCTTGGGGCGCTCGGCCACTCGGGCGCCGGTGGCCAGGTCGGAGACGAAGATCCCGCCATGGTGGTCACCGGACACCACGACCGGGCGGCCGTCGAGCTGTCCCATCGCGACCGCCAGGACCCACGCCGGACGGGCCGCGAACGGCTTGCCGATCGGCGCGCCGGTCGTCAGGTCCCACGCGCGTACCGTGCCGTCCTGGCTGCCGGACACCGCCACGGGACGCTCGCCCAGCCGGCCGACGGCCACCGACTCCACCGAGCCTCGGTGTCCCGTGAAAGGTTCGAGGAGCGGTGTGCCGGCCGACAGGTCCCACAGGCGGGCCGTGCCGTCGCGGCCTGCGGAGACCGCGACGGGGCCGCCGCGTGACAGGCCCGTCGCCACCGACCAGACCGGCCCTCGGTGACCCTTCAGCGTCGCGCCCACGGGAGCGCCCGTGGCCAGGTCCGCCATGACGACGGTGCCGTCGTAGCCGCCGCTGACCACGACCGGGCGGCCGTTCACCTGGCTCAGCGCCACCGACAGGACCCACTTCTGGGGGCCCGCGACCGGCTCGCGGACCAGACGCCCGAACGGGGTCCCGGCCTCGGAGGAGAGGAGGTTCGTCAGCCCGTACACCGCGGGCGCCACGGCGACGGCCGCCCCCGCCGCGAGCGCCCGCACCAGACGGCGGCGGCCCACGGTCGCCCGGGGGCCGGGCAGGGGTCGTTCCTGGGTGAGGGCGGTCAGCAGGTCGGCGACGGTGGGCCGGGAGTCGGGGTCCTTGGCCAGGCAGGCGGCCAGCAGCGGGCGGAGGTGGCCGGGCACGCTCGTCAGGTCGGGCTCGCGGGTCATGATCGCGTTCAGGACGACCGCCGTGACCGTGCCGGGGAAGGCCCGGTGGCCGGTGGCGGCGTACACCATGGTCGCGGCCCAGGCGAACACGTCGGAGGCGACGCCGGCCCGGTCGCCGTCGAGCAGTTCGGGCGACAGGTAGGCCGGGGTGCCCACCAGGCCGGAGCCGGTGGTGGACTGTTCGAGCAGGCCGGCGATGCCGAAGTCGATGACCACCGGCCCCTCGGGTCCCATGATCACGTTGCTCGGCTTGAAGTCCCGGTGCACGACGCCGGCCCGGTGGATCGCCTGCAGCGCCGTCAGCGTGGTGATCGCCAGCCGGTCCAGGCCGCCGCCGGTGCGCGGGCCGTCCCCGGCCACGAGCGCGTCCAGGGACGGGCCCTGGACGTACTCGCTGACCACATACGGCCGCCCGTCCGCGATGCCCGCGTCCAGCACGCGCGCGGTGCAGAACGCCGCCACCCGGCGGGCGATCTCGGCCTCGCGCAGGAAGCGCCCCCGGGCCCTGGTGTCGCCGGCCAGGCGAGCGTGCAGCGTCTTGACGGCCACCGGCCGCCCCGTCGAGGTCCGGCCCAGGTAGACCACTCCCTGACCGCCGGCCCCCAGGACGCCGCTCAGCCGGTAGCCCGCGATCCGCCGGGGATCGCCGTCGGCCGACGGGCGCGGTTCGTGCGTGAAGTTCCCCTCGCTCGGGTTCACAGGCGAACGCTACAAGCCCCCGGGAAGGAGCGGAAGCGACGGCCGGTGGCCGGGGAACGGGACGGATCCGGCACGATCACCACCCCGTCGGCCCCGGGACGAGCACGGTGCCGGCGGCGCGGCGCGGCGGACGACGCCGGGCGGTCGGAGGAGCCACCGCCCAGGACCTCGACCGCTGACCGTCGTCGACCCGCACGACACCCCCGCTGGCAGCCACGGCAATGGGGGAGGCGGGTCAGGTCGATGCGGGTTGCGCGCGGGCCTCCGCCCGCGCGATGCGCGCCTTGACGTCGCGGAAGTGCAGTCGCATCGCCTCCCGGGCGGCTTCGGCGTCCCGAGCGCGGAGCGCCGCCACGATCCGGCGATGGTTGACGGCGATCTCCGCGGTGCGCTCCTCCGGCGGGCCGAGCGTCGGCTCGACCTCGTGGTAGACGTCCCAGAACAGGCCGATCAGTTGCAGCACCAGTTCGTTGCCGCACGAGTCGTACAGCAGCGCGTGGAACGCCCGATCGGCTTCCCGGTCCCGGTCCATGCCACTGGCCAGGGCCTCCAACGCGGCGAGGCGGGGGGCGCTGGTGCTCTGCGCCACCTGGCCGATCAGCCCGGTCTCGAGCAGTTCGCGGACCTCGACCAGATCCTGCAGTGCGCGGATGCCGTCCGGGCCCGAACGCACCCGGAAGGCGAACGACGAGGTCAGTGCGTCGAGCGGCGCGCGTCCGACGAACGTCCCGTGACCGTGCCGGATCTCGACGATGCCCAGCGCCTGCAGAGCCCGTACGGCCTCGCGGACGCTGTTGCGGCTCGCGCCGAGCAGTTCCATCAACTGCACCTCGGTCGGCATCGGCGACCCGGCGGCCAGCCCGCGCTCGTGGATCAGGGCGACGATACGCTCCTGAAGCGACGTGCCGTCACCGGTACGCATGTCACCTCCAGGCTCGTCGAAGACCTTGCGTCAAACATCCCACCTCTCGGCGCCGGAAGGCCAGCCGGGGTAGGGAAAGTTTACGCCGCCGACACAGATGCCCCGCCGGGCGGACATGGCTTGTTCGCCTCCACATTTCGGACATAGGATGTCCTACGTGCTATCGATCGAAGGGCGGGCGTCGTGGAGGCGTTGACGGCGGAGACGCTCGGCGGCACCTGGGGCACGGTCCTGCTGCCCGTACGCGACGACGAGTCGATCGACCGGGCCCGCCTCGAAGCGGAGCTGGACGTGCTCGTGGCCATGGGGCTCGACGGCCTGTACGCGCACGGCACCGCGGGCGAGTTCCACACACTCGGCGAGGACGAGTACGACCGCGTCAACGCGCTGCTGGCCGAGCGGTGCGAGCGGCACGGGTTGCCGTACCAGATCGGCGCCGGCCACATGAGCGCGCAGATCTGCCTGTCCCGGGCGGCCCGCGCGCGGGAGTTCCGGCCCGGCGCGATCCAGGTGACGCTGCCGGACTGGTTGCCGCTGTCGCGCGACGCGGTGGTGCGCTTCCTGGCCCGCGTCGCGGCCGAGGCCGACCCGGTGCCGCTCGTGCTGTACAACCCGCCGCACGCCAAGACACAGGTGCCGGCCGCCCTCTATCCGGTGATCCGCCGCGAGGTGCCCGCGGTCGTCGGGATCAAGGTGGCCGGCGGCGACGCGCGGTGGTACGCGGAGATGCGCCGCCACACGACCGGTCTCGCCGTCTTCGTCGCCGGCCACGACCTGGCGACCGGACGGCGGCACGGCGCCGCCGGCTCCTACTCCAACATCGCCGCCCTCAGCCCGGCCGGCGCCATGGCCTGGCAGCGGATGATGCTCGCGCGACCCGACGCCGCGCTCGACGTGGAGCGCCGGATTCACGCGTTCTTCGCCGAGCACGTCCGGCCGCTCCAGCACGACGGGTACGCCAACGCCGCGCTGGACAAGTTCCTGGCCCACCTCGGCGGCTGGGCCGACATCGGCACCCGGGTCCGGTGGCCGTACGACTCGGTGGACGCCGCGCTGGCCGTACGGCTCAGGCCGGTGGTCCGGGCGCACCTGCCTGAGCTCTTCCCGGGAGCGTAGCCAGGACATAGGACGTCCGCCTGCGTCACGTGCGATGGCGCCCGCTCAGCCGGCGGACGCCATCGCCGCAGCTCAGCCGACGCGGTCGAGCGGCAACCGCAGCCCGAGCTGACCGCCGATCGGGAGGTTCCGCGTCCTGATCAGGTCCAGTTCGGCGTCGGTGACGGCGCGCCGGTACACGCGCACCTCGTCGAGCGTGCCGCGGAAGCGGTCCACGCCGTCCATCCGCTGTCCGATGTGGATCCCGTCGAGCCCGAACTCCTTGCCGAGGGTCAGCGAACCGGCCGGCGCCGCCGCCGAGGAGACCTGCACGCCGTCCACCAGGAGCCGGAGCTCGCCGCGTGCCCGCTGGAGCACCACGAAGTGCCACTGCCCGTCGTTGTACGCGCTCGGCGACTGCACGGTCACGTTGTACCGGTCGACGGACAGGACCGCCCTGATCCGGTTGCTCGCCGGTTCGGCCCGCAGCCACAGCGCCGGAGGGTTGGTGCCCCTGTTCACCCGGTGGAACCAGAGGATCGCGTGCGCGCCGGTCTGCTCGGAGTACCGGATCCAGGAGGTCAGCGTGAAGTCCTTCGCGCCGAGGTCGACGGAGTCGCTGAACGGCACCTCCACCCGGTCGTCCACCCGGTCCAGGGCCAGCCCGCCGCCGAAGCGCCCGTCGGTGGTCTGTGCGCCGCCGCGCACGTACGCCTGGTTACGGTTCGGCGAGCTGTCCGGCGTCGTCGGGCCGGGCGCCGGGGGACCGGGGATGCCGGGCGGGGGACCGTTCGGCGTCTCCAGGTACGCCTCGTTGAACCGGGCGAACCGGATCTGCTCGTACGGCGTGATGTCGCCGGCCTCGTACATCAGGGCCGCCTCGTCGCCGTCCAGCCGCACCATGTCCGAGTACGCCGACGGCCCCCAGTGGAAGACCTTGCCCTCATCCCATGTCTCGAAGCTGCGCCCCTCGTCGTAGGACGACCGGATCCCCATCGCCTCCCGGGCGTTCGGGTGCATCGGCGAGGAGAAGAGGAGGCGATCCTCGCCGAACCGCAGCAGCGACGCCTGGACGTCGGTCGTCGCCAGCGCGGGCATGGTGCGGAACGGGGCGTCCCACGTCTCGCCGCCGTCACCGCTGGTCGCGTACGCCCGGCTGCCCTCGTCGGTGCCGCGTTCGCGGGCCGAGGCGTAGATCCGCCCGTCGGTCAGCTCGACGACGGTGACCTCCTGGGCGATGACCGCGCCGTCGTCGCGGGCCGTCTCGGCGCCGATGTTCCAGGTCACCCCGCTGTCGTCGCTGTAGAGCAGGTGGGTGCCGTAGACGTGCGCGCCGACCCGGTCCCAGCTCTCGAAACTCGCCCCGACGACCAGCCGGCCGGCGTGCGGGCCCTGCTTGAGCTGGATGCCGTGCATCGGGCCGGTGGCGTACCAGAAGTTCCACTCCGGACGCTTGCCCTCGGTCATCTCCCTGGCGGCCGACCAGGTCGCCCCGTGGTCGTCGCTGGACTGCACCCAGGGGTCGCGGTCACAGCCGTTCGGGCACGGCTCCGCGCCGTTGTGCGTGCTCACCAGCACGACCCGCCCGGTGCGCTCGTCGACGATGGGCACCGGGTTGCCGTGGGTGGCGCCGTTGCCCTCCGAGACCACCTGCAGCGGCCCCCAGCTCCGTCCGCCGTCGGCGGAACGGCGCAGCACGAGGTCGATGTCCTCGTCGTCGCCGCAGTCCTTCACCCGTCCTTCGGCGAACGCCAGGAGCATGCCGTTCGTGGCCCGCACCACGGCGGGGATCCGGAAGCAGCCGTATCCGAAGTCGCCCTGTTTGTAGAGCACCTGCTCGTCCACGAACGGTGCGGCGGGTTCCGTCGGCGTAGCCGTCGCCGGCGCGCCGAACGCGCTGACGAGTAAGCCGGCAACCACCATGACGGCGCCCGCCCGGCGGCGCCGGGTGCGGCCCTCCGGGGGATGACCATCGTGCATGTCCTCGCCCTTCCTCAGGAGAAGATTACGAGGGACATCCTACGTCCTACGTCGAATGTGAAATAGATGGTGAACGTAGAATGTTCACCGGAGACGTGCTGGATCGCCCCGCATGTACCAGCGTGTCCGCAGGACGTTCAGGCGATGGGGTGCGCCGCGTCCAGCAGGCGGCGCAGGCGCAGCGTGTCCGGTGCCAGCGCGGTGATCAGGATGGCGGGCCCGGCCAGCGGGGTCAGCACGGCCTGCCCGGTCGCCGGGTCGTCGCCGAACAGGCGGGCACGGAGCGGCTGCCGGTCCAGGACGGGGTCGACGATGAGGATCTGGCCGACGGCGCGGTGGCCGGCCACGATGGCGGGGCCGTCCCAGCCGGGTGCGCCGGGCCCGTAGCCGGTCTGCTGGTCCAGCAGGGGGCGTCCGTCGCGGTGGACGGTCAGGCGGGTGGACAGCCGGCCGGGCGGCTCGCCGGAGCGGCCGAGCACGATCTCCTCACGCAGCAGGAGCCGGGCGGTCGGCGCCACGTCGACGGTGCAGCTCTGGCGCAGGTTGCTGCGGGCGGTGGAGATGAGCGGCTGGGGCAGCCAGTGCAGGCTGGCCTGCTCGGCGACGGTCAGGTGCACGTCGTAGGTGGCGTGGGCGGTGGTGGGTCCGCGCAGCGCGATGGTGGCGGCGGCGGTGGTGACGTGCAGGTGGGCGTCGCGCTCGGCGGTGGCCCGGATGCGCAGCCGGTCGCCGCCGAGAGGGGCGCTCATGACACCGAGGACGCACACACGCGCCTGGTCGCCCTGCGGGCGGGCGCGGCGCAGGTCGAAGGGGCCGTCACCGGTGAGCACGGGCAGGGCGGTGCCGCCGCCGGCCCGCGTGGCGAGGATGCGGGCGGTGGCCTGCACGCCGATCACGGCGGGCGGAGCGGCCGTATGCGTCATGCCGGGCCCGCGGTCCACGCGGCGAGGCGGGCGCGGACCCACTCGGCCACGGGGGTGACGCCGCCCGCGGACTTGACCGCGGTCAGGACGGTGGGCAGGCCGCCGCGCTGGGCCTCGGCGTCGCGGGCCATGGCCGTCAGGTCGGCGCCGACGTGCGGGGCGAGGTCGGTCTTGTTGATGACGAGCAGGTCGGAGGTGGTGACACCGGGGCCGCCCTTGCGGGGGATGTCGTCGCCGCCGGCGACGTCGATGACGAAGATCTGGGCATCGACCAGGCCCTTGGAGAAGGTGGCGGTGAGGTTGTCGCCGCCCGACTCGATGAGGATCACGTCGAGCGGGCCGAGGTGCTCCTCGAGGTCCTCGACGGCTTCGAGGTTGGCGGAGATGTCGTCACGGATGGCGGTGTGCGGGCAGGCCCCGGTCTGCACGGCGGTGATGCGTTCGGCGGGCAGGACGGCTTCGCGCAGCAGGAACTCGGCGTCCTCGCGGGTGTAGATGTCGTTGGTCACGACCGCGATGGACAGGTGCTCGCGCAGCGCGCGGCACAGGGCGGCGACGGTGGCGGTCTTGCCGGAGCCGACCGGCCCGCCCAGCCCCACACGCAGCGCGCGGCGACCGCCGCCGGGACGCCCGGGGGAGGAGCCGCCGGGGCCGTGCGGGGAACCCTCGGGGAAGGTGTCGTCGTGGTGGAGGTGCATGGCTGCTCCAGGCAAGGGGTCGAAGGAGTGGTCAGGAGGCGAACAGACGGGCCGGGCGGATGGCGTGCCGTTCGGCGGCGATGTCGAGCAGCGGCGCCGAGGCGGCCGGCAGCGCGGCCGGCCCATCGGTGTGGACGCGCCGCGCGGCCTCGGCCGCGACCGCCGCGACGTGGTCGATGTCGGCGGACAGGCGGGCGAGGACGGCGGTGGCGTCGAAGGGGTCCAGCCGGAGCAGGCGGACGGTCGCGGTGACCGGTCCGCCGACGCTCTCGTACGCCGCCGCGTGGGCGGCGTCCAGCGGCGTCAGCCCGGCGCGGCGGGCGGTCAGACCGAGCACCACGCTCTGGTGGGCGCCACGCGGCCGCGCGCCGGCGAGGGCGTCGAGTTCGGCGCAGGGCCAGGCGGCGCGGGCGGCGCGCAGCAGTTGCCGCCCGAGCCGGCGCGAGGTGTGCCGCAGGGCGGGGCCGGTGGTACGGGCGTCGGCTGCCTCGTCCAGCAGCAGCGGGTCGTACCCGCTGGCGGCCGCGGCCGCGAGCCCGGCCGCGACCAGGCCGGACGTGTGCAGCCGGCCGAGGCAGTACTCCCGCAGGCCCGCCACGTCGCGGACCCGTCCGGACGTGACGGCCTCCTCGGCCCCGCCGGAGTGTGCGTGCCCACCGGCCGGGAACCGGCCATCGGCCAGGACGAGCAGGGCGGCACGGTTCATCGTGCGCGGCTCACCTTCCGTCGGAGTCGTTGCCTGGCGCGGGGGTCAGAACAGGAAGTAGCGCTGGGCCATGGGCAGCGTGTCGGCGTACTGGCCGCCGTCGACGGGCCGGTCGTCGATGTCCGTCCTGACGTCCTTGGCCTTCGCGCCGCCGATCTCCACCTCGAAGGTGTCGGGATCGATTCGGATGTCGGGGCAGGCGTCGTTCTCCCGCATGTCGGCCTTGAACACCTTGCGCGTGTCGCGGATGGCCGTGAACGGCTTGCCCACCCTGACCCGCTGCGCCAGGCCGGCCCGGAGGGCGTGCTCGGTGACGAAGTTGACCGCGTTGGCGGCCGGCGCCCGGCCGCTCGCCCCCCACATGGGGCGGGGCAGGATCGGCTGCGGGGTGGTGATGGAGGCGTTGGCGTCGCCCACCTGGGCGTAGGCGATCTGGCCGCCCTTGATCACCCGATGCGGTTTGACGCCGAAGAACTTCGGTTCCCACAGCACCAGGTCCGCGAGCTTGCCCACCTCGACCGAGCCGACCTCGTGGTCGATGCCGTGCGCGACGGCCGGGTTGATGGTGTATTTGGCCACGTAGCGGCGGGCGCGGTGGTTGTCGGCTCCGCCGTCGCCGTTCTGGTCGCTGCCGTGGTCACCGTTGTGGTCGCCGCTCCGGTCGCCTTCCAGCGGGCCGCGCCGGGCCTTCATCACGTGCGCGGTCTGCCACGTCCGTATGATCATCTCGCCGATGCGGCCCATCGCCTGGGCGTCCGACGACATGATCGAGATGGCGCCGAGGTCGTGCAGGACGTCCTCGGCGGCCATGGTGGAGGGCCGGATCCGCGACTCGGCGAAGGCCAGGTCCTCCGGCACCAGCGGGTTGAGGTGGTGGCAGACCATCACCATGTCGATGTGCTCCTTGACCGTGTTGACGGTGAAGGGCCGGGTGGGGTTGGTGGAGGCGGGCAGCACGTTCGGCAGGCTCGCCATGGTGAGCATGTCGGGGGCGTGGCCGCCGCCCGCGCCCTCGACGTGGAAGACGTGGATCGGGTGCTCGCCGATGGCCTCGACGGTGTCGGCGACGGCCCCGGCCTCGTTGAGCGAGTCGGCGTGCAGGGCCAACTGCACGCCGGTCGCCCGGCACACCTCCAGGCAGCGGCGCAGTACGGCCGGGGTGGCGCCCCAGTCCTCGTGGATCTTGAACCCGAGTACGCCCGCCTCCACCTGGTTGTACAGGGACTCGGTGGACATGGTGCTGCCCTTGCCGAGCAGCCCGATGTTGACCGGGAAGGCGTCCAGCGCCTCGAACAGCCGCGCGACGTGCCAGGCCCCGGGCGTGACGGTCGTGGCGGTGCTGCCCTCGGCGGGGCCGGTGCCGCCGCCGATCAGGGTGGTGACCCCGGCGGCCAGCGCCTCGTGCACCTGCTCGGGGCAGATGAAGTGCACGTGGGTGTCGATGCCGCCCGCGGTCAGGATCTTGCCGTTGCCCGCGATGACCTCGGTCTCGGGGCCGATCAGGAAGTCGGTGGCGTGCTCGTGGCCGTCGTGCAGCCGGTTCATGGTCTCGTCGTTGTAGGCCTTGCCGAGCGCGACGATCCGGCCGTCGCGCAGGCCCACGTCCGCCTTGACCACACCCCAGTGGTCCAGGATGACCGCGCCAGTGATGACGGTGTCGGGCGGCTGCGGGGCGCCGAAACGCGCTGAGTCGCGCGGCGCGCAGGACTGGCCCATCGACTCCCGGATCACCTTGCCCCCGCCGAAGATGACCTCGTCGCCGCTGCGTCCCGGGCCGCCGGCCCAGTCCTCGGTGATCTCGATCCGCAGGTTGGTGTCGGCCAGGCGGATCCGGTCGCCGAGCGTGGGGCCGTACCGGTCGGCGTACTCGACCCGGGTCAGCGGCCGGTCGATCGGCAGGATCTCCGCACCGGACCCGCACTCCTCCGGCACCGGCTGCACGTCCGGCGCCTGGTCCGCTGACGAGGTGTCCAGGGCTTCATCCATCGAGCTGCCCTCCGACCTGGCCACGCAGACCGGCGACGACGCGCCGGCCCTCGATGGGCACGAGTTTCACCGTCCGGGTGCACCGGGGCTCGAACCGGACCGAACTGCCGGCCGGGATGTGCAGGCGCTTGCCGTAGGCGGCGGAGCGGTCGAAGTCGAGGAGCGGGTTGGCCTCGTAGAAGTGGTAGTGCGAGCCCACCTGGACAGGACGGTCGTCGGTGTTGGTCACCTCCACCGTCGTGATCTCGCGGCCCTCGTTGAAGGCCACCCGCTCGCCGCCGTCGGGATGGTCGATCTTGCCCGGATGGATCGGCGTCCTCGCCTCCGCTTCCGCGTCGGTTCTCGGCTGGGCCTGCGGTTCGGCGAAGGGATCGCGGATGGTGACCAGTTTGGTGCCGTCGGGGAAGGTCGCCTCGATCTGGAGGTCGGAGATCATCTCCGCGACGCCCGGCATGAGATCGTCACGGGGGAGGATCTCGTTGCCGGTGGACATGAGCTCGTGGACGGACTCGCCGTCCCGGGCCGCCTCCAGCACGTGCGCCGTGATCAGCGCGACGGCCTCCGGGTAGTTGAGCTTGACCCCCCGTTCCCTGCGCTTGCGGGCCACGTCCGCGGCCACATGGATCATCAGGCGTTCCTGTTCGTGCGGAGTCAGATGCACCCGCCACCTCGCCTTCGCTCTGCCGTCAAGGCACCATCAAGCTGCCTGCAGAGGGTAATCAGAAAGTTACTGACAGTGATATGGCGTGGCAGTGACGCATGCGTCACCCGTGACCGGGAGCGTCGAACAGGGGTCGCCTCATGCTCTCGAGGAGCCGGCAGCGGGTACGGGATCACCGGCATGCGCGAGCGAGCCGTCCTGCTGTTCCACCCGGGTCCCGGCGGGTCCCATAAGATCACCCGCATCGTCGCCTTACTCCGGGCCGCCGTCGCCCGCTACCGATTCGGGCGCCCGGCCGCCGTCGCCGTCGCGCTCTACCTGACTGCCGTCGCCGCCGGGTACGACGGCGGGCGGTGGTTCGCCGTCGTCGCGACGACGAGCTTCTGGCCGTCGGACGACGGGGTCCGGCTCCTGCCTGCGGCGATCGGTGTGCTCAACGCGTGGGCGCTGTGGCAGATCCTGCGCGGCCCGGCCGCGCCGCGCGCCGGGGCGTCCGACGGTCTGTCGCTTGTGGTGCATGCGCTCGGCGGGCTGATCGTCGTGTGGGCGGCACGCACCGCGCACGAGCTCGCCGCGCCCGGCTCCGGACGTCGCGCCGCCCGGAGCCGGGCGGACGCCGGCGCTGCTCGTCGCCGTCGCCGTCGTGCTCGTGCTGCCGATGGCCGTGGTCGGCGCCGAGAGGGACGCCCGGCTCACCTACACGGCCGCGGACGAGGGCTGCCGCGACCAGCTCGGGCCCGCGGCCGGTCGCGGGCCTGAGGAGCGGCGGCGGTCGTTCCTCTGCCTGGCCAGGGGCACGACCTTCGCGGCGGACGCGATGTTCCCCGAGAACCTGGCCGACCAGCGCATCCTCGCCTACGGCGGGCAACTGTGCGCGCTGCCCGGCGATCGGGAACGGCAGGCGCTGTACGAGCGGGCCGGCGGGACGGCGGACGTCATCGAGCTGGTCGCGGCCCTGGACTACCTGTGCCCCGGCATCGTCGCCCGGCAGACCGCCGACGCCCGTCGCCGGCAGGCCGAGCACGACCGGCAGGAAGCCGCATGGAAGGCCGAGGCCAACGCCCGGTGCGCGGACCCGTGGCCCGGGGCACGGGCCAGGCGGCAGGGCACGGCCGCGTACCTGCTGTTCGAAGGGGGTGGCTACGCCGTCTTCGACGACCGCGACGACGGCGTGGGCGGTCCTGGGGGCGTCGACGGCGAGTCCGCCGACATTTTCGCCGCCATCGAGGACGGGTTCATCGACGCCGCAGGCAGCAGCGCCGCCATCGTGACTGATGAGGAGAACGCGGCGATGTGCCTCACGGTCAAGGCATTCGGCAGCGCGCCGCCGCTTCGGCTTGCCGGCTGGGACCAGGTGGTCGAGGTGGGCATCGCCAGCCGCAGCGGTCGCCTGGTCGTGCCGACCTACCCCGAGGGCGGCGACAGCGGGGCGGCCGGGCCGCTGCCCGACCTGGCGGTCGCCGGTCCAGGCCACTACCGCCTGCGCGTCCACGCCCGTACGCGGCCATGGGACGAGAACGACCCCGATGCGCCGCTGGAGGAGCACCTGCTCGTCGTCTATCCCGGCCGCTCGACGGCGAAGGTCGTCCACCGCTCGCCCGGCTGACCCTGACGTGGCGGGTGTTCAACTCGGCGGCGGGGTCCCGCGGCAGGGCGGGTGCGGCAGGCGACCGCCTGTCGCGCCCGCCCGGCACTTCTAGAGCTTGATCCGGACGAGGTTGCGGGCCTTGAGCGCGTAGAGGCTGTTGCCGTCCGGCGCGGCCGCCAGCAGCGGTTGGGTGCCGTACGCCTGGGCGGCCAGCCCGGACACGACCGGGGAGACGGTCATGGTCCTGGTGTCCAGGCGGTAGACCTGGTCGCCGTCGGTGCCGTAGATCTTGCCGCCGGCCTCGACCAGCGAGCCGCTGCCCCCACTCGCCACCGGCACCGGGACGGTCCTGGTGACCTTCCTGCGCAAGAGGTCGAACTCGAAGGCGACTCCGGTGGAGGCGATGCCGTACAGCTTGCCGCGCTGCTCGGTCAGCGCGCTGATCCGCTTGGCTCCCGGTACGGGGACCAGGCTCCAGCGGACCTGCTTGGTGCGGAGGTCGAAGGCGGCGAGCTCGGCCTCGGACTCGATCGGGGTGGTGCCGAGGCCGCCGTAGATCTCGCTGCCCACGTACGCGGTGCCGAGCAGGCTGGTGATCGCGCTGATCGACTGGTTCTCGACGACGCCGCGGAAGGGCTCGACGGTGTTCTTGCGCGGGTCGTAGAGGGCCAGGGCGCCGCCGTGGAGGCCGTACTCGGGCTGGGTGCCGACCAGCAGGCGGCGGGTGAGCTTGTCGTAGTGCGCGGCCAGCGGCCGGTTCTGGTCGGCGCCGACGCGGGTCAGACGCCGCAGGTCGGAGCCGTCAGGCCGCATGCCGAACAGGTACGCCAGGGTGTAGACGGACAGGTAGACCTGGTCGCCGATCGGGGTCATCACCTTGGCCTCGCCGGGCAGGAAGGTGCGCGTGCTCGTGCCGCCGGCCAGGTCGTGCACCTGGATCCCGGCCTTGCCGCTGACGAGCACCTGATCCTCGGTCGCCGTGATGGCCATGGCGAGTTCCGGTGCGGGCGGCATGCCGGCCTGGGTGAGGTCGACGCCGGTCAGCTCCTTGGTGGCCGGGTCGTACTCGACGACCTGGCTGGTGAGCACCGCGACGACCTTGCCGCCACGCAGGAAGATCCGGTTGAAGTACGCCCCGTCGTACGGCACGACCAGCTTCTCCAGCTCGGCGGTGTCGCGGTCGTAGCGGTAGAGCGTGCCCGAGGGACGGGTGCCGAAGTAGACGTCGTTGTTGGCCGTGTCGATCTCGATGGCGGTCACGTAGGAGTCGCCGGGCGCGTCAACCAGCGTGTACTTCGACGGGTCTGCCGTGTCCATGAGCAGCATGTCGCCGGTCGCCGACAGGCCGGCCGCGAGCAGCCCCTGCTTCAGGGTGAGCGTGGCGACGAACGTGCGGTCGGCCAGCTCGGGCGGGAGGAGTTCGCGCTTGGCGCCGGTGGCCCGGTCGATGGCGACCAGATGCGCGTGCGCGCCGACTCCGGCGTAGATCGTGGTGTCGTCGACCGCGATGCTGCGGACGTACTGCTCGCCGGTGGCCGCCTGGCCGAAGTCGCGGGTGCGGCCGGTGGCGGTGTCGTATTCGACGACCCTGCCGCCCGGGTAGGTGCCCGCGTAGAGCTTGCCGTCGCCGGAAGCGGCCATGGACCAGACGAAGTTGTCCGGCTTGACGTCGGCGACCTTCGTGGCCGTCCCGGTGGTGGTGTCCACCTTGTGGATGTCGCCGGGCGTGTACGTGCCGACGTAGAGGTCGCTGCCGACGGCGGCGGTGGCCCAGGCGCCGTCGCCCGCGGGCAGCTCGGTGATGGAGGTGACCTTGCGCTGGGCGGGATTGTAGGCGCCGATCCTGGTCGGGGTGATACCGCCGGTGGCGACGTACAGCTTGTCGCCGACGAACTCCGAACCGTTGATCGAGGTGACCGACGACGCGGGGCCCAGGTCCTCGACGACCGGCGCCGGTGCGCCGGTCGTAAGGACGGCGGCCATGACGCCCGCGACGACTGCGTTGAACGGCATGGGGGGACTGCCTTCCATTTACGGACTGGTCCGATATTTGCGCAATTCGTATCATAAGTGGCCAGAATCAATCAAGCATGAGCTGCTTCCTCGGCCTTGACGTCCCCCGGGGACGAGGCGGAGCCGTCGGCCTGACCGGCTCATGAGGCATGCCCTGGTCCGGCATACCTGGGACATACCGTCCGTCATTACGATCACGGCCCATTGCGTACACGGCGGAAGGCGAGGAAAGTGACACTCTGGAGTTACCGGCTGGGTGCCGCCTGCGCGGCACTGGTCATCGGCTGCGCCGCGCTGACGGCCACCGAGACGGCCACGGCAGCGGGAACTACGGCGGGAACTGCGGCGGGCACGCTGAGATTCACCTACGAGAACGGCAAGCTCTCCTCGGGTACCGCGCTCGAGGTCAACAAGTGCTGCGGCCACTCGCTCGGCATCAGTTCCAGCGGACGGACCGGTGCGCACGCGGTCATGAGCCAACTGAAATACGGCGATCCGCTGGTCGAGGGCGGGGTCAGGGCGGAATCGCACACGCTCCGCAACGAGGCCGGTCACTTCAGGTCGGGCACCACGGCCTACTACGGGTTCAGCGTCTACATCCCGAGCACGTGGCAGAAGGACTCCAGGGAAGACATCGTCTTCCAGTGGAAGCCGTGGGCGGACAAGTGCGAGAAGCAGAAGTGGCCCAGCGCGTTCCTCACGGTGCAGCCCACCGGCAAGTTCCAGCTCCGCGTCAACTCCGACGGCAACCGCTGCTCGACGCTGGAGTCCCTCAAGCAGTCCAGCTATAACCTGGCCGACGTCGAGCCGGGCCGGTGGCACGACTTCGTGTTCCACATCAAGTGGAGCCACGGCAGCGACGGCACCCTCACCGGCTGGCATCAGACCCACAAGACGCCCGGCTGGAAGCAGGTCGTGAACGTCGCCGGGGCCAACACCTTCAACGACGACGCCACGACCAAGGGCTATCTGAAGTGGGGGCTCTACAAGCCCGCGTGGAACACCGGCCCGACTCTCGTCACGAACCGGGTGATCTTCCACGACAACGTCGCCGTAGGCGCCACGTTCAACGCGGTCGACCCCTCGAAGAACTAGGGAACGAGCCTCCCGGAGGGCACCCCCGCGCGTGGCACCGTCAGGTCAACGTGCGTGATAGCGGTCCTCCGCGGTCGTGGAGCGTGGGTCGCCGTCGAGTTCGGTGGTGATGGCCAGCGCCTCGTCCTCCAGCAGGCGGTACTCGAACGTGCGGGAGCAGTCCAACGCCTGGCGGGCGTAGGCGTGCGCCTGCTCGCGAGCGCCCGTGCGGACGTGCGCACGAGCCAGCCCCAGCAGCGCCCTGACCTGCAGATACCGCATGCCGGCCGCGGTCGCGTGGTCGAGCGCCCGCCGGTGCGCGACGATCGCCTCCCCGTAGTCTCCGCCGCTGGTGTGGATCGTGCCGAGGACGTGCGTGGCGACACACACGGAGTAGACGTGGTGGGCGTCCTCGGCTCGTTCCACGGCCAGGGTCGCCTGGTCGAGGGCGAGATCGAGGCGGCCCGCGTCGCGGTGGACCTCGGCCGCCGTGGCCAGGCTCTTGGCCTCGGGCACGTGCAGGCCGCTCGCCCGATCGTGGTCCAGCGCCTCCGTCGTCAGGGCCAGCGCCTCGTCGAGATCGCCCTGCATGCGCCGGATGGTCGCCAGCTCGTTGAGCGAGTGACTCAGCGCGCCGTCGCGCAACCTCCGGTGGAGGGTGACGGCGCGGGACACATACCGTTCCGCCGACTCCTGTTCCCCCAGTTCGAGATGGACGAGGCCCAGGTTGCTGGTGGCCTTCGCCTCGCCGTGGGCGTCGCCGACCTCGCGGTTGATCCGGACGGACTCGGTGAGATGGCCGATGGCCTCGCGCAACCTGCCCTGATCGTGGCAGGTGCCGGCCGCGTTGTTGTGCGCGGTGGCGATGCCGGGCAGCCAGCCGGCCCGCTCGCTGTGCTCGCCGGCCAGCGCGTACGCCACGCGCGCCGCGCCGAACCCGGAACGGGCCTGGGCGGCGGAACCCGCACACAGGTGAGCCGCGGCCAGGCCGAGCGCGTCGCCCGCGGCTTCGGCCGCACGTACGGCGGCGTCGGCGATGACCATGCAATCGGCCAGGCTGGTGGTGGTGTGGTGGAGAAAATGGCCGCGCAGGGCGTCGGCGATCAACCAGGCATGCCTCAGAGGCCCGCCGGAAGACCGGGGGACAGCCCTGGCGGTGGGGGCGTGCAGGATCGGATCCGTGCCTTCGGCAGCGTGCACCGCCGTGGCGACGAGGTTGGCACGTTCGGTCTCCAGCCAGGCCATCGCCTCGGCGCGCGTCCTGTGCCCGGTCGTGACGGGCATCGGGAGCCTGGTGATCGACGGGTAGGCGGTCGCGGCGGCCTCGACCGCCTCCCGCACGTACCAGTCACCGAGACGTTCGACGGCCTCGCTCCTGGTCGCCGGGTCGTCCTCGAAGGAGGCGCGCTCCGCCGCGTACTGGCGGAGCAGATCGTGGAAGGTGTGCCGGTACGGCCGGTGCTCGTCGAGCAGGTGGACGGTGGCGAGGTGGTCCATCAGCCGTTCCGCCTCGGCGACGTCGAGCCCGGCGAGCGCGGCGGCGGCCGGAGCCGTCACGTCGGTCCCGGGCACCAGGCCGAGCAGCCGGAAGAGCCGCCGTTCCGCCTCCGGCAGTTCGCGATAGGACAGGTCGAACGCGGCGCGCACGGCCAGGTCGCCGTCGATCCGCAGCATGTCGAGCCCCCTGACCGCCAGGGCCTCGGTGTAGTGGGCCAACGACCGGCGCGGATGAGCCGACAGGCCGGCGGCGGCCACCCGCAGGGCCAGCGGCAGGTGACCGCACAGTTCCACGAGTTCCCCGGCCGCGGCCGGTTCGGCGGACAGCCGGCGGGCGCCGATCAGCGACTCCAGCAGCCGCAGGCCCTCGTCCTGGCTGAACACGCTGAGCGAGATCCGCCGGGCGCCGTGGGAGGCGGTCAGCCCGGTGAGCGCGTCCCGGCTGGTGATCAGGGCCAGGCAACCGGCGGCACCGGGTAAGAGCGGCCGCACCTGTGCGGCCGTCCGCGCGTCGTCGAGCAGCACCAGGACCCGGCGTCCTGACAGATGCGAGCGGTACAAGCAGGCCGCCGCCTCCTCCTCGCCGGGGACCTGCTCGGCGGGCACTCCGAGCGAGCCGAGCATCCGCACCAGCGCTTCCAACGGATCCATCGGCCGGGCCGCGGCATGGCCGCGCAGGTTCACATAGAGCTGCCCGTCGGGGAACTCGTCCGCCATGAGATGGCCGAACCGGACCGCCAGGGCGGTCTTGCCCGCCCCGGCCACGCCGGTGACAGTGGTGACGGCGGGCGTGCTGCCGGACAGTACGTGCTGACGCAGCAGGGTCAGGTCGTGCTCGCGCCCCACGAAGCCGGTCACCTCGGCGGGCAACTCGGCGGGCACCGGTCTCGTCTCGTCCCGTGCGTGGAAGGCGTCCAGGTCAGGAGCGTCAGCGAGGATCGCCGCCTCCAACCGGCGCAGCTCGGGCCCGGGATCGAGGCCGAGTTCGGCGGCCAGCAGGCTCCGCCCCGTGCGGTACACGTGCAGCGCGTCGGACCGCCGCCCGCAGCCGTGCAGCGCCATCATGAGCAGCCCCCGTAGACGCTCGCTCAGCGGATACTCGGCGAGCAGTTCCGACAACTCGGCGACCAGGTCGCGGTGCCGGCCCAGGGCGAGGTCCAGTTCGGCCCGCTCCTCGATGGCGGCCAGCCGCAGTTCGTCCCATCGTCCCGCATAGGCCGCGATCTCTCCCAGCTCCAGGTCGGCGAGCACCGGGCCGCGCCACAGGGCCAGCGCTCGGCCCAGCAGGTCGCTGGCCTCGGCCGGGCGTCCCTCCTGTGCCGCCTGCCGGCCCTGCTCGATGTACCGTTCCGCGCGGTGCGCGTCCACCAGGCCGCCGTCCAGCCGGTAGCCGGACCCTTCGGTCTTGATGAGGTCCGGCGCGGCTCCCGCCTGACGCAGCTCCCGGCGCAGGGCGGCCACCGCGATCATGACCTGATTGCGTACGGTCGTCGGCGGGTTCTGCCCCCACGCGCCGGCCAGGCGGTCGATGCTGATCACCTGACCGTGGTCGACCACCAGCATGGCCAGCACCGCCTGCGCCCGCGGGCCGCCCAACCGCACCGGCCGCCCGCCCACCGTCGTTTCAAGCCGCCCCAAGATGTTGAACTGGACCTCGTGAACCCCCATGTGGATCACGATAGCGAGTCCGGCCCGGACGATCAGGGCGGTTATGTCGTTGGATCCACTTCGCTGAACTTACTTTGTAAAGGCGGTCGGCGCGGGCGATCCGACTCTCGCTCCGCCTCTGGCGAGCGCCTCTCGGCGGATCCATTGCAGCAAGGTGGGGTTGTCGACGGTGGTGACGACGCTGAGGGTGGCGCGGACGCGGCGGTCGTCGTCCAGCACGGCCAGCATGCACGCGGCCAGGTCCGCACGCGCGGTGAACCTGGCGTCGGCGTGGCCCTCGACAACGGTGTAGTCGGTGACGGACGGCAGGTGATAGAGCCCGCTCGGGCGCAGGATCGTCCAGTCGAGATCGCTGGAGCGGACCAGCGCTTCCATCCGCCGCATGTCGTCGTACAGCGTTCTACCCAGCACCCGCGTCACGTAGGGAAGCAGGAGCCGGTTGAACAGGAACCCGCCCTCGGAGTACGGGTGCGGGTCGACCGCGCTCGAACTCACCACGGCGAGCCGGCGTACCCGGTGCCGTTTCATCGCGGCGACGATATTGGCCACGCCTCGTGAATAGGTGCTGATCGGTTCCTTCCCGGCCGGTACTCCGAGCGTCGACAGCACCGCGTCCCGCTCCGCCACCGCGGCATCGACGGTCGCCGGATCGAGCACGTCAGCGCCCACCACCTCAAGCCGATCATGACGCAGGGGAAACGAGTCCGGCCGCCGGGTGATCGCGGCGACCTGATGTCCGGCGGAGAGTGCCTGGCCGGTGAGGAGACGGCCGGTGGGGCCGTTCGCTCCGAAGACTGCGATACGCATGACCGCCGTCCCTTCTTGGTTCTCCTGTGGGGGTTTCGCAAGAAGGACGAGACACCCGGCCGTTCTGTGACGCGGCGGCGGCGCTTCGTCGCTGGCACCGGGGCTTCGCGGCTCTACTGTTCTCCGTCAGTCCCGCGCAGGCCAAGGAGACGGCGGGGCACTGGTACGGCCAGGCAGGTGGGACGCAGACCCATCCCTGCTTCGATGACCAGGGCTGGTATTTCTGGGCGGCGTCCTGACGGCCGGCTACGGCTCGCGCCGGGCCGTTGATCACCGTCGTCCGCCGAACTCCCAGTCGTGGACTTCGATGTCGGCATAGCGGTCCGGGGTCAGGACGGTGCGGGCCGTGTCGCGATCCGTCGTCCGGACCAAGGCTGCCGTGCCCAGCCAGGTGCCGCCGTCGTCGGACAGCAGCGGCCCGTAGGCGATCAGGTCGTCCCGCCGGCCGGGCGGTGGGACGACGTCGGCGGCCTGGCCGGTGCCGAGGCCGAGAACCAGATAGCGGCTGCCGTCCTCGCGGCCCCCGGGGAAGTCCCACATGGTGCGGCCCAGGACGTTGCGCCAGCGGCGCAGCAGCACGTCCCGGTATATGCCGGCCTGGTAGTTGGGCTCGTCGAAGGCGAACGCCCGCGCGGCGGCGGGGTCCGGCAGGTCGACGATGTGCACGCTGCCGGTGGCCGTGTCGCCGTCGAGGGTGGGGCCGCGGGCGATCAGCCGATCATCGTAGCGGTCCATGTAGGACCAGTGCTCCTCGGTGAGCTTCTCGCGCAGCGCTGCGGAGCCGGGCCGGTCACGGTGGTAACAGAAGAATTCCATGTCGAGCCTGTTCATCACGGGTTGTGGCAGGGACGGGTGCGCGGCAGGACTTCGCGGATCAGCCGGACTGCGCCAGCAGGTGCACCACACCGGCCGGGTTCTTGATCCAGTGGGTTCTGGAATCGAGGTTCTCCAGGGGCTCGACCTCGTCGCACGGGTGGATGCCGCTGTCGGCCAGTCTGGCCGCTGCCGCGTCCAGGTCGTCGGTGTGGAGCTGCAGCCACAGGTCGGGCTGACTGTAGTTGTCGACGCAGTCGAGCCACAGCGTATTGGGTCCGAACTGCACCGAATGCGTCCTCGAGACGGTCGGCGCGTAGGAGACGTCATCCTCTTTGACGTCGAAGCCCAGGGTGTCGCGGTAGAAGGCGACGGTGGCCTCGTACTGCGCCTTGGGGATCTTCATGGCGATGTTCAGGCCGGCGGTGAATTCAGGCTTGGTCATGGTTGCTTGACTCCTTCGTGTCGGTGGCGTCCAGTGCGAGTTCCAGCGCGGCCAGCCGGTCGTCCCACCTGTTGGCGAGCATGGCCAGCCACACCTGCGCCGCGCGGACAGGGGCTGGTTCCAGCCGGTAGGGATGGCGGCGGCCGGTCGGTTCGCCGGAGCTGATCAGGCCGGCTTCGGCGAGCTGGCCGAGGTGCTTGGCGATCGCCTGGCGGCTGATCGGCAACCGTCGCGCCAGATCCGAGACGGTCGCCGGGCCGGCGCGGCCGAGTTCCTCCAGCAGCGCCCGCCGTGTGGGGTCGGTGAGCGCCGCGAACACCGCGACGGCCTGCTCTTCCGCATCAGGCGGTGGCATCGAGGTAGGTCTCCAGGTCGACGAGCTCGGCGTCCCATCCCTGACTGTTGGCCTGGTGGGCAGAGCGGGCCACGTCGGTGGCGGCCTGGGCGAACCCGCTCTCCACCAGGCTCACCCGGGTGCCGCCCGGCACCTGCTCCAGGGTGAAGTCCACCAGCGTCCGGGGTGCGTCATCCGCCGGCAGGCCCTCGATGGCCCACCTGAACGCGAAACGGTGTGGTGGGTCGACCAGCACGATCGTGGCGACGGATTCCTCGTCCAGGTCGTCCCACCGGAAGAACGCGCGCCCGCCGGGGCGCAGCTCGATCTCCGCCACCGAGCCGAACCACCGCGAGAGCCCTTCCGCGGTGGTCAGCGCGGCCCACACCCGCTCGATGGGGTGCCGCAGCACCACCACGCGTTCGATGACGTCCGAACTCATACTCACCCTCCATTGCAACCTGTGGGTTGCTATTAATGGCAACCTACAGGTTGCGATCGCCTGCCCGCAAGTCCCGGGGTGCCTGCCGCGGCAGGGTTGCACGCCATGCGGAGGATGACCTTGCCGGTGGTGCGGCGGGTGGTCAGGGCGGTGAGGGCGGTCGCGGCCTGCTGGCCGGCGGTTGGCCCAGCAGGGTGACGGCGGCCTGCCGGCGTCTCGCCAGTTAAGAAATCTACAATGTAAAGGGCGTCGGTCTGCTGTGCGAATTGTCCTCAGGACAGCAAAGGCACGGGCTTCGCCCGCCCTTCCTCCGAAAGAGGCCGAGAAGCCGGGCGCCGGTGGCGGCGGTTCCGCCTGGGGGATGCCGACCGCGATACCGGGGTGTGTCGCGGTCGGCGTATCCGTGCTGGTCAAGGACGATGCCCGGCCGGCCCCACGAGCGGTCCGGTCACTCCGGCTCCGCCGGCGTCTCGGTGAGTTTGGACTCTATGCCGACGTAGTGTTCCTGGACCGCGGTGCGTGCCCGGTCGGCGTCGCCGCTGAGGATGGCGTCGAAGATGGCGGCGTGGCCGTGGTAGGCGTCCATCGGTGTGCGGCCTCGCGGTGGTGGTGCGGCGGCGTGGAAGGCGAGCCAGAACTGGTCGAACAGTCTCAGCAACATCGTGTTGTCGAGGTCGTGGAACAGCAGTTGGTGGAACTGGCGGTCCTGTTCGGGGAAGCCCTGTCCCTGTTCGGCGAGTGCGCGCATGGTGTCGAGGTTTTCTCGCAGGGCGGCGAGGCTGGTGGGTGAGATGACGCGCATCGCGTCGGCGACGAGTCCGGCTTCGAGGGTTTTGCGTAGTGCGACCAGCTCTCGTAGTGCTCGGGGGCCTTGCATGAGGCCGTAGGGGAGGTGGTCGAGCAGTGGAGTGAAGGAGAAGTGGCATACGTAGACGCCGCTGCCGCGGCGTGTTTCCAGTACGCCGGTGGACTCCAGGGCTTTGACCGCCTCGCGGACCGAGTTGCGACTGACTCCGAACAGCCGGGCCAGTTCGGACTCGGGTTTGAGTGGGTCGCCGGGGCGCAACCCCTGCTTGAGGATGTAGTTTCTGATCTCCTGCTGCACGATTTTGTGCAGCGGAGGGTTGTTGTCGAGCCGCCGGAACTCCGGCTGCGTGTCGTCCTCCCGAGTGACCACGTTCTGAATCGACCTCCCCCTTCGTATCAACTTGTAGGATATCTTGCCAGTCTTGACACCCGTGAACGGCGAAGCCTACGGTAACGAAATCTGTAGGACATCTTGCAGCAACGCACTGGTCATCCGGTGCGGAGGAGGTCGTCGGTGTCAGGTGGAGGCCTGGATCGTATGGTCCGTGACGACGTCGCCCACAGCGGCACCATGCCCGTCAGGCCGGCGCTGAGCGTGCGGAACCTCGTCGTGGAGTTCGCGACGCCGGCGGGCGTGGTGCGCGCGGTCGACGGGATGAGTTATGAAGTCTACTGCGGCGAGACACTCAGCGTCGTGGGGGAGACCGGGTCGGGAAAGAGCGTCTCCGTGCTCGCCGCGCTGGGCCTGCTCCAGACGGCGAACCTGCGGCGGGTCTCCGGCGAGGTGGTGCTCGACGGTGTGGACCTGCTGACCCTGCCGCAGGTGGAGTTGCGGCGGCGGCTCGGGCGTGACGTGGCGATGATCTTCCAGGACGCCATTTCCGCGCTCAACCCGGTCCAGCGAGTCGGCGACCAGATCGCCGAGGGGCTGCGGGTGCACGACCGGGCCCTGACGGCCGATGCGGCGCGGGAGCGTGTCGTGGAGCTGCTGGAGATGGTGGGTGTGCCCCATCCGCGGGCTCGTTACGACCAGTATCCCCACCAGTTCTCCGGGGGGATGTGCCAGCGTGTGATGATCGCCATGGCGATCGCCAACCGGCCGAAGGTTCTGATCGCGGACGAGCCCACCACGGCGCTGGACGTGAGCGTCCAGGCGCAGATCCTCGACGTGCTCAGGCTGGCACGGGAGGAGACCGGCGCGGGCGTCGTGCTGATCACCCACGATCTCGGTGTGGTCGCCGAGACCGCCGACCGGGTCGCCGTGACCTACGGCGGCCGGATCGTGGAGACCGGTGACGTCACTTCGATCTTCACCCGGCCGCGCCACCCGTACACCGCGGCTCTGATGCGTTCGCTGCCCCGGCTCGACAGCACGGCGGAACGGCTGCTCCCGATCCCGGGGCAGCCGCCCGACCTCTCCGAGATACCGCCGGGGTGCGCGTTCGCGCCGCGCTGCCCGACCTCCCGTGGCCGGGAGGTCTGCGTACAGACCCGGCCGGAGCTGCGCGCCGACGACGCCGGCAATGGCGCGAGCGCCTGCCACTTCCCGGACGAGGTGGCGGCCCCCGGCGCCCCGCCACCGAGCACCGAGTCGGCGGAGCCGTCGAGCGGCGAGGCCGCAGGGCCGTCGAGCGGTGAGGCCGCGGTGCCGGACGCGGAGGTGCCGGACGCGGAGGTGCCGGACGCGGAGGTGCCGGTTCTGGAGGTCGGGGATGCGGTGAGCCGGTTCCCGGTGCGATCCGGGGTGTTCGCGCGGGCGAGCGCCTGGGTGCACGCCGTGGACGGGGTGTCGCTGCGCATTCCGCCCGGTGGGACGCTCGGCCTGGTCGGCGAGTCCGGCTGCGGCAAGACCACGCTGGCCCGGCTGGTCCTGCGGCTGGTGGATGCGAGCGGCGGCCGGATCCTCGTGGAGGGCGACGACGTCGGGCGGGCGAGCCGGTCGGGCCTGCGGCGGATCCGGCGGCGCGCGCAGATGGTCTTCCAGGATCCGAACGGCTCGCTGAACCCGCGCCTGACCGTCGGCGACAACGTGGCCGAACCGCTGCGGCTGCAGCGTCTTCCTCGCGCGCGGCGCAGGGAGGAGGTGCGCGAGTTGTTCAGCCGGGTGGGTCTGCGGGAGGAGCACCTCGACCGGTTCCCGGCGGAGTTCTCCGGCGGTCAGCGTCAGCGGGTGGCGATCGCGCGGGCCCTGGCGTCCCGGCCCCGGCTGCTGATCCTCGACGAGCCGGTGTCCGCCCTGGACGTGTCGGTGCAGGCGCAGGTGCTGAACCTGCTGGCCGACCTGCAAGAGGAGTCGGGGATGGCCTATCTGTTCGTCAGCCATGATCTGTCGGTCGTCCGGCAGGTCGCCGACCAGGTCGCGGTCATGTATCTCGGGAAGATCGTCGAGTCCGGGCCGGTGGCGCGGGTGTACGACGATCCGCGCCACCCCTACACCCGTTCGTTGCTGGCGTCGGTGCCCGTGCCGGATCCGGTCGGCCGTGAGACGCGGCGGCGGGTGCCGCTGGGCGGTGACGTCCCCAGTCCGGTGGACCCGCCGTCGGGGTGCCGGTTCCGTACCAGATGCCCGATCGCGGTGGCTCGTTGCGCCGAGGAGGAACCCGTGCTCCGTGAGGTCGCCGGTGGGCACACGGCCTGCCACTTCGCCGACGAGTCCGGGCGGGTGAGCGTATGAGCGCCCCGCGAAGACGGCTGGCGGCCGTGCGCCGGTTCGCCGGGTCCCGCTCGGCCGTGGTCGGTGCGGTCGGGCTGGGCGCACTCGTGCTGGTGGCGGTGCTGGCGCCGATCGTCGCGCCGTTCGACCCGGCCGCGCAGGGCGGCGAGCCGTTGCTCGGCCCGTCCGGGGCGCATCTGCTCGGCACCGATCAGCTCGGCCGGGACATCGTCTCCCGGATGATCCACGGCGCCCGGGGCTCGCTGATCGTCGCGGCGGGCGCTGCCCTGGTCGGCGCGGGTGTCGGGGTGCCGCTGGGGCTGGTCGCCGGATATCTGGGGCGGTGGGCCGACACGATCGCGATGCGGGTGGTCGATCTGCTGCTGGCGGTGCCGGGGATCCTGCTCGCGCTGGTCATCATCGCGGTGCTGGGTCCCGGCCGGGTCAACCTGATCCTGGCGATCGGGATCGGCGCGGTGCCGGAGTTCGCCCGGCTGACGCGGGTGGCGACGCTGGAGGTGCGTGAGCGCGATTTCGTGCTGGCGGCCAAGGGGATGGGCGCGAGCACCGCGGACACGATGGCACGCACGGTCCTGCCGAACGTGCTGGGCCCGATCATGGTCCAGTTCGTCATCACGGCCTCGACGGCGGTGGTGGTCGAGGCGGGGTTGAGTTTCCTCGGGCTCGGCACTCCGCCGCCGGCGCCGTCGTGGGGCGGCATGCTCCAGGACGCCCGCTCGTACCTGTACCAGAGTCCGACGTACGGGTTGTTCCCGGGGATCTGCCTGGCCGCCACCGTGTTCTTCCTGGAACGGATCGGGCGTGGCCTGCAACTGGCGGTCGGCGGCGGCGGGTCGCGCGCGGGTGTGCGCGGCGTCGGCAGAGGAGCGGTGTAGATGTACGGCTATCTTGTCCGCCGTCTGATGCAGTTCGCGGTGGTGTTGTTCCTCGGGTCGATCGCCGTGTGGGCGTTCGTCCTCCTGCTGCCCGGTGACCCGGCGACGGTGCTGATCGGCGCGGACGCGAGTGCCGCCGAGCTGGCGGCGACCCGTGCCCGCATGGGGTTGGACGAGCCCTTTCTGGCGCAGTACGGGGTCTGGCTGGGTCACGCGGTGAGCGGTGATCTCGGCTTGTCCTACTATTCGGGTGAGCCGGTGCTGACCGAGCTGATGGCGCGGATCCCGGCGACGGTGCAGTTGGCCGGGTTCACGCTGGTGTTGACGTTGCTCATCGCGGTGCCGGTCGGCATCGTGGTGGCGTTGCGGCCGTACTCGGCTGTGGGGCGGCTCTTGCAGGGTTATCTCACGATCGGTTTGGCGGTGCCGGCGTTCTGGTTCGGTCTGCTGCTCATCATCGTGCTCGCCGTGCAGTTGCGGTGGCTGCCCGCCTCCAGTGACTTCGTGCCGCTGTGGCAGGATCCCGGTGCCGCGCTGACCAGCACGATCCTGCCCGCGGTCGCCATCGCGGTGCACACCTCGAGTGTCACCGCCCGGTTCCTGGCCAACTCGCTGGGCGAGGTGATGGGCAAGGACTACATCCGTACGGCTCGCGCCAAGGGTGTGCCCGAACGTGAGGTGATCCGGCGGCACGCCGTGCGGAACGCGGCGCTGCCGACCGTCACCGTCGTCGGGCTTCAACTGGGCAGTTTTCTGGGCGGCACCGTCGTCATCGAGGCTGTCTTCAACTATCCCGGAATCGGGCGGCTGCTCTACACCGCCATCGGGGAACGCGACTACGCCCTGGTCCAGGGTGGGGTGCTGTTCGTCGTGGCCACGTTCCTGCTGCTGAATCTCCTGGTCGACGTGGCTTACGGCGTCCTGGATCCACGTATCCGGCTCACCTGACCTCCGCCCCCATCCACCTCAGAGGGGATCACCATGTCCATTTCCCCGCGGCAGTCACGCCTCGTCTCCCGTCGCACGTTGCTGCGCACCGGCCTGGCGGCCACCGGCGCGCTCGCCGCCGCGCCGCTGCTCAGCGCCTGCGGTTCCGGTGCCGCTACCGGCGGCGGCAGTGACGCGAGCAAGCTCACGCTCGGCACGACGAAGATCATGCAGTTCGACCCGTACCTCACCAACACCGACATCCATATCCACGCGTTCTACACCTACCTGGTCGACTATCCGAGCGACGGCACGTACCAGGCCGTTCCGGCGGGTGCCGAGAAGTGGGAGTTCGCCGCCGACCACAAGTCGGTCACGCTCACCCTGCGGGCGGCGAAATACCACTCCGGTGCGGCGGTCAGCGCGGCCGACGTCGTCGCGGGCATCAAGCGGGCGCAGAACCCCGACGCCGCGTTCACCCTCGCGCAGCCGTCCGCCTTCATCGACAGCGCGACCGCGGACGGCGACCGCACCGTGCGTGTCACCTTCAAGGCGCCCACCCCGGAGGCGCTGGTCATCGACTGGATGTTCGCCTTCCCGCTGATCCCGGCGGACAAGAACGACCCGAAGCAACTGGAACACCAGCCGGCCGGGTCCGGGCCGTTCCGGCTCGGGGAGTTCCGGCGCAACCAGCGGCTGAAGCTGACGAAGAACCCCGACTTCTACGACGCCGCCAAGCCGTACCTGGACGAGGTCGAGTATCGGTTCTTCACCGATGAGGACGCGCTGGTGGCCGCGCTCGAGTCGGGGTCGGTGGACGGTGCCGCCTACATCGGGTTCCGGCACTCCGAGCGGCTGAAGAGCCGTTTCACCCTGGTGCAGGGTGGCGGCCGGATGAGCCTGTTCTTCATGAACGCCACCATCGCGCCGTTCGACAACAAGTTGCTCCGGCAGGCGCTGGCGCGGGCGATCGACCGTGAGCGGATCATCAAGCAGGTCAACTTCGGTATCGGCGCGCCCATCTACACGGCGTTCATGCCGTCCTCGCCCGCGTTCGACGGGGCCTATCTCGATGCGCACGGGTTCGATCTGGACGCGGCGGCGGCCTTGCTGGAGAAGTCCGGCGGCGCCCGTGCGGCCACCGCGGGTGTGACCTCGGGAAGCCCTTCGGTGGAGGCGTTGCAGATCATCCAGGCCGATCTGAAGAAGATCGGGTTCGAGCTGGAGATCGCGCCGCAGGAGGAGGCCGCCTACCTTGAGGCGCTGTTCGCGAGCAAGCTGCAGTGCACCGTCGCGGCGCAGCCGAACAACCTGCAGAGCCCTTCGCTGATCGCCCGGGGCCGACAGATGTTGCCGGGCAAGGAGAACACGACGTTCCGTGAGAAGGTGCCGCCCGCCTATGTCGAGGCGGTGGCCGCGGCCGGTTCCGCGCTCACGCCGCAGGATCAGCAGGCCGCGTACGCGGAGTTGAACAAGGTCCTCGCCGAGGAGTCGTGGGCGATCGGGATCTCCACCCAGCCGTCGCTGTTCGCGTTGGACAAGCGCGTCACCGGCCTGGACACCGATCCCCGCGACTTCGTCACCCTCACCGACACGAAGGCCTGACGTAGGCGTCGGTCAATCGAAAGGAACCGCATGACCCGCTTGGGCTACTGCACCGACGGACCGGACATGGCGCTGCTGACCGCCGTGTTCACCCCCTTCGACGAGGACGGCGCCCTCGCCCTCGACGTCGTCGCCAAGCAGGCGGACGCGCTGGTCGCGTGGGGGTCGCCGGCCGCGTTCGTCGGCGGCACCGCCGGTGAGGGGGCGTCTCTGTCCACCGCCGAGCGGATGGCGCTGGTCGAGCGGTGGTGCGAGGTCGCGGCCGGTCGGCTGGACGTTCTCGTGCATGTCGGGCACGCCAGTGTCACCGAGGCCGGCCGGCTGGCCGCGCACGCGGAGTCGCTGGGGGTGAAGGCGATCTCCGCGGTGCCGCCGTACTTCCATCGTCCCAACACGGTGGAGGCGCTGGTCGACGCGTGCGCCGCCATCGCCGACGCCGCCCCGACGCTGCCGTTCACCTACTACCACATCCCGTCGGCGACCGGTGTGAACCTGCGGGCGAGTGACGTGCTGCTGGCCGCGCGGGAGCGGATCCCGACGTTCGCCGGGGTGAAGTTCGCCCACAACGACATGGTCGACCTGCAACGCTGCCTGACTCTGGCGGATGGGCAGCAGGAGATCTATGTCGGTGTCGCCAAGCTGGTGCTCGCCGCCTGGCAGTGGGGGGCGCGGGCGGCCATCGGGTCGGTGTACAACTTCTCCGGCCCGCTGTTCCGCCGGATGCTCGGGCACGCCGCCGAAGGAGATCTGGAGGCGGCCCGGCGTCTTCAGCTTCTGGCGCAGCAGGTCATCGATGTGGCCGGGCGCTACGGTGGTGAACTGGCGGGTTTCAAGGCGCTCGGCTCCCTGTTCGGTGTGGACTGCGGGCCCTGCCGGCGGCCGCTGGTGTCGCCTGATCCGCAGGGGCTGGCGGGGTTGCGCGAAGAGGTGGCCCGGCTCGGATTCGGCGCCCAGTGATGCCGAACGTCCTGCTCATCCAGGCCGACCAGTTCCGGGCGGACTGCCTCGGCGCCGACGGCAACCCGGACGTGCACACCCCTCACCTGGACGGGCTGGCCGCCGACGGCGTCCGCTACGACAACGCGTTCTGCCCGTTCCCGGTGTGCACCCCGTCCCGGTACTCCCTGCTGTCCGGTCTGCACGTGCGCCAGCACGGCGGCTGGACGAACCGGTGCACGCTCGCGCCCGGCATCGACACGTTCCCGCGGGCGTTGCGGCGGGCCGGGTACGGGACGGCGGCGGTCGGCAAGATGCACTTCACGCCGACCTATCTCGACGTCGGCTACGACCGGATGGAGCTGGCCGAACAGGACGGGCCGGGCCGTTACGACGACGACTACCACCGGGAGCTGGCCGCGGCCGGGCTGGCGCCGGTGACCGACCTCGTGGACCAGGAGCGGGAGTTCCGTGCGCAGGCGCCGGCGGCGTACTGGGAGACCTTCGGCAGCGGGCGGTCGAACCTGCCGGAAGAGTGGCACTCCACCACGTGGATCGGCGAGCGGGCGCTCGGCGTGCTGGACGGCTGGTCCGGCGAGTCGGGCCAGTTGCTGCACGTGTCGTTCATCAAGCCGCACCACCCGTTCGACCCGCCCGCGGGCTGGGACGACCGGTACGACCCGGCGACGCTGACCCCGTTGCCCGGCTGGACGGACACGATCCCGGACGGCGACCGGCGATACCGGCGGGAGTACTTCGACAACGAACCGCTGACCCTGCCGCTGCTGCAACGGGTCATGGCGCACTACTACGCCACCATCACGCAGCTCGACCACCAGGTCGGCCGCATGCTCGACCTGCTGCGCCGGCGCGGCCTCTACGACGACACGCTGATCATCTTCACCGCAGACCACGGCGAGTACCTGGGCTTCCACCACCTGCTGCTCAAGGACGGGCCGATGTACGACCCGGTGGTGAAGGTGCCGCTGCTGGTCAAGTTCCCGGGCGGGCGGCGGAGCGGCGACGTCAGTGAGGCGCTCGTCTCGCTGATCGACGTCGCCCCGACCGTCCTGGGGAACTGCGGTGTGCGGCCTGCGTCTCCGCTGCCCGGGCATGACCTGACCGAGCCGGCGGCCGGGCACGAGTACGTCTTCGCCGAGACCCGCCGCCGTCTGGGCGCCGCGGGCATGGCCCGCACCGGGCGGCACAAACTGCTGTGGTCGCAGACGGCCGGTGAGTCCTTCTTCGACCTGTCCGCCGACCCGCACGAGCTGACCGACCTGCTCGACGACCCCGCGTACGGCGCCGAGATCGGGCGGCTGCGCGCGGCCGTGACGCGGTGGGCGCTCTACGAGGCCACCCCGCCCACCTATCTGGACCCCGGCGCCCCGCGCCGGGGCGACACCACCCAGGACGACCGTGCCGCGCGGCACGAGCTGTTCGCGACCGAGGTCGCCAAGCACCACACCGACTCGTGACCCCCTCGTCAGGAGAGGAACGACGACCGTGACAACTCCTCGCACCTGGTTAGCCGCTCTGGTCGGCTTGACGGCGGTGATGCTGCCGATGACGGCGGTACCCGTCTCGGCCGACGCCACCGACACGATCACCGACACGATCACTCACACGACCGCCGACACGACCGCCGACCCTTTCCGGGCGAAGACGACGGTGGTGTTCTCCGATCCGGACGTGCCGTCCGGATGTCACCGGATCCCGGCGATCGTGCGGGCGGTGGACGGCTCGCTGCTCGCCTTCGCCGAACACCGGCTCAGGAGCTGCGCCGACAAGTCCGACATCGAGACCGTGGTCAGGCGGCTGCCGGCCGGGGCCAAGCAGTGGCTGCCGGAGCAGACGGTGGTGCGCGGCGAGCCGGACGATCCGCAGGCGGCGGCGACGCGGGGCAACGCCGCGCCGGTGGTGTACCGGCGGCTGCCGGGTGCTGCGGCGGCGGCCGGTGTCCCGGACGGCCGGATCGTGCTGCTGGGCACGCACAATCCGGTGGATCCGGCCAACCCCGGCCAGAGTCAGGGGGGCGCGGCGCGTACTCCGTACGTGCTGCACAGTGACGACCACGGGGTGACCTGGAGTCAGCCGCGCATGTTGGCGGAGCTGGACGACCCGGGCTGGGGCCACTACGCGACCGGGCCGGTGCACGCCATCCAGCTCACCCGCGGCGCGCACGCCGGGCGGCTGGTGGCGGGCGTCAACTACGTCCCGCCGGGTGTCCGGGGCGCGATGCTCGTCTACAGCGACGACGGCGGCACGACCTGGCAGCGCGGCGCGCGGGCGGAGTATCCGCTGAGCCGGCAGTTGATCCCGCAGGAGATGAGCCTGGCCGAGCAGGTCAACGGTGACATCTTCGTGTGGGCGCGGCAGAACTGGAGCGGCGGCACCGACGAGGAGGAGGCCGACCCGGACGTCCGCCCGCACCGGGCCGTGGCCGTCAGCAAGGACGGCGGCCAGAGCTACGACGGCGACTTCACGCTGCTGCGCGGGTTCGAGGCGCCGCCGGTGCAGTCGGCGGCGCTGCGGCTGCGGGCCACCGACGAGGGCGACCGGTACAACCGGATCCTCACGTCGGCGGCGTCGGTGAACACCGATCCGCGTAGCCGGATGACCATCCGTTCGACGTTCGACGAGGGGCTGAGCTGGCAGGGCGTCGACACGCCCGCCCGGTCGAGCGACGAGGGCGTGCAGGTGTGGGGTGACAACGACCGTGGTATCTCGGTCGAGGACTGCGCCTGTTACGGCGGCTACTCGGACATGGTGGAACTGCCCGACGGCGATGTGGGGCTGCTCTACGAGCGGACCAGGTCGGGCTGCTGGTCGACCCGGACGTGCGCCGGGACCACGGACCACCGGGCGGAGATCGCGTTCGTGGTGCTCGACGACCGTGACCTCCGTGCAGGCCGAACCCGGCGGCAACCGGATCCGCGGCACCGTCACCACCACCACCGGAACGGCCGAGGTGAGCACCTCCAGCGCCTACGCCGACGGCGCCTGGCACCACCTCGCACTGCGCCGCCACGCCGGCACCCTCACCCTCTTCGTGGACGGCACCCAGGCCGGCACCACGTCCGGCGCCGCCGGGACGATCAGCAGCGACGACCCCGCACCCCTCTACCTGGGGCAGCAACTCGACGGGACGAACCGCTTCCACGGCGGCATGGACGAGTTCCGCGTCTACGACCGCGCGCTCAGCACCATCGAGCTGACCCGGCTGCGCACGAGCAACACCAGCGGCATTCCCGGCCGCACCGCGCACCTGCCGATGAACGCCGTCATCCCGCCCGGCGCGTGATCCTCATGAGAAACAGGAGCCGTGCGGTACTGCTCGCCATCGGGGTCAGCGTGGTCGCCGCGCTGACGCCGGTCCAGGCCGCCGCCGCGACGGCGGACCCGTTCGCAGCGCGGACCACCGTGCTGTTCTCCAGCCCGAACGTGCCGACCGGGTGCTACCGGATCCCGGCGGTCGTACGGGCGGTGGACGGCTCGCTGCTGGCCTTCGCCGAACACCGGTTCCACACGTGCGCGGACAAGTCCAACATCGAGACGGTGGTCCGGCGGCTCCCCGCCGGGGCCACCGTGTGGGAGCCGCCGCGGACCGTGGTGCGCGGCGAAGCCGGTGACCCGGTGGCGCCGGCGACCCGCGGCAATCCCGGCCCGGTCGTCTACCGGCGTCTGCCGGGCGCCGCTGCGGCCGACGCGCCGGACGGCCGGATCGTGCTGCTGGGCACGCACAATCCGGTGGATCCCACCAAGCCCGGCACCAACCATCGGACCGCGCCGCGGACACCGTACGTCGTGCACAGTGACGACCACGGGGTGACCTGGAGTCAGCCGCGCATGCTGGCGGAGCTGGACGACCCGTCCTGGGGCCACTACGCGACCGGGCCGGTGCACGCCATCCAGCTCACCCGCGGCCCGCACGCCGGGCGGCTGATCGCGGGCGTCAACTACAACGTCGGCGATCAGGCCGGCGCGATGCTGGTCCACAGCGACGACGGGGGCCTCACCTGGCAGCGGGGCGCCGACGCGCGCTACGGCGGCGACGCCCGGTTGATCCCGCAGGAACTCAGCCTGGTGGAGCTCGTCAACGGTGACGTCATGGTGTGGGCCCGGCAGAACTGGACCGGCGGCACCCCCGAGGAGGAGGCGGATCTCGACGTCCGTCCGCACCGGGCGGTGGCGATCAGCAAGGACGGCGGGGCGAGCTACCACAGCGGGTTCACGCTGCTGCGCGGGTTCGAGGCGCCGCACATCCAGTCGTCGTCGCTGCGGCTGAGCGCGACCGACGAGGGCGACGCGTACAACCGGATTCTCACCTTCGCCCCGTCGGTGAACGTGGAGCCGCGGATCCGGCCGACCATCCGCTCGTCGTTCGACGAGGGGGTGAGCTGGCAGTCCGTGGACACCCCGCTCGACTCGACCGACGAGGGTGTCCAGGTGTACGGGACCGACGACCGTAGCGCCACGGTGGAGGAGTGCGCCTGTTACGGCGGCTACGGCGACCTGGTGGAACTGCCGGGCGGTCAGGTCGGGCTGATCTATGAGCGCGGCGCGACCGACTACCGTTCGGAGATCGTGTTCGTGGTGTTCGACGAGCGCGACCTGCACACTCCGTCCACCACTCCGGACGTGCCGGGGCGGTCGGCGCTGGTGTTCGACGGTGTGACCACCACGCGCGGCGTGCACGGCCAGGCGCTCGCGTTCGACGGGGTGCGGGGCCGGGTGCAGGTGCCGTCCGTGCAGGCCGAACCCGGCGGCAACCGGATCCGCGGCACCGTCACCACCACCACCGGAACGGCCGAGGTGAGCACCTCCAGCGCCTACGCCGACGGCACCTGGCACCACCTCGCACTGCGCCGCCACGCCGGCAATCTCACCCTCTTCGTGGACGGCCGTCAGATCAGCGCCACCTCCGGCTCCGCCGGGACGATCAGCACCGACGGCCCCCTCTACCTGGGGCAGCAACTCGACGGCACGAACCGCTTCCACGGCAGCATGGACGAGTTCCGCGTCTACGACCGCGCACTGAGCACCGCCGAAGTGGTGGTGCTGCGCGCCACCAACACCAACCACGTGCGTGGCCGTACCGCCCACCTGCCGATGAACGCCGTGGTGCCTGCGGGCAGGGCGGAGGCCGGGTGATGCCCGTGATGCGGCTGGTCCTCGCGGCGGCGCTCGCCGTCACCCCCGTCGTCATCACCCAGGCCGCCCCGCCTCCCGCGCAGGCCGCGCCTCCCGCGCCACCCGCACAGGCCGTGCCGAGGCTGACGGCGGCGACCTTCGCCGATCCGCCCGCGTCGGTGCGGCCGAAGTATCGCTGGTGGATGCCGATGGCCTTCACGCAGGACGAGCAGTTACGCGCCGAGCTCGCCGACATGAAGGCCATCGGCGCCGGCGGCGCGGAGGTCGCCACGACCACCGTCGTCGGCCCGCGGGCCGACGACCCGGCGTTCCTGGCGGAGTACGGGTGGGGGTCGCCGCGCTGGACGCGGCAGGTGCAGAGCATGGCCGAGACCGCCGACCGGCTCGACCTGGCGCTGGACTTCACCATCAGCCCACGGTGGCCGGCGATCGTCCCCACGGTGACGGACGTCAACGATCCACGGGCGTCGCAGCAACTGGTGTTCTCGCACGCCTTCGTCAAAGGCGGCACGCGCTACGACGGCGCCGTGCCGGCCAACTACAGCCCGCGGCCTCCGGACGGCGCGCGGCGCACCCCGATCGCCGTGCTGCTCGCCCGGTGCGCGCAGGCGGCCTGCGACGGTCAGGACGGCGGTCCGCGGCTGCTCCGGCGCGACAGCGTGCGCGACCTCAGTGACAGCGTCGGCGCGGACGGCACGCTGCGTGTGGACGTGCCGGGCGAGGCCGGCGACACCTACGCGCTGATCGCCTTCTTCCAGACCGCCGACGGCCAGGTGCGCAACAACTTCACCACGACCAGGTCGAACTACGTCCTCGATCACCTCAGCGAGCAGGGGGTCCAGGCGACGGCGCAGTTCTACGACGCCTCGATCCTCACCCCGCCGGTACGCGAGGCGCTCGAGGGCGTCGGCCGGGTCGACCTGTTCGAGGACTCGCTCGAACTCGGGACGGCGCAGAAGTGGACGTGGGACTTCGCCGGCCAGTGGGAGCGCCGGCGGGGCTACTCGCCGATCCCCGTGCTGCCGGCGCTCACCGATGCCGGCTCCGCGGGCCTGACCACGGCGCCGTTCTTCGACTTCGCCGACGGCAGCGGCGCGCGCGTGCGGACCGACTACCGGCAGACCTGGAACGACCTCTACATCGACGCCCGGCTCGGGCCGTTGCGCCGGTGGGCGAACGAGCGCGGCATGGCGCTGCGGAGCCAGCCGTACGGCGGGCCCATCGACACGCCGCAGGCGGCCACCCACGTGGACGTGCCCGAGGGGGAGTCGCTGGTGTTCGGCGACAACATCGAGGCCTACCGGCTGGTGTCGGTCGGCGCGCATCTGAACGGCACGCCGGTGGTGTCGAGCGAGTGCTGCGCGGCGCGGGCGAACGTGTGGGCGACGACCGCCGGAGGCTGGGACGACGCGGCCAACCTGCGCTCGGTCCATCGCGGGTACGCCGGTGGCGTGACCCAGGTGGTGTGGCACGGTTACCCGTACCTGAGCAGGGGAGAGGGAACGGCCGAGCAGGCGGTGTGGCCGGGCATGTCGTACGGCGGCAACACCTCCTTCTCCGAGGCGTGGGGCGCCAAGGGCGGCCCCAACTGGCCCGGCTACCGGGAGGTCAACGACCACCTCGCAAGGCTGCAACTGGTGCTCCGGCAGGGCCGGCCGGTCTTCGACGTGGCCCTGTACCTGCAGGACTTCGGGCTGCGGTCGCCGGCCACCACGCTCACCGGGCCGGGGGCGCTCCTGGAGAGCGATTCGGCGCTGGCCGAGCGCGGCTACACCTACGAGTACCTCAGCCCGGCACACCTGCGGATGCCCTCGGCGCGGGTGTCGGACGGGCGGCTGTTCCCGCAGGCCGGGGCGTACCGGGCGATCGTCGTGAAGGACCAGGAGACGATGACGGCCGACACCGCGCGCCGGCTGCTCGACCTGGAGCGCGACGGGCTGCCCGTGATCTTCGTCGGGGAGCTGCCGTCGGCCGCCCCGGGCTTCCATGACGCGGCCGGGCAGGATGCCGAACTGCGTCGCCTGGTCGGCCGGTTGGCCGCGCGGCCCGGCGTGCACCGGGTCGCCGACCTCGCGGCGCTGCCGGACCTGCTCGCCCGGCTCGGGATCGCGCCGGCCGCCGCCCCCGCCACGCCGTCGGCCGACGTGCTGAGCGTGCGCCGCTCCGACGCCGCCGCCGACTACTACTACCTGTTCAACCAGCGGTCGTGGGCGAGCGAACAGCGGCTGACGCTCACGGGCGAGGGGCGGCCGTACCGGCTGGACACCTGGACGGGCGAGATCACCCCGCTCACCGACTACCGGCGGACCGCGCACGGCGTGGTCGTCGACGTCACCCTGGAGGCGTCCGACGCCGCCGTCATCGCGCTGTCGACCCGGTTCGACGGGACGCTCCCGCAGCACGGGCCGACCGTCGCCGCCAACACCGGGCTGGGGGCCGAGCTGATCGACGATTGGGCTCTGCAGGTCGTGAGCTGGAGCCGGGGAGCGTCCGGGCTGCCGGGCGACACCGCCAAGACCACGCTCGCGGCCGTCCGACCGGTCGCCGGTGAGCGCGGGGAGCTGCCGCCGTGGTCGGCGATCACCCCGGCGAACGGCTACGGCGTCGACCTCGGCGACGTCTCCGGCGTCGGGACGTACACCTCGACGTTCACCCTCGGCGACGCGTGGGCCGGGGTGCGCTCGGCGTACCTGGATCTGGGGGCCGCCGTCGACACCGTCACCGTGACGCTGAACGGCACCCGGCTGCCGGCGCGCAGCCCGCAGGACCTGCGGCACATCGAGGTGGGCCGGCACCTGCGCGCCGGCGCCAACACCCTGACGGTGCGCGTCGCCTCGACCCTCGGCAACGCGGTCCGGGTCGCGCCCGGCACCGGGGCCGCCGACCGGCCGCGCCAGGACTACGGGCTGTTCGGGCCGGTACGGCTGACGCCGCGCGAGGCCCGGCAGCCGACGCTGGCGGTGGAGGCGCTGGAGCGGGACCTGCCGCTGGCCGCCGGCGGCGTCAACCAGGCGCGCGTCCGCATCACCAACGGCTCACCCCGGCCGGTGTCGGTGTCGGTGTCGGTGTCGGTGTCGGCCGAGGCGACGGCCGGTGACGGGGTCGAGGCGACCGTGGACCGGCCCGCCCTGCGGATCCCCGGCCGCTCGTCGGTGACGGTGCCGGTCCGGGTGAGCGGCCGGCGGGCGTCCGGCTCGTCCGGCCTGGTCGTGGACGCGGCGGCGGCGAACGGGGCGGGCGGGCAGGCGTACGTCACGCTCCGGCACTCGGCGAATCTGGCGCTCAACGCGACGGGCAGCCCGTATCCGCGGGTGTGGGCGGGGAGCTACCAATACCAGCATCCGCCGTCGTTCCTGACCGACGGGTCGGGGGCCACGTACTGGGTGTCCGGCGGGCACACGCCCGGGCAGGCGCCGACACCCGAGAGCCCGGAGCTCGTCGGCGTCGATCTCGGGCTGACCACGACAGTGGGCGCGGTGGCGCTGAGCGGCCGGGGGAACTGGGCCCCGCGCTCGTACGACGTGCAGACGTCCGTGGACGGTGAGCGGTGGACGACCGTGGCATCGGTCACGGACGGGCCCGCCACCACGGCGTTCCCGCCGGCGCAGGCACGCCACGTGCGGCTGCGCATCACCGGGACGCGCTACCCCACGCAGCCGGGCCACAACACCCAGGTGTCCGAGTTCGCCGTCTACTCCGCGGGAGCGTGAGATGCGATCGATCCTCGCCGTCGTCCTGGTCCTGGCCGGCCTGCACGCCGCTCCGGCAGCGGCGGACGACGGGCTGCGGCTGGTGGCGGTGTCGGCCCGGCCCGACCTGGTGACGGCGGACGACGTGCTCGTCACCGCCGAGGTGCCGCCCGGCCGGCCGTTGGACGCCGTGCGGTTCACGCTCAACGGCGCCGACGTCACCGGCTCCTTCCGGGCCGACCCGGCCGCCCACACCCTCACCGGCCTGGTCGAACGGCTCCGCCCCGGAGCCAACCACCTGGTCGCGACCGCCGGGCGGCTGCGCGACCGGCTCGTCCTGACCAACCATCCGGCCACCGGGCCGGTGCTCAGCGGCCCGCACGAGACGCCGTACGTCTGCACCACCGACCGGTTCCGGCTCCTCGACGGCAGCACGCTCGGGCCGCCGCTCGACGCCGACTGCTCCGTGGCCACCCGGACCGACTACGCCTACCGCACGACCGGCGGCAGGACCAGGCCGCTGCCGGATCCGGCGGCCAGACCCGCCGATCTGGCCTTGACGACGACCCTCACCGGCCGGACGGTCCCGTTCCTCATCCGGATCGAGACCGGCACGCTCAACCGGGCGATCTACCAGATAGCCATGCTGCACGACCCGGCCGCCTCCGCCTGGAACGACCGGCTCATCTACACCTTCGGCGGCGGCTGCCGGCGCGGCTGGTACACCCAGGGCACCGACACCGGCGGCGTCCTGGATCCGCAGATGCTCGGCCGCGGTTACGCGGTCGCGTCGGCGTCGTTGAACGTCTTCGGCAACAACTGCAACGACCTGCTGGCGGCCGAGACGATGATGATGGTGAAGGAGCGTTTCGTCGAGCGGTACGGCAAGCCGCTGTTCACCATCGGGTGGGGCTCCTCGGGCGGTTCGTACCAGAGCCACCAGATCGCCGACAACTACCCGGGCCTGCTGGACGGCATCGTGGTCGGCCGGTCGTTCCCCGACGTCGCGTCCGCGACCAACATCACGCTGTTCGACGCCCGGCTGCTGGAGCACTACTTCACCGAGGTCGCGCCGGACGCCTTCAGCCGGGAGGAGCAGCGCCAGGTCGCCGGCTTCCTGCGGTGGGAGAGCATCGGCAACCTCAGCGACGGCGCGAAACGGCTGGATCCCCTCGCCGAGTTCCCCGACGGGCTGCCCGCCGACCTGCGCTACCACCCGCAGAGCAACCCCGGTGGAGCGCGCGCGGACGTCTACGACCACACCGTGAACGTCTACGGGCGCGATCCGGCGACCGGGTTCGCCCGGCGTCCGCTGGACAACGTGGGCGTGCAGTACGGGCTGGCCGCGCTGACCGCGGGCGCGATCACCCCGCGGCAGTTCCTCGACCTCAACGAGGGCATCGGGGGCCTGGACCTCGACGCCCGCCCGACACCCCACCGCACCGCGGCGGACCCGATCGCGAGGGACGCCGCCTACCGCACCGGGCGTGTCCTTCACGGCGGAGCCGGCCTGGCCGGGACTCCGATCATCGACTACCGGTCCTACTCCGAGGACGCCGCCAACGGCGACATCCACATGATGACCCACGGCTACGCCACCCGGGCGCGGCTGGAGGCGGCCAACGGCGACGCCGGCAACCAGGTCTTCCTGGTCGAGGACGGCCGCTACGGCGGGTTCAGCCTGACCAGCCCCACCCTGCGGTACGCCCTGACGAGCATGGAGGCGTGGCTGAGCGCGATCGCGGCCGACGACTCGCGGCTGTCCGCGCACCGCAAGGTGGTGCGGAACAAGCCGGCCGAGCTCACCGACGCCTGCTGGAGCCGCGACGCCGAGCCGCGCAAGATCGTGCAACGGCTCACCGCGGACAACACCGGTGAGTGCGGGCGGCTGTTCCCCGCCTACGCCACCCCGCGGCTGGTCGCCGGCGCGCCGCTGAGCGGCGACGTGGTGACCTGCCGGCGCAAGGCCGTCGACCGGCGCGACTATCCGGCCACCTTCAGCCCGGCCGAGCGCCGCCGGCTGCTGGAGATCTTCCCGTCGGGTGTGTGCGACTGGACGAAGCCCGGAGCCGGGCAGCGGCCGTTGCGCGACACCTGGCAGACGTTCAACTGATCCCATCACCCCACGGCTCGCCACCCCACGCCCGCCAC
>NZ_SSXE01000004.1 GCF_021699195.1 Nonomuraea sp. MG754425 | reverse complement strand
TCGGGGGCGCGGTCAGAGGGGGAGGCGGGAGACGGCTGTGCGGAAGGCGGCCACGGCCGCGACGATCGCCGGGTGCTCGCCGTTGCCCCTTCTGAAGGCGGCCAGCGTGCGGCGGCTCAGCGGCAGGCGGGTCAGCCGCACGCCGCCGGGCGGGTCGCTGGCCGCCAGGTGGGGCACGAGCGCGACCCCCTGGCCGGCGGCGGCGAAGGCGAGCACGGTGTCGAAGTCGTCGATGTGGTGCCGGACGAGCGGCTCGAACCCGGCCGCCTGGCAGGCCCTGATCGCCATCGTGTGGCAGAGCGTGCCGGGCTTCCCGGTGATCCACGCGTCGGCGCGGGCCTCGGCGACCGTGGGGCGGGAGGTGAGGTACATCGGCTCGGTGAACAGCGGCTCGGTCTCGATCGAGGCGTCGGTGACGGGCGGGACGAAGTCGTACTCGTGCACGAGCGCCACGTCGAGCTCACCGGCGCGCAGCGCGGCGGAGACGTCCGCCGGGTCGATCTCGGACACCATCGGGGCGAGCGCCGGATGCGCGCCGGTCAGCCCGGCGAGGGCGGGCGGCAGCAGCACGCGGGCGGCGGTGGGGAACGCGCCGATCCGCAGCGGCCCCGACGGGCCGCCCCGCGCGACGGCGAGCGCCGCCGAGGCGCGTTCCAACTCCTCCAGGACGGCCTGCGCGTGCTCGACCAGCAGGTGGCCCGCGGGCGTGAGCGTCACCGTGCGGCCGGTGCGTTCGAGCAGCGGCACACCCGCCTCCCGCTCCAGCGCGCTGAGCTGCTGGGAGACGGCCGACGGCGTGAACGTGACCGCCTCGGCGACGGCGGCGATCGTGCCGCGCCGGGCGAGCTCGCGGAGCAGGTGGAGCTTGCGCGGATCGAGCATAAGTTCATCTTAAGCTCGAACGTAGAAATCCGTGCTGGTGCTAACGGGTCGTGCTGGGCGAAGCTCGAAGCATGTCGCGAAGCATGTTGAGGGGAATCCACGTCCCGCTGGTCACGCCGTTCGACGCCGCGGGCGAGGTGGCCGTGGACACGATCGGGAAGCTCGGCCGGCAGGCGCTGGACCAGGGCGCGGCCGGTCTGGTGGCGCTGGGCACCACCGGCGAGGTGGCCGCGCTCGACCCGGACGAGCGGGCGCGGGTGATCGAGGCGTGCGTCCAGGTCTGCGGCGAGCGGCAGGCGACCCTGACCGTGGGGGTGGCCGGCAACGACACCCGCTCGATCGGCCGGGCGCTGCGCGAACTGCCTGAGGGGGTCGGGGCCGCGCTGGTGACCGTCCCGTACTTCCTGCGGCCCGGCGAGCGCGGGGTCGTCGCGCACTTCGAGGCGCTGGCCGAGGAGACGCCGGTGCCGCTGGTGATCTACCACATCCCCTACCGGACCGGGCAGGCCACCGGCGCCGCCACCCTGCGCAGGCTCGGCGCCCACCCGATGATCGCGGGGGTGAAGTACGCGGCGGGCGGCATCGACCAGGACGCCGTCGAGCTGCTCGCCGGCCTGCCCGAGGGCTTCGAGGTGCTGGGCGGGGACGACGCCTTCATCTCGCCGCTGCTCGCGCTGGGGGCCGGGGGCGGCATCCTCGCCTCCGCGCACGTGGAGACCGGGAGCTTCGTCGAACTGGCCGACGCCTGGCACGCCGGGGACGTCGTACGGGCGCGGGCGCTCGGGCACCGGCTGGCCCGGCTGTCGGCGGCGCTGTTCGCCGAGCCCAACCCGACCGTGATCAAGGGCGTGCTGCACGCCGCCGGCCTGATCCCCACGCCGGACGTGCGGCTCCCGCTGGTCCCCGCCGGGCCCGAAGCGGTGTCGCGAGCCTGGAAGGCCGTCGAGACCATGAACGCAGACCTCTGACAGCCGGAAACGCCTCCGCCGCCTGAATCACGCGGCCCCTCGCGGCGGGCTTCACCGAGCGCTGACCTCTGATGGGCGGAAGTGATCTCGCCGCCTGGGCCATGCGGCTCCTGAGCGGTCGGCGTGGGGTTCACCGAGTGCTGTGCCGGGCCCTGGGTGGGGCCCGGCTTCCTGAGGGCCGGGTGCTTGGTGGGCTTCAGCGGTCGGATTGTCGGATGGCGGTGCCGACCTCGCTCACGCGGTCGGCCAGCAGGCCGATCGCGCCCACCGCGCGGACCATCGGGTCGTCCTCCGCCCCGCCGAGCGCCCTGGCCTTGAGGAAGGCGGCCTTGATCTCCGCCCAGCGCCTCTCCTCGGCCGGGGTGCGGCGGCCACGCAGTCCGGCCAGCTTGAGCAGGTTCGCCTCGGCGTCGGAGGTGAGGGTCTGCGCCTCGCCGAGATAGTGGTCGTCGATCATCGCTTCGAGCTCGTCGTCGTTCATGGCGGGGACGATGCGTTCGGCCAGCTTGTTCATGTTGCGGTAGGAGCCCTGCAGCCGGTACGGCGGTTCGGTGCGGGCCGCGTCGGACTGGGCGGCGGAGGCGATGTACGCCTGGTTGTTGGCCAGCACCACCTCCTGGACGCGGACGAGCTTGGCCAGCACGCTGAGCATCTGGTCCAGCTCCGGCTTCGTGTACGGGTGCGTGAGCTGGTCGGCGCGGACCGTCGGGTCGCCCTTCGCGAGGCGTACGAGCAGTTCCACGTCGGAGCGGTCGCGTCCGGACAAGGGGGCGAGGACCGGGTTCGAGGTGAGCGCGTTGTCGATGTAGCTGAGTGCGAACAGCTCGTCCCGGCCCGACAGGACGTCGCCCAGGTTCCAGACGTCGGCCCGGTTGGCGAGCATGTCGGGGATGCGGAAACGCCGGCCCGACTCGGTGTACGGGTTGCCCGACATGCACACCGCGAACCGTTTGCCGCGCAGGTCGTACGTCCTGGTGCGGCCGTTCCACACGCCCTCGATGCGGCGCTGGGCGTCGCACAGCGAGATGAACTTCTGCAGCAGCTCGGGTGAGGTGTGCTGGATGTCGTCCAGGTAGAGCAGGGTGTTGTTGCCCGTCTCCAGCGCGAACGAGATCTTCTCCACCTCCTGCCTGGCGGTCGCGTCGGGCGCGTCCGCCGGGTCGAGTGAGGTGACCTCGTGGCCCAGGGCGGGGCCGTTGACCTTGACGAAGACCAGGCCGAGGCGGCTGGCCACGTACTCCATGAGGGTCGTCTTGCCGTAGCCGGGCGGGGAGATGAGCAGGAGCAGGCCCATCTGGTCCGTGCGCTTGCCCGATCCCGCCGCGCCGAGCTGCTTGGCCAGGTTGTCGCCGATCAGCGGCAGGTACACCTCGTCGAGGAGGCGGTTGCGGACGAAGGCGCTCATCACCTTCGGCTTGTACTCGTCGAGGCGCAGGCGGCGGCGTTCGGCCTCGACCAGTTCGCCCCTGCGGCGCTGGTAGGCCCGGTAGGCGGGGACGCGCTCCTTTGCGAAGTGGCGGGCCCGGGGGAGGAGCTCGTCGAGGCGGACCTCCAGCTTGCGGTCCTTGACGCGCGGGTGGGAGCCGAGGAGGCCGTCAACGGTCTGCGTGGTGGCGGCGGCGGAGTCGTGGCGAGGCAGGTCGCCGCAGAGCTGTACGGCGATGGCCTCGTCCACCTCCGGGCCCTGGTGGTAGGCGGTCAGCCAGGCGCGGGCCACCTGGAGGCGTTCGGGGAGGGGGAGGCCGGCGAGGTCTTCCTCGAACTCGCGGGTCCTGTCGGGGCCCAGGGTGCGGTGGAATCCGTCGAGGAGGTCGCGGGCGGCCTTGCCGGTCACGAACCCCACGGGCGCGGTGCCCAGCTCCTCGACGAGGTACTCACCGGCGAGCCCGGCCACCGCGCTCACCGCCCTGGCGCTGAGACCGGTACTCGGGGCCGCCTCGTCGCCGGTGTTCGTGCCAGGACTGAGGGCCGCTCCGGGGTTCAGGCTTGACTGGAATGCGGTGATCAGTGCGGCCAGTTCCGCGGCCAGCGCGTCCAGGGCCGGTGCGGTGCCGAAGACGGCGCGCGCCCGCACCAGCGACACGGCCCGGGTGGCGAATGTTTTACGTGAAACCTCGTCCACCCCGAACGCCCAGAAGAGCTGCGCCGCCGCTCTGGCGTCGGCGGGGTAGCGCAGCAGCCCCGCCGCCTCCCGCAGCCGCACCAGGGTGTCGAGGATGGCCGTGGCGTCGTGGTCGTGGACCCCGCGCTCGTAGCCCTCGTCGTAGCGCTCTTCGGCGGCCCGCCGGACCAACTCCTCCAGCGGCGTCCCGGCCGTGACGGTGTCGAGGAGCGAGGCGGCCAGGTACTCGCCCCGGTAGACCTCGGCGGACTCCGAGACCAGGAGCTGGTCCCAGAACGGCCGGGTGTCGGCGAACGAGCCGGGCACGGGGGAGCGGTAGTCGGTGCCGGTGATCGCGAACGCCATCGAGCCGTCGTGCGGCACCAGCGTCAGGTCGATCGGCTGGGTGTTGACGGCGAACCGATGGTGTCCCAGGCGCAGGGTCTCGCCCCCGTCCGAGAACAGGTCGAGGCGGTCCCGCAGCGACCGTCCGGCCTCCTGCTGCGCCGACTTCACCCGGCCGTCGAGCTCCTCGGCCCGTACGGCGTCCCCCAGCCCGCGCAGCTCGACGGACGCCGAGCGCACCTTGGCCACCATGGGGTCGGTCGCGAAGTAGGTGTTGACCTCGTCCGGCGAGGACAGCAGCGCCAGCCGCCGGGTGATGCTGCCGAGGATGCGCCCGGCGGAGGTGAAGACGCGGTCCGCGCGGCGGGCGAGGTCGTCGAGCTGGGTCTGCTTGCGGGCGGAGAAGACCTCGTAGACGTCCTCCCGCTTGGCGGCGAGCTGGGCGGCGAAGTCGTCGAACTCGCCGAAGCGGGTCTCCAGGTTCTCGACCTGGAGCATCAGCCTGCCGAGCTGCTCGTCGCACTTCGCGGGGGTGTCGGCCATCGCCAGCGCGCCCGTGACGGCCTGCCCCAGCAGCGCGAACTCGGCGGCGAACGCGGCCCGCCCCTCCGTGCCGAGCAGCTCGCGCCGCCGCCCGTCCAGGACGGCTCTGGCCCGGTTCACGCCCCCGAGCACCTCGGCGATGCGGCCCAGGATCGAGGTGCGCACGGTGGCGTCGGCGATCTCCAGCGACCCGACGACCTCCGTGACCACCTCCAGCCCTTCGGCCTGTTCCGCCAGCCGGTCGGCGACGGGCGCGGCCTCGGCCACGGTGGCGATCGCGGCGGCGTCGGCGGCGAGCGTCTCGACGGCCGCCTGGTAGGCGGTGAAGGCGTCCGCGCCGGACAGGAACGTCACCGCCCGCGTCCCGGCCGAGGCCAGCTCCTCCGTCACGGAGCCGGACAGCGCGGTCAGGGCGTCCAGGTCGATGTGGCGGACCTCGCGCAGCGTCACCAGGTGTCCCTGGGCGCGGCGCAGCGTGGCCAGCAGGGTGACCCAGGCGTCCGCGGTGGCCGGGTCGCCGGCTCTGGCGCGGCGGACGAGCTGGGTGGTCTCCTCGGTGGCCGCGGCGAGGGTGCCGGCGGCCTGGCGGGTGAGCTGCTCGACGTGCTCGTACTCGTCGAGCACCTGCTCGGCGGTGGCGCGTACGTCGGCGAGCGGTTCGAGCAGGCCGTGCTCGGCGAGCCAGTGGTAGGAGTCGGCCGCCCGCGTGCAGGCGGCGATGAGGCCCTCGAACGTGCCGGCCGACGGCGCCATCTCCTCGACCATGCGCGAGACGGACAGGCAGTCGGACACGCCGCGGACCAGTTCGGCGTTGCCGATGCGCTCCAGCGGTCCGGTGCCGGCGGGCTGTGCGGCGGCGTAGGTGTCCGACACGTACGGGGTCTGCCACACCTGCATCGGGTGCACCCGGGTCGGCTCCTCGGAGGTGGCGCGGAAGACCACCATCGTGCCGTCGTCGAACAGCGAGTAGCCGTGGCAGACGATGGGGTTGGCCACCTCCTTCCTGATCACGTTGTACGGCAGCAGCAGCGAGCGCCCGTCGCCCCTGGCGTGGAAGACGTACAGGACGTCCTCGCCGTTGGGGGAGCGGACCACCCGCTCGAACTCCAGGTCCGTCACGTCCGTGTCGAACGTCTTGTTGACCCCGGTGGCCAGGTAGTAGCCGCCGGGGAAGATGAGCCCCTGGTCCTCGGGCAGCCGCTGGCACGCCTGGCCGATGCCGTCCAGGCGGACGACGGACCTGGTGCGGGTGTTGAAGATCAGGTGCCGCCGGTCGCTCTCCTTGTACGGCCGGATCCGCATGAGGATCAGCGGCCCCACGCGGGCGTACTCGACGTCGGCGTCGGCCAGGCTCTGGAGCGGCTCGGTGACCGGCTCGGAGTAGATGCCGGCCCCGGTCTCGGTGTTGTCCTCGATCTTGATGGTGAGGTCGCCGCCGACGGTCTCGACGAACACCTCGCCGCCGATGGCGATGTGCGGGTGGCGGCCGAGTACGTGGTCGTCGCGGGTGGTGGCGATCCATTCGAAGTCGTGGGACGGGGGGAAGACGTGGTCCCGCTCTCCCCTGTTGTCCTGATATTTCGGGACTCCGCCGTTGTCGACCGTCCAGCGCAGCACCCGCGTGTCCGCCGGCCCCGTCCGGAACACCGCCAGCAGCTTGCCCTCGACCCGCCTGAGCTGCTGCAGCCGGGTCTCCTTGTAGTACCGGTACAGCTCGGCGAAGTCCTTACGGAACGCCGGGTCGTCCAGCGTCGCCTGCCTGCCGGCCTCGAAGCGGAAGGAGTCGCCGTCCCTGGAGAAGCGGTGCACCGCGAACACGTCCGCCACCGCCGTCTCCGGCTTGAGCCCGATGAAGACGTTGTAGCCGAAGAGCATCACGTCACCGAGCGAGACGATGTCCCGGGGGACGCAGTTGTTCTCGGTCCGGATCCGCTCGGTGCCCAGCAGACGCAGCTCCGCCCCGCCGAAGACCTTCAGCCGCTCCTCGTTGAGCGCCTCGGCCGCGGCCGTGAGAGTCCGCGACTGGGCCTGGAGGCGGTTACGCAGGACCTCGTACGTCCCCGCCTCCAGCTCCGTGGCCGTCATGTTCACCTGGCCCCGGCCAGCGCCGCCACCGGCGAGTCGGCCACGCCGAGCCGGCGGGCGGTCTCCAGCAGCTCACCGAGCGCCGTCGCCTGCGGGCCGCCGTCCTGGATGAGCCGCAGGAGCAGGGCGGAGACGGTCAGGTTCTTGAGGTCTTCCGTGCGCACGCCGCCGACCACGTTCGCGAGGTCGGTCGCCAGGTTCGCGGTGCCGTTGACGTACGGCGCGACGAGCGCCCCCGCGACCTCCGAGTGGCCGACGAAGCTGTCCACCACCTTGCCCGCCGTGATCGAGCCGACCAGCCGGTCGAAGAACATCGTGTCGCCGCCGACGATATCGATGTCGGCCTTGGCCAGCCCGGCCGCCAGCACGCTGGCCTGCGACTCGGCGACCTGCCGGCTGACGTCGATGTGCTTGAGCCGGATCTCCTTGTCGGCCTCCAGACGCAGGCGGTACTCCTCGTGCGCCCGGCTCGCCTCGTCCAGCGCGGCCATCGCGGCGGCCTTCTCCGTGAGACCCTCGGCCTCGGCCTTGAGCTTCTCGCCCACCGCGGTGGCGCTGGCCAGCGCCATGGCCTGCTCGCCCGCGGCGCGCGCCTTGAGCCGGTCGCCCTCGATCAGCGCCATGGCCCTGGCGCCCTCGGCCTCGGCGGTCAGGCGCTCCTTCAGCACCAGCGCCTCGGCGCGGCCGACCTTCTCGATGGCCTCGGCGTCGCGCTCCCTGACCTGCACCTGCGCCAGCCCGGCGGCGGCGGACTCGGCCTGGACGCCCTCCGCCAGCCGGATCTTGGCACGGGCGTCGAGGTCGGCGGCCTGCTGACGGGCCTCGGCGAGCACGAGCTCCTCGCGGGCCCTGAACTTGGAGGCGGTCTCCGCGGCCTCGGCCGCCTTGATGTCCTTGACCAGGTTCTCCTGGGCCTCGGCCTCGGCGGCGATGATCACCTGCTGGCGGGTGCGCTCGGCCTCCTCGACCACGCGCAGCCGCTTGATGGACTCCTCCTGCTCGGCCACGGTCTTGTCGACCGCGATGCGCTCGCGGATGACCTCGGCGATCGACCGCTTCTCGGTCTCGACCTCCCGGTCCTTGGCGATGCGCGACAGCTCGGTCTCCCGCTCGCGGGCGATGACCTCCAGCACGCGGTCCTTCTCGATGCGCTCGGTCTCGATGGCGATCACGCGCTCGCGGTTCTTCTCGGCGACGGCGATCTCGCGGGCCCGGTTCTCGTTCTGCACCCCGAGGTGCTCGTCGGTCTTCATGTGCGCGGCCTGGGCGCGCAGCCGCTCCTCGGCCTGCACGCGGGCGACCTCCGCCTCCTCGCGGGCCTTGACGGTCTCGATCTCGCGGCGCTGCTTCAGCTCGGCGTCGGCCTGGCGGCGCTCGAGTTCGAGGATGGCCTCGCGGGCGTCCACGTTCTGGCGGGTGATCTCCTTCTCCTCGTTGCGCTGGAACTCGTTCGTGCGCACGTGCTCGATCGCCGTCAGCTCGGTGATCTTGCGGATGCCCTGCGCGTCGAGGATGTTGCTCTTGTCGAGCTGCTGGAGCGAGGTCTGCTCCAGGTAGTCGATGGCGGCGTCCTCGAGGCTGTAGCCGTTCAGGTCGGTGCCGATGAGCCGGACGATCTCGTCGCGGAACTCGTCCCGCTTGGTGTAGAGGTCGACGAAGTCGAGGTGCTTGCCGGCGGTCTTGAGCGCCTCGGAGAACTTCGCGTTGAACAGTTCCTGCAAGGTGGTCTCGTCGCTGGCGCGGGCGGTGCCGATGGCCTGGGCGACCTTGATGACGTCCTCGGCGGTCTTGTTCACGCGGACGAAGAACGTGATCCTGATGTCGGCCCTGATGTTGTCCCGGCAGATCAGCCCCTCGCGGCCGGTCCGCGCGATCTCGATGGTCTTGACCGAGATGTCCATGATCTCGGCCTTGTGGACCACCGGGAGCACCACGGCTCCGGTGAACGTCACGTCCACCTTGTTGACCTTGGACACGATCAGCGCCTTGCCCTGTTCGACCTTGCGGAAAAGGCGGCCGATGACGGCGACAAGGCCGATGATGATGACCAGGATGACGGCCAGGAATATCCCGAAGCCGGTGGAGATGACGTCCATCACTGCTCGCTTTCGTACGGCATGACCCAGAAGAATTCGCCGTCTGCGTCGTATTCGAAGATCAAGGCGTTGTCGCCGCGGACGAGGCGGTCCTGGCCGGTCGTGCGAACCTGCACGACCGCGGACGAGCCGTCGGCGGCGGTGACCTCGGCCTGGCCGAAGTCGGGGGTGGCGGTGCCGGTGCGGATCACGCACATCCGGCCGACGAAGTCGCCGCGCGAGCTCCGGTCCCCTTGGGGGAACAGCCGGCGCAGCGGCGTCAGCAGGGCACGAACGGCCAGCCAGGCCAGGACGGCGGCGGCGAACGGCACGGCGATCAGCGCTCCGCCCGGCACGATCACGCCGCCGATCAGGCTGAGCAGCCAGGCGAGCGCGACGAGCAGCGACAGCGTGACCCCCGCTGGGACTCCCCCGAGGCCCAGGTACGTGGCGTCGTCATCCAGCTCGAAGAGGCCGGTGATGACGGTCAGCCAATAGACGGCGACCACCACGAGAAGGAAAGTGAAAATGACAGTCGGAAAGCTCAATGCATTGTCGAAGAACTTGCTCATCCCGCCTCGGTACTACCTGTCCCCCAGTGCTGTCCTATCGGACTATATCCATATAAAGCACGACTAAAGGAAAAAGTTCCCGATGGCAGTTGACCTCAAGCGGGGTTGAGGTAGCAGGCTGGCCGGCATGACCGAACTGATGAGAGCAGCGGCGTTCGCCGAGCCCGGTGGCCCCGAAGTGTTGAAGGTGATGGAACTGCCGGCGCCCCAGGCGGGCCCGGGACAGGTACGCGTGCGGGTCAGGGCGGCCGGGGTGCAGCCGTTCGACGTGGCCGTCCGGACGGGATGGCTGCCGCCGTACATGGACGAGACGGACTACCCGCGCATCCCGGGCAACGAGTTCGCGGGCGTGGTGGACCAGGTGGGCGCGGACGTGACCGGGATCGCCCCCGGGACGGACGTGCTCGGGTTCACCGCGCTGAACAGCTACGCCGAGTACGTCGTCGTGCCCGCCGCCAACGTGACCGCCAAGCCCTCCGCCGTGCCGTGGGAGGTGGCCGGCGGGCTGACCGCCGGCGTGCAGACGGCCGAACTGGCCATCGACGGGATGGGCCTGACCGACGGCGAGACGCTGCTCGTGCACGCCGCGGCCGGCTCGGTCGGCACGGCGGCCGTGCAGATCGCCAGGAGGCGCGGGGCCACCGTCATCGGCACCGCCCGCGAGGTCAACCACGACTACCTGCGCCGTCTGGGCGCCATCCCCGTCGTGTACGGCGAGGGGCTGGCCGACCGGGTGCGCGCGCTCGCGCCGGACGGCGTGCACGCCGCGCTCGACGGGGCCGGCGGGGACGCGCTGGAGGTCTCGATCGAGCTGGTGCCCGACCGCGCCCGCGTCGTCACGCTGGTCGAGCACGCGGCGGCCGAGCGGCTCGGCGCGAGCGTCGTCCAGGGGCAGCGTTCGGCCGAGCGCCTCGGACGTTACGCCAGGCTGTACGCCGAAGGGGCCTTCGCGTGGCCGGTGCGCCGGGCCTACCGGCTGGAGGAGGCCGCCGACGCGCACCGGGAGGTCGAGGGCCGCCACGGCCAGGGCAAGGTCGTCATCACCATCTAGCGCGTACGGCCTCCGCGACCCGCACGTGGACGTCGTCGAGCACGAGGCAGCCGTCTTTGACGTCCCACAGGCAGTTCTGCAGGACCCGGCCGAGCGTCCAGCCGGCCGCCCGCCGCGGGTCGAGGCCGAGCGTGTCCACCATGAGGTCGAAGCGCCGCAGCACCGCGCGCGGCACGTCGCCGGTCGCGAGCACCTCGTCCCACCGGTTCCACAGCGCGGGCAGCAGCTCGAAGCCCGGGTCGCCCGCGAGCGGCTTCGGATCGATGGCCAGCCACGGCTCGCGCGCCCCCGCCAGCACGTTGTCGTAGTGCAGGTCCCAGTGCAGCAGCCGGTCGCCGGGCTCGGGGACGAGTTCGGCGACCGCGCCCGCGCACCAGCGCAGCCAGTAACGGTCGCGCTCGCCGTACACCGTCGCGACGGCGCCGTCCACGTCGTCCAGCATGCGGCGGGCGATGTCGCCGAGCCGGCGCAGCCCTTCGGGGGCGGGATGGGCCGACAGCCGGCGCAGCCGGTCGGCCAGCAGGCCGAGGGCCCGCGTGACATCGGGCACGGACGACAACGACCGGTCGGGAGCCAGCCGCTCCAGCAGCATGGTCCCGGTCGCGGGGTCGGCCTCCAGCAGCAGCACCGAGCCGTCGCCCGCCCACGTGCGCAGCGCCAGGGCCTCGCCGGCGGTCTCGTCGGTCACGGGCTGGAGCTTGAGCGCGGCCGGGGTGCCGTCGGACCGCAGGACGGGCAGCACCAGGGCGACGATCCCGTGGCTCGGCTCGCCGTCGAGCCGCAGGTCCCACTCGTCGAGGTAACGCTCGGCCAGCGCGGGCAGGGCGGCGTTCCAGGAGCGCCCGGCGTCTTGGTCGTACTTGAGGTGTGATTCGGTCAGCGTCTCCGGCACCTTGATCCGCATGACCCCAGTCTGCCAAGGCCCGGCGGCCCCGGGGGAACGGTCAGTAGTGCCAGGGGAACGGCGACCAGTCGGGCTCGCGCTTGTCGAGGAACGAGTCGCGCCCCTCGGCCGCCTCCTCGGTCATGTACGCCAGCCGGGTGGCCTCGCCGGCGAACACCTGCTGGCCCACCAGCCCGTCGTCGATCGCGTTGAAGGCGAACTTGAGCATGCGCTGCGCGGTGGGCGACTTGCCGTTGACCTTGCGTGCCCACTCCAGCGCCGTCGCCTCCAACTCGGCGTGCGGCACCACGGCGTTGACCATGCCCATGCGGTGCGCGTCGGCCGCCGTGTAGGTGTCGCCGAGGAAGAAGATCTCGCGGGCGAACTTCTGCCCGACCTGCCGGGCCAGGTAGGCCGAGCCGAACCCGCCGTCGAAGCTGGCGACGTCGGCGTCGGTCTGCTTGAAGCGGGCGTGCTCGGCGCTGGCCAGCGTGAGGTCGGCCACGACGTGCAGGCTGTGCCCGCCGCCCGCGGCCCAGCCCGGCACCACGCAGATCACGATCTTGGGCATGAAGCGGATGAGCCGCTGCACCTCCAGGATGTGCAGGCGGCCGGTGGACGGGGTGCCGTCGGCGTACTGGTAGCCGTCCTTGCCCCTGATGCGCTGGTCGCCGCCCGAGCAGAACGCCCAGCCGCCGTCCTTGGGCGAGGGGCCGTTGCCGGTCAGCAGCACGCAGCCCACGTCGGTGGTCTGCCGGGCGTGGTCGAGCGCGCGGTAGAGCTCGTCCACCGTCTGCGGCCGGAAGGCGTTACGGACCTCGGGACGGTTGACGGCCACGCGTACGGTGCCCTGGTCGAGCGCCCGGTGGTAGGTGATGTCGGTGAAGTCGAATCCCTCGACCGGCTGCCACGCCTTGGGATCGAACAGCTCGGAGACCATGGCCGAGAGCCTAATGGATGCGGCCGAGGGCCCATTGCGCCCGTTCTTCCCGGTTCCTGGCCAGGCGCGGGCCGGCCGCCGCCCGCGTCGGCGTCCTGGCCGGGATCGAGCGGGTCAGGGGACCTCGGCGCGCAGCTCCGCGAGCAGCTCGCCCTGGTCGGCCAGCATGTCGGTGAGGATGCGCCGGGCGGCGCCCAGCAGGTCGGCCAGCTCGGGCGTGGCCAGGGTGTAGACCACGGTGCTGCCCTCGCGGATCGCGCTCACGATCCCCGCTCTGCGCAGGACCGCGAGTTGCTGGGAGAGGCTCGACGCCTCGATGTCGATCTGGGCCAGTAGATCCCTGACGGGCAGTGGCCCTTCCTGCAGTAGCTCCAACACTCGGATGCGAGCGGGGTGGCCGAGCGTTCGGAAGAAGTCGGCCTTGGCCTGGTAGACCTCCACGTGCATATTGTCAGCGTAATCCAGTGCAGTTGCATAATTCTTCAAGTCGCTATGTTGTCGGATAGCATGACAGCGGGGACTAGGGAGTTGCCATGGGCCGAGGAAGAGCCAAGGCGAAGCAGACAAAGGTCGCTCGCCAGTTGAAGTACGCCAACCACAACATCGACTACGACCGGCTCCGCGAAGAGCTGGGCGTCGACCCGGGGAGCGAGGAGATGCACCCTCCTGTGCCGTCCGATCAGGAGCCCGAGCACGGGCGTTGACGCGGGCCGGCTTCGCGGGGGCGAGGGTGGCGTTCTCCGGCCGCCCGGCCTCCGGCGCCTGACCCCGGCGCCGTGAGTTCCAGGCGGCGCAGCATCTCGGTCTCGCGAGCGATGGCGCGTACGCGCGAGCAGCGCCCCCCGGCCGCATCCAGGCCCGGGTGGCGATCGGTCCGGTACCCGCCGGGCGGGCGGCAGCGGCGGGGCACGGCGTACGGGTGAGGTGTACAGGCCGGCGTACCGTCCGGCCGCGATCCCCGATCGTGCGGCCACGGGCGCACCCTCCAGTGGCCATCGGGGGGCAAAGGTCCGCGGGTGTCAGGAATGTCATCGTCAGGTCTGGGCAGATCCCCCGACGACGAGGAGATCGAGACATGCGCGTAGGAATCGTGGGTTCCGGAAGGCTGGGCTCGCCGCTCGGCCGGCTGTTCGCCGCGGCGGGCCACGACGTGTTCTTCAGCGACGCCGACCCTGCCCGCGCGCTCGCCGCCGCCCGCGCCGCCGAGGGCCGGGCGCGGGGCGGCGAACCCGGCCAGGCCGCGCGGTTCGGCGACGTCGTGGTGTTGGCGGTGGGCTGGGAGGCGTTCCCGGTGGTGGTGGCGGAGCTGGACGGCACGCTCGCGGGCAAGATCGTCGTGGACCCGAGCAACCCGATCGCCGAACGCGACGGCGCGGCCGTGGTGGTGGCCGTCCCCGACAGGCTGACCAGCCCGCAGTACCAGCAGCACGTGCTGGGCTCGGAGGTGCGCCTCGTGCGCACGTTCAACACCAAGTACCCCAACGAGCTGCTGGAGCTCGGCACCGCCGGGCAGCGCGGCGGCGCGCGGGCCGACATGCCCTACTGGGGCGACGACGACGAGGCCAAGAAGGCCGTGCTGCCGCTCATCGAGGACGCCGGGTTCACCGCCATCGACGGAGGCGGGCTCTCCGAGGCGCTGTGAGCGCTCTCCTGGCCGGCGGGTGTCAGGCGGCGCAGGAGTCGTGGGTGGCGTCGAAGCCCTTCATCGCCTCCGTGTCGTCGGTGCGCAGCGGCTTGAGGCCCTTCCAGTCGTCGCCGAGCACCAGGATCAGCCGGTTCGTCCGAGCGCCCGCCACCTGCCGCGTCGTGGCCTGCAGCACGTCCTTGGCGAGCGTGGGCACCCGGGTCTCGGCGTTCGGCCCGTAGAAGATCGCGGTCTTGGCCTGCGGCTTGCGCTTCATGTCGCCGATCTTGGCGATGTGGTAGCCGCGCTGTTCGAGGAAGGCCGCGACCTCGGTGGCCAGGCCGGTACGCCAGGTGCCGTTGCGCAGCTCGACCTCGATCTTCGTGCGGGACACCTTGGCCTGGCCGCCCTTGACGCCGTCCACCCGCTGGTCTCTGGCCACGATCTGGAACAGCCGCTTGGCCTGCGGCTCCACCCACTCCACCCGGCCCGGCTGGGTGAGGGAGTAGTGCCACGGCGTGGTGATGAAGCGGATCTTGCCGATGTCGATGCCCTGCAGCCCGCTCGCCAGATCCCGCATGACGCCGGTGTTCAGGCCCTGGTCGGTGGTGATCGCCTGGGTGGCGGCGTCGAGGGTGGCGAGCAGCCGGGCGGGGTCGGTGAGCGTCTCGCCGCTCGTCACCTTCTTCACCATCGAGGCGATGAACATCTGCTGGCGCTGGATGCGGCCGATGTCGGAGCCGTCGCCGAAGCTGTAGCGGGCGCGGACGTAGCCGAGCGCCTGCTCGCCGTTGAGCGTCTGCCGCCCGGCGGGCAGGCGCAGCAGCGCCTTCTTGTCGTTGATCGCCTCGGGCAGGCAGACCTCGACGCCGCCGACGGCGTTCACGATGCCCTTGAAGCCGGTGAAGTCCATCTTGACGAAGTGGTCGATGCGGATGCCGGTGAGCGTCTCGATCGTCTTCCAGGTGCAGGCGATGCCGCCGGAGTTGAACGACTCGTTGATCATGCCGACGTGCGCCTGCTGGCCGGGCAGGGCCTTGGTGGCGCGGCAGGGGGGCAGCGCGACCAGCGAGTCGCGCGGGAAGCTGATGACCATCGCGTTGTCGCGCTCGGACGACAGGTGGGCCAGCATGATCGTGTCGGTGCGCTCGCCCGCGTTCTTGCCGTACCGCGCGTTCTTGCCGTCGCGCTGGTCGGAGCCGACGATCAGGACGTTCATCGCGGTGCCGGCGACCTTGGGCGGCCGGGTGGCGCCGAGGTCCTCGGCGGTGACGTTCTCGTGCTCGATGTTGCCGGTCAGGCGCGCGTACACGCCCACGGCCACACCCGCGACGAGCAGGACCACGGTGACCGTGGCCGCGACCACCCAGCGCAGCCAGCGGCGTGGCCGCCTCGGCGGCGTGCCCGGCTCGGTTTGCGGCGCATCGACAAGCCCGCTGCTCACGTGACTCCAACAGGGACGGGGCCGCGGGCCGGCGCCCAGGGCCAAGAGCCTCGCCGTACAGATCTCGGCCGTTGTTGGTGCCAGAGTGTAGCGAGTCGGGGCCGTGGCCGTGGCCTGAGTCGGGCACGTTCCACGGGACGCGCCCGGTCAGCGCGGCCGGCCGCCCCGTGGGACGACCAGCCCCGACTCGTAGGCGAGGACCACGAGCTGGGCCCGGTCACGGGCGCGCAGCTTGGTCATCGCCCTGCTCACGTGGGTCTTCGCGGTCATCGGGCTGATCACCATGTGGGCGGCGATCTCGTCGTTGGACAGGCCGCGGGCCACCAGCGCGGTCACCTCGCGCTCGCGGTTGGTGAGCACGTCCAGGCCGGCGGGCTCGGGCTCGGGGCGGCGGGCCACGTACTCGCCGATCAGGCGGCGGGTGATCGCGGGCGACAGCAGCGCGTCGCCGCGGGCCGCCACCCTGACGCCCTGCAGCAGGTCCTCGGGCTCGGTGTCCTTGACCAGGAAGCCGCCCGCGCCCGCCCTGAGCGCGTCGAAGACGTACTCGTCGAGGCCGTAGTTGGTCAGGATCACCACGTGGACGTCGCTCAGCCGCTCGTCGGCGGCGATGCGCCTGGTCGCCTCGATGCCGTCCATCACCGGCATCTGGACGTCGATGAGCGCCACGTCGGGCAGGTGTTCGAGGGCGAGGGCGAGGGCCCGCTCGCCGTCCGCGGCCTCGGCCACCACCTCGATGTCGTCCTCGGCCTCCAGGAGGGCGCGGAAGCCGCCGCGGATGAGCGCCTGGTCGTCCACCAGCAGGACGCGGATCATCGGGGGTCTCCTGACGGCTCGGGGATCGTCGCCGACGAGGGTGGGTGCTCCCGGAGGGGGAGTTCCGCGCGGACGGTGAAGCCGCCCTCGGCGCGCGGCCCGGCACGCAGCCGGCCGCCGAGGGCCGTGACGCGCTCGCGCATGCCGAGCAGGCCCACGCCCGGTACGGGCGGCCGCTCCGTCCGGGCCGTCCCGTCGTCGTCCACCTGCACGACCAGCTCCGCGCCGCCGTAGTCGACGCGTACCGAGGCGGCGGCCCCGCCCGCGTGCCTGGAGACGTTGGTGAGGGCCTCCTGCACGATCCGGTACGCCGCGCGGTCCACCTCGCCGGGCAACCGCCGGCGCTCGCCCGAGACGGTCACCGTGGCGGGCAGGCCGGTGGAGCGGGCCCGGTTCACCAGGTCGCCGAGCCGGTCGAGGCCGCTGGCCGTGTCCGGGTCGCCGTCAGTGTCGTTGTCCGGGTCGCCGTCCTTGGGGGCACCGCCGGGGTCGCCGGGGTCGCGCAGCACCTCCAGCGTGGCGCGCAGCTCGCGCATGGCGTCGCCGCCGGCCTCCTGGATCGCCAGCAGCGCCGCCGGCACCTCCTCGCCCCGCTTGCGCGCCAGGTGCACCGCCACCCCGGCCTGCACCTTGATGACCGAGATGCTGTGGGTGAGCGAGTCGTGCAGCTCCCTGGCGATGCGCAGCCGCTCCTCGCCGGCGCGGCGGCGGGCCACCTCCTCGCGGGTGCGCTCCGCCTCTGCGGCGCGCTGCTCGGCCTGCTCCAGGTACGCCTGCCGGTGCAGGCTCACGGTCGCCGCCACGCCGGCGGCCACGAACCAGCCGAGCAGCAGCGAGGTGTTCTGGACCAACTGCCGGTCCTGCCCGGAGCCGGTCACCGCGGCCAGGCCGGCCGCCAGGCTCGAACCGAGGAACACCACGCCGGCCAGCACCGGGAGCAGGCGATGGCCCGCCCTGACGGACGCGTACACCGACATCAGCACGGGGAAGGCGGCCGGCGGGCCGGGCTGGGCGTGCCCGGCGTACACGAGCATGCAGACCGTGCTGATCGCCAGCGCCACCAGGGGCGCGCGCCGCCAGGCCACGAGCGCGGCCGAGCCGGCGAGGACCGCGGCCAGGTCCAGGGCTCCGGCGGCGGGGGTGGCGAACACGTTGATCGAGAGCATGGCGGCCACCACGGCGGCCAGGGCGACGTCCTGGGCGAGGGGCCGCCATCCGTGCGCAGAGCTCATTCCCGCACATTAGACGGCGACTCCGGCGGCGGTCGTCGGCACCCGGGCGCAGGCCGGTACTACTCCCGGCGTAGTACGCCGCTCGTTTCTGCGTCCTGTGACGTAGCGGCGGGATTCGCCCGCCGCACGATGACCGCGGGCGGGGCCGGAGCCCACGATGAGGGTCATGAAGACGATGCTCATCAGGAGCCGATCATGACCGCTCCCCAGACCATGGCCCGCCCGGTGGCGTGGCCGATCCAGACGCTCAAGGCGGCGGTCGTGCTGCACGTGGTCGCGCTGCTGGTCCAGGCGGTGACGGCGGGCCTGCTGCTGTCCTCGCCCGGCGGCCGGGCGCTGCACGCGGCCTCGGCCATGGCCCTCCTCGTGGTGGGGCTGGTCCACCTGGTCGCCGCGATCCTGGTCTGGCGGCCGGGCGGCGGGCCCGCGTCGTTCATCGCGCCCGCGGCGATGTTGCTGCTGTTCACGGTCGTCGCGGCGATCCTCGGTGAGATGCATGTGAAGGTCGTTCACCTGCCGCTCGGGGTGCTGCTGTTCGGCGGAGGTGTGGCCCAGCTCTTCCGGGTGATGGCGCGGCCGGGACGGGCATGACCCCGACCCGGCGCGACATGCTGCGGCTGCTCGGGCTCGGGGCGGTGGCCGCCGCCGGGGCGCAGGGGTGCTCGCTGCTCGCGGGCACCCCGCAGCCGCAGCTCCTGGCCAGCGCGGCGGCGCTGCCCCGGCCGTACGCGGCGGCGCTGCCGGTCCCCGAGGTCGCCAAGCCCGTCCGCAGCGCCGGCGAGGCGGACTTCTACGAGCTGACCGAACGGGCGGCGGAGGCCGAGCTGCTGCCCGGCCTGCGCACGCCCATCTGGGGGTACGGGGGCACGTTCCCCGGCCCCACCATCAGGGCCCGCAGCGGGCGGCGCACGGTGGTCAAGCTGATCAACCAGCTCGGCGAGCCGACCGTCCTGCACCTGCACGGCGGGCACACCCCACCCGAGTCCGACGGCTTCCCGACCGACCTGGTGGCCCCCGGCGCGTCACGTGAGTACGTGTTCCCGCTGGAGCAGCGGGCCGCCACGCTCTGGTACCACGACCACCGCATGGACTACACCGGGCCGCAGGTCTGGCGCGGGCTCGCCGGGATGTTCCTGGTCGGGGACGCGGAGGAGGAGGCCCTGCCGCTCCCGCGCGGGGACCGGGACGTGCCGCTGCTGATCTGCGACCGGTCGTTCGCGGCCGACGGCACCCTGCTGTACCCGGCCCTGGAGGGGCGGCCGGGGGTGCGGGAGGCGTACATGGGCGGTGTGCTCGGCGACGTGATCCTCGTCAACGGGGCGCCGTGGCCGGAGCTGCGGGTGGCCAGGGCACGGTACCGGCTGCGGCTGTGCAACGCCTCGAACGCGCGGACGTACGAGCTGACCACCGGCGGGACGATGGTGCGCATCGGGAGCGACGGCGGGCTGCTGGCGGCGCCCAGGACCGTGCGGCAGCTCAGGCTGGCGCCGGGCGAGCGGGCCGACGTGGTCGTCGACTTCTCGGCGTACCAGGTCGGGCAGCACGTCGAGCTGCGCAACGCGGCGGGGGAGGGCCCGCAGGCCAGGGTGATGCGGTTCGCGGTGGACCGGGACGAGGCCGACGACTCGGCCGTGCCGGCGCGGCTGTCCGCCGTGGAGGCGCTCGACCCGGCCAGGGCGACGGTGACCCGGGACTTCGAGTTCGCCGGTGGGAGCCTGCACGGGGGGACCGGGTGGCTGGTCAACGGCAGGCCGTTCGACGCCCGCCGGATGGAGGCCAGACCGAAGCTGGGGGACATCGAGGTCTGGCGGCTGACCAGCGACGTGGCCCATCCGGTGCACCTGCATCTCGACCAGTTCCAGGTGCTGTCGGTGAACGGCGAGCGCCCGCAGGGCGGCCCGGAGTGGAAGGACACCGTCGAGTTGCGCGACGCCCAGACCGTCGAGATCGTCACGCGCTTCACGGACTACCGGGGGCGGTACGTGCTGCACTGCCACAACCTCGAACACGAGGACATGGCGATGATGGCCGCCTTCGAGGTCGTCTAGCGACCACTAGCCGGGCAAGCGGTCCGAGCGGGGCCAGACGTAGTCGAGGTCGTCCGGCTCGTCGCCGAAGATGGGCCGGTAGAAGCCGGGGTCCTTGCGCAGCAGGGCCGAGCGGTGGCTGAGGTGGAGGCGTTCGTCGCCGAGCCAGGGCGGCAGCTCGCCGGCCGCCGCCAGGTCGGGCTGCGCGCGGATCTCCGGGGTGCCCCTGAGCCGGGCCAGCTCGGTCGCCATCGTGCCCGCGCACGTGTCGGCGCGCCCGAGCGAGCGCCAGCGGCCGCACACCTCCAGGCCGTAGCGCACGAGCGCCTCCTCGTAGCCGGCCCACATTTTCACGACGGGGTGGTGCCGCCAGCCGTACCCGGGGACGGTGAGGGCGCGCAGCACCTGGAGGGTCTCGACGCGCTGCTTGCCGAGCCGCAGCGGGTCGAGCACTCCTGCGGTCGCCGTGAAATCCGGGTACGGCAGGAATGTCTGCATCTGTAGCCCCCGCTGACGTGCTCTTCCCCGCCGGATCGTATAGACCGTCCGCCACCCGGCGCTCAGAATCAGGCCATGGGAGACCCGTATGTCGGCGCGCGGACGCCACGCAGGGAAGACACCAGGCTGCTGACGGGCAGAGGCAGGTACGTCGGGAACGTGCGCGTGCCGGGTTCGCTGCACGCGTACGTGGTGCGCAGCCCCATCGCCCACGGCCGGCTGACCGGCTGCGACGCCAAGGCGGTCCGGGCCGCCGAGGGCGTGGTGGACGTCATCACCCCGGACGACGCGGCCGGCCTCAGCCTGCCCTGCGTGATGGTGCTGCCGGGCCAGCGCATCACCTCCTACCGGGTGCTGGACGACACCATCAGGTACGCGGGCCAGCCGCTGGCCGTCGTCGTCGCCCGGACGCCGCAGGCCGCCAGGGACGCCGCCGACCTGTTCGACCTCGTCCTGGACGAGCTGCCCGCCACGATCGGGGCCGAGCGGGCGATCGAGGCCCCGCCGCTCTACCCGGAGCTGGGCGGCAACGTGGTCACCGACTTCACGATGGGCGACGACGGCTGCCTGGCCGCCATCGAGGGGGCCGAGCACGTGGTCGAGCTGACGTGCTCGATGGGCCGGGTCTCGCCGTACCCGCTGGAGCCGCGCGGCGTGGTGGCCCGCTACGACGAGGACGAGCTGACCGTGCACATCTCCTCCCAGGCGCCGCACAGCGTGCGCGAGCACCTGGCGCGGGTGTTCGGCATGGACCTCGACCGGGTGCGCGTCATCAGCCGCGACACCGGCGGCGGGTTCGGCGGCAAGGAGCACGTCTACCCCGACGAGGTGCTCGTGTGCCTGGCCGCGATGCGGACGGGCCGTCCGGTGCGCTGGACGGAGCCGCCGGGCGACCGGCTGGTCGCCACGCTGTCGGCGCGGCAGGCCGTGCACCGGGCCCGGCTGGCGCTCGACGGCGACGGGCGGTTCGTCGCCATGTACGTGGACGTCATCGGGGATCTCGGCGCGCATCCGTCGAACGTCGGGGGATCGACGCTGGCGGTCACGGCCACGCTGCTGCCGGGCCCGTACCGGTTCGGGGCGTTCGCGGTCCGGGTGCGGGGCGTGCTGACGACGACCGTCCCGGCCGGCTCCTATCGGGGCTTCGGCCAGCCCGAGGCGACCCTGACCAGGGAGCGGCTGATCGACGAGGCCGCGCGCCGGCTCGGGATCGACCGGGTCGAGCTGCGGCTGCGGAACATGTTGCGGCCCGAGGAGCTGCCGTGCACGACGGCCGTGGGGCAGACGTACGACTCGGGCGACTACCCGCGCGCGTTACGCACCCTGCGTGACCTGGTGCCGCCGCCCGGCGGGTCGCACGACGGGCGCCGGCGGGCCGTGGGGTACTCGTGCCACGTCGAGAGCACCGGCATGGGGCCGTCCATGGAGGTCAAGGCCATGGGGGTGGCGGGGGCCGGCTACGAGACGGTGGCGCTGCGGATGGAGCAGGACGGGTCGGTGGTCGTGTCGTCGGGCGTGGTCGCGATGGGGCAGGGCATCGAGACGGCGCTGGCCCAGCTCGCGGCCGACCGGTTGCAGGTGCCGATCGAGCGGGTGCGGGTGGTGCTGGGGGACACGGCGATGACGCCGTACTCGTCGGTGGGGTCGATCGCGAGCCGGTCGCTGACGGTCGGCGGCGGGGCGCTCACGCGGGCCGCCGGCCGGCTGCGTGACAAGCTGCTGGCCATCGCCGCGCACCGGTTGGAGGCGGCGCCCGGCGACCTGGAGCTGTCCGGCGGCGTGGTGCGGGTGAAGGGCGATCCGCAGGCGTCGGTGCCGGTGAGTGAGCTGGCCACGTCGGCGTGGCGCGGCTGGGACCTGCCCGAGGGCGTCACGCCGGGCCTGGAGGAGCGCGACAGTTACGACCCGACCGGCTTCACCTACTCCTACGGGGCGCACGCGGCGGCCGTGGCCGTCGATCCGGAGACCGGCGCGGTCGAGGTGGAGGGCTACTGGGTGGTCAACGACTCCGGCGTGCTGGTCAACCCGGCCGTGGTGGAGGGGCAGATCATGGGCGGCGTGGCGCAGGGGATCGGCGAGGCGCTCACCGAGGAGATCGTCTACACCGACGACGGCCAGCCGATCATCGAGTACCTGCCGCCGACCGCGCGGGAGGTGCCGGACATCGAGATCGTGACGCTGCAGACGCCCTCGCCGGTCACGCCGGGCGGCATGAAGGGGGTGGGGGAGTCGGGCACGATCGGCCCGCCCGCCGCCATCGCCAACGCGGTCGCCGCGGCCCTGCCGGAGATCGCGGACCGGGTCACGGACGTGCCGCTGACCCCGGCCGTCGTGTGGTCCCTGCTGCGGGCGCCGAGGGCCTCGACCGGGGAACGAGGAGCCTGAAGCGGGGGGTCGCCGGCCCGGCGGGTGGGACGAGCTGATCGAGGGGGTCGGACCGTCCCGGGGTTTGTGCTGCGCCGGTATCCGGATTTCGGCAGGGCCGACAAAAAAGACATGATATTTCACCGAAATTCGACCCGAAGGGCGCTCTCGTACGTACACGTTTCGACAGCGTTGTACGTCAACTCATAGGCAGGTCCTCTTGTTAAGTGAAACGCGTATTCGCTGCCCCTCAGAACCGGAAAGAGATGCCATGACCAGGCTGCGATCGACTCACCGGAGCCGGCAGCAGAACGTGTGGCCGCTGCGCGAGGACGCACGGACAGTGGGTCAGGCGCGCGCCCTCGTTCGCACGGAATTGTCACAACTCTCACTTTCCTCCGACCTCGTTGACGACGCCGTTCTCATGGTGAGCGAATTGATCACCAATGCCTTCATGTACGGCGACGGCCCGTACGAACTCGTCGTCCAGGCGGACACGAAGGAACTCGTCTGCGCGGTCGTGGACAGCAGCCCGCTGCTTCCCGCCCCCGCGCCCCACGACCTCGCGGCCGAGCACGGACGCGGCCTGCGCATCGTGGCCAGGCTCTCCGACGGCTTCTACGGCTGCCACCCCCAGCGCTACCTCACGCACCCCGACCTGGTCGGCAAGGCCACCTGGTTCGCACTGCCGCGCTCCGGGGCCCCGGGCAGCGTGGTGCCGATCCGGGCGGGCGTCTGAACTTTTGTCACCGTCGTCCTCTACGCTCCCCAGCAATTGATCAAGCCCGGCCCGATCTGGAGAAGCGCGGACATGACCTATTTGGAGCTGTCTGAGGACGGCGGCGGATCCCACAAGTTCTACGAGGTGATCGTGGCGGGCGCCGAGGTCACCATCACCTACGGGCGCATCGGCGAGCCGGGCCAGGTCAAGGTGTCCGCGTTCCCCACCGAGGCCAAGGCGCGGGCGGCGGCGGCCAAGAAGGTCGCCGAGAAGACCCGCAAGGGCTACGCCCCCGCCGTGCGCGGTGTGCGCCTGCGCCGGGCCGTCACCCGCAGGGCCATCGCGAGCTCCCGCTCCACCGCCCAGCAGGCGCCGGTGTTGTGGCGTTTCCACAGCGGGGCCCCGGCCTTCGGCATCTTCATCGACCGCGAGCGCTGCTGGGTCGGCAATCAGCGCGGCGACGTCTACACCGTCGGCCACTCCGGCACCGTGACCGGCCGCTTCCGCCTGCCCGACGGCGTCAAGTGCATCGTCGCCGACGACTTCTGGATCTACGCCGGCTGCGACGACGGCCGCGTCTACGACCTGAGCGGCAAGGTCCCGAGATCGGCGTACGAGATCTCGGCCGACGTGGACATCTACTGGCTCGACATCCACGACGGCGTGCTCGGCGTCTCCGACCGGGCCGGGCGCGTCACCGCCATCGACTACGAGGACGAGTTCCAGTGGGCCCGCGACGGCAGCGGCGACTCGGCGTGGATGGTCAGGTGCGACCAGGACTCGGTCTACTTCGGCCACTCCGGCGGCGTCGCCCGTTACGACGTCTCCGACGGCTCGCGGATCTGGGAGAGCAAGGCCGCCGACTCCGTGCTGTTCGGCTGGCAGGAGGAGCACTCCGTCTACGCGGGCACCGGCCGCCGCACCGTGCACCGGCTGGCCAAGGCCGACGGCCGCGTCGAGGCCGTCTACCAGTGCGACGGGGTCGTCTACTCCTGCGCCACCTCGCCCGGCGGCCAGCACGTCTTCGCCGGTGACAACCACTCCTCCGTCTACTGCTTCGACGCCTCGGGCGAGCGGCTGTGGAAGCTCGCCACCGGCTGCGGCTCGGCCTTCTCCATGCAGTTCCTGGACGACCGGCTCTACATCGTCACCACCGACGGCTCGCTGGCCTGCATCGACGCCGGCGAGGCGGCCATCACCGCGGCCCGCTCCGGCAGCGTGCCGCAGGCGCTGGACGTCAAGGCGGCGGCCTCGCTGGAGGCGGTCGAGCCCTCGATCGTGCTGGAGACGGCCAGCGAGCCCGGCGACGGCATCGTGGTGGAGTGCGTCAGCGAGGGCGAGCGGCTGCGGGTGCGCGTGGTCAGCCCCGGCTACGAGACGTGGAACGTGCAGTTCCCCAAGGACGTGCGCGAGGCGGGCGCCCGCTACCTGGTGGACGGGGTGCGCCCGGCCGGGCGGGGCGGCTTCTACCGGGCGTACGGGGAGATCCGCCGTCTCCTCTGACGATCCGCGGGGCCCGGCTCACCTGGCCTTTCCGGCCGTGACGGCCGCCAGCACCAGCAGGCCCGCCACCACGCCGGTGACCGCACTGGCCCGGTAGACGTCGTTGAGCGCGACATACCCCTCGCCACCGCGGTAGAGCAGGCCGAGCAGGGCGATGGCGAGCGCGTACCCGAGTTGCCGGACCGTGTTCACCGTGCCCGCGGCCATGCCCGCGCGCTGCGGCGGAGCGTACGCCATCGCGGCGGAGCTGAGCGCGGGAACGGCCAGGCCCACGCCCACGCCGGTGACGACCAGGCCGGGCGCGAGCGCCGTCCAGTCCGAGTGCTCGCCGAGCAGGCCCTGCAGGAACGCGCCCGCGCCGACCAGCAGCAGCCCGCCGCCGAGCGCCGTGCGCGGCGACAGCCCCGGCAGCAGCCTGGACACCGCCACGGAGACCAGCAGGGAGGTGGCGGCCATCGGCGACAGCGCCAGCCCCGCCATCACCGGGCCGAGCCGCAGGTCCTGCTGCAACCAGAGCGAGGTGAAGGCCAGGCAGGCGAAGGCGGCCGGCATGAGCAGCGCGGCCCCGGCCATGATCCCGCTGAACGAGCGTCCGGCGAACAGCCGCAGGTCCAGCATGGGGTTCGGGTGGCGGGACTCGATCACCAGGAAGGCCGCGAACGCCGCCACCGCCACGCCCAGCGGGCCCAGCGTGCGCGCCGCCGCCCAGCCGTGCTCGCCGGCCTCGATCAGCCCGTACGTGAGCGCGCCCGCGGCCAGCGTGAACGTGACCATGCCCGACCGGTCGAGCCGGGCCCCGCCGGGCAGGCGCGACTCCTCGACGCTGCGCAGGGTCAGCCAGGCGGCGACCAGGGTGATGGGCAGGTTCACCAGGAAGATGGCCCGCCAGTGCAGGTGCTCGGTGAGCAGGCCGCCGAGCACGGGCGCGATGGCCGCGGCGGCGCCGTTCACGCCGCCCCACACGCCGAACGCGATGCCGCGCTGCCTGCCGTGGTAGGTGGCGCTGATCAGGGCGAGGGTGGTCGCCATCATGGCCGCGGCGGCGGTGCCCTGCACGACTCGGGCGGCCAGCAGCAGTTCGGCGCTGGGCGCCAGCCCGCAGGCGAGCGAGGCGAGGGCGAAGAGCGCCAGCGCCGCCAGGTAGACCCTGCGCCGGCCCGCGTGGTCGGCGTACGACCCGGCTGCCAGCAGGAGGGCGGCCAGGGCGAGCGCGTAGCCGTCCAGCAGCCACTGGGCGTCGGTGAAGGACAGGTTCAGGTCGGCCGTGATGCCGGGCAGGGCGACCATGACGATGGTCACGTCCACCAGGAGCATGAAAGCGCCCATGCAGGCGGCCACCAGGGGAGACCAGGAGACGGTCGCCGTCCCGGGTGCGGAGGTTCGGGTCATGGCGACAACGGTGCGGCCGGCGGGGGTTATCCGCTACCTGTAGCGGGATTTTTGCCGGTTTTCCGTTTCAGATACCTTCTTCTGGTGGAAATCATCGACCTGGATGACGTCGATCGCGGCGTGATGCACGCGCTGCAGGTGGACGGGCGGGCCTCGTTCAGCCGCGTCGCCGAGGTGCTCGGGGTGTCGGACCAGCGGGTGGCGCGCCGCTACCGGCGGCTGCGCTCCACCGGCATGCTCCGGGTCGTCGGCGTCGTGGACGGGCGGCGGCTCGGCTACGAGTCGTGGGCGATCAGGCTGCGCTGCACGCCGGACGCGGCGGTGGCGATCGCCGAGGCGCTCGGGCGGCGCACCGACACGTTCTGGGTGCACCTGCTGTCCGGCGGCACCGAGATCTCCGCCGGCACGCTCCAGCGCACGGCCCGCGAGCGCGAGTCGCTGCTGCTGAACAAGCTGGCCAGGACCGACCGCGTGCTCTCGGTGACGGCGCACCGGACGCTGAGCGCGTTCGTCGGCGGGCGCGTCGGCTGGCCGGGGCTGGCCGTGCTCACCCCCGGCCAGGTCGCCCACCTGGAGCAGAGCCGGCTCCACCCGCCGCGCGACGAGGGCGCGCGGATCGAGCTCGGCCCCGGCGACCAGGTGCTGCTGGACGAGCTGTCCCGCGACGGCCGCGCCGGCCACGCCGCCCTGGCGGCGGCCACCGGCTGGTCGGAGTCGACGGTCCGGCGGCGGATGGAGCAGCTCGTCGCGGCCGGCGTGCTCTACTTCGACACCGACGTGCTGCCCGCGGTGCTCGGATACCGGGCCGAGGCGCAACTGTGGATGTCGGTGCCGCCCGCCGACCTCGACGCCACCGGGCGCGCGCTGGCCGGGCACGAGGAGGTGGCGTTCGCGGGCGCGACCACCGGCCCGACCAACCTGACGGCCAGCATCGTCTGCCGGGACGACGCCGCGCTCTACCGCTACCTGACCGACCGCCTGGGCGCGCTGCCCGCGATCCGGCACATCGAGACCGCCCCGATCATCAGGACGATCAAGCGGGCGGGGGCCGTGCTGCCCTTGTGACGGTGGGGCTGGCCCTACCCCGCATCCGGAGGAGCGCAGGCTGGGCCGGGAACGCCGTGGTTCGTAGCGTTCTGTGCCATGAGAACGCCCATGAGGACCCGGCTGCTCGCCCTGGCCTGCGCCGGGCTCGTTCTGGCCACCGCGACCGCTCCGGCCGCGCTCGCCGCCGCCGTTCCCACCGGCACCGCACCGGCCGCCCGGACCGTGACGATCGACGACAGGGGCTCGATTGTCACGGCCCGGCTGCTGGCACGCATGTCGCCCGAGCAGGTCACCGCCTACTTCGAGCGGGCGAAGTTCCCCGCCCCCGCCCGGCCGCAGGGCGTGGACCTGTACGCCGTCGTCTACCGCACCATCGGCGTGGCGGGGACGCCGACCACGGCCGGCGGGGTCGTCGCGCTGCCCGCGCGCTCCAGGAAGAACCTGTGGACGGTCAGCTACGCGCACGGCACCACGGTCGGCAGGTCGGAGGTCGGGACCACCTCCGACGGGGAGGGACGGGCGATCCCCATGCTGTTCGCCGCCGCCGGGTTCGCCGGGGTCGCACCCGACTACCTGGGCCTGGGGGCGGGCCCGGGACACCACCCGTACATGGACGCGGCCACCGAGGCGTCCGCCTCCGCCGACCTGCTGCGGGCGGCGGGGGAACTGGCCCGGCAGCAGGGCCGCACGCTGAGCGGGGACATGCTGGCCACCGGCTTCTCCCAGGGCGGCCACGCGGCCATGGCGCTGGGCAAGGAGCTGCGGGGCGGCTCCGGGTTCCGGCTGCGCGGGGTCGCGCCGATCGCCGGGCCGTACCATCTGCGCGAGGCCGAGCTGCCCGCGCTGCTCGACGGCCGCCTCCAGCCGCTCAGCGCCACGTTCTACCTGGCGTACTGGACGGTCTCCATGAACCGGCTGCACCACCTCTACGACTCGCCGTCGGAGGTGTTCCGCGACCCGGGGGTGGCGGAGCTGTTCGACGGCGACCGCGGCTTCGACGAGGTTGCGGCGGCGCTGCCCGGCTCCCCGCAGGACCTCGTCACCGACGACTACCTCAAGCGTCTCAAGCGGCCGTCGGGGGCGCTGCTGACGGCGATGGAGCGCAACGACGCCACCTGCGCGGGCTGGCGGCCGGGCGTGCCCGTGCGCCTGTTCGCCGCCCGCGGCGACCGGGACGTGGTCATCGCCAACGCCCGCCGCTGCCTGCGCGACCTGCGGGCGAGCGGAGTCAAGGCGTCGCTCACCGACGTCGGGGATGTCGAGCACCGGCCCTCGATGTTCCGGACCATGCCGCAGGTGTTCGACTGGTTCGTGCGCCTGCGCGGGGCGTGATAATCGGGGGGTGCCGCTCCCCTCCAGGCGATCAGTCCTGCGCGCCGGTGCCGTGGCCGCCGCCGGAGCCGCCGGGGCGCTGGCGCCCGCGCGGGCGGCGTACACGCCCGACGACACGTTCGTCCTGCTGCGCCGCCGCTGGCGGGAGGTGACGGCGGGGCCGGCGCACGACTCCGACGGCTACCGTGCCCGGCTGGCGGCGCTGGGCCGGGCGGCGGCCCGCCACCGCGCGGCGATGGCGCCCGGCCCCGCCTGGCTCTGGCCCGACGAGGCGTTCCCGTCCTTCACGGCCACGCCACGGCGGCTGCGGATCATGGCGCAGGCGTACGCGCTGGGCCTCGGCGACGAGGGGCTCGCGCGGGCCGTCGCCGACGGGGTGGAGCACTACCGGCGGCACGTGTACCCGGCGGGCGGGCGGGCCACGGGCAACTGGTGGCACTGGCAGATCGGCGTCCCGAGGTCGCTGCTGGAGGCGTCCGTGCTGACCGGGACGGGCGGCGCGGCCCTGGCCGAGGCCGTCGACCACTACGTGCCGGAACGCCGCCTGGCCCGCTACGAGGGCAACAGCACGGCCGCGAACCGGGTGGACCTGTGCGTGGTGACGCTGCTGCGGGCCATGCTCGGCGACGACCACGGCAAGGCGGCGGTCGCGGTCTCGGCGCTGTCGCCGGTGTTCGAGACCGTCTCGGAGGGCGACGGGTTCTACCGCGACGGGTCGTTCATCCAGCACACGTTCGTGCCCTACCAGGGCGCGTACGGGGTGACGCTGCTGTCGGGGCTGGCCACCCTGTACGCGGTGCTGCGCGGTTCGCCCTGGGACCTGGCCGACCGGCGGATCTTCGACACGGTCGAGGGCACGTACGCGCCTTTCGTGCGCGACGGGGCCTGCATGGACCTGGTCCGCGGGCGGGGGGTCGGCAGGCGGTCGTTCGGCGACCACGAGCGGGGGCGGGAGATCGCCGCCGCCGTCCTGCTGCTGGGGGAGAGCGCCCCGGCCGGGGTGCGGGAGCGCTGGCGGGCGATGGTCAAGGGGTGGGCGGCGCGCGGCGCGTCCCGGCCGATGCTGGAGCACGCCGCCGAGCCCGCCTTCCACGCCCGCCTGGCGGCGGTCATCGACGACGGCGCGGTGCCGGCGGCGGCCGAGCCGGTCGGGCACCGGCTGCTGCCGATGAGCGCCAGGGCCGTGCACCGCCGGCCCGGCTGGTGCGCGGCGCTCAGCATGGCCTCGCACCGGATCGGCCACTACGAGCACGGCAACGGCGAGAACCTGCGCGGCTGGCACACCGGCTCCGGGATGCTCTACTGGTGGGCCGAGGGCCACGGCGACCAGTACTCCGACGCCTTCTGGCCGACCGTCGACCCCTACCGGCTGCCGGGCGTCACCGTCTCCACGCTGCGGCTGCCGGACGGCGCGGGCGCGGGCTGGGGCGACACGCGCACGCCGTGGCGGTGGGTCGGCGGGGCGACCGACGGTGTGCACGCGGCCGTCGGGCAGCACCTGAGCGGGCTGGAGAGCACGATGGAGGCGTTCAAGTCGTGGTTCTTCCTCGACGACGCGGTGCTCTGCCTGGGAGCGGGGATCACGGGCGCGGACGGCGCGGCCGTCGAGACGATCGTGGACAACCGCAGGACCTCCGCGCCGCTCACGGAGGGGGAGGGCTGGGCACATCTCGACGGCCACGGCGGTTACCTCGTGCCCGGCCAGGAACTGCGCACGTTACGCGAGCGGCGCGGCGGCGGGGGCGCGCGCCGCGCGTACGTGACGCTCTGGCTCGACCACGGTGTCGATCCGCGCTCCGCCTCCTACCGCTACACGCTGCTGCCCGGCGCGAGCAGGCAGGAGACGCGGGCCCGCGCCGCCGCCCCCGACCCGGTGCGCGTGCTGGCCAACACGAGCCGGCTCCAGGCCGTGCACGTCCCGGCGCTGGGCCTCACGGCCGCCTGCTTCTGGAACGCGGGGACGGCGGGCGGCGTGCGCGCCTCCGCCCCGTGCGCGGTGCTCGTACGCGAGCGGCCGGACGGGACCGCCGCGGTGACCGTCGCCGATCCCCGCTGCGACCTGGACGAGCTGACGCTGACCTGGGCCCGGCCCGTGCTGGAGGTGCTCGGCGGCGACGCCGTCGTGAGCGGGGGCGTCCTCACGTTCGAGCGGCCGGCCCGCTGGGAGGGCGCCTCCGTGACGGCGACCGTGCGGCTGGGCGACAGGTGAGCCCCCTGCCTCACTCCTGAGTCTGGGACAGCACTTTCCGCAGCGTCCGCGCGAACTCGCCGGGATGCGTCACGAAGCCGCCGTGCTCCCCGGGGAACTCCACCGGGTCCGTGCCGATCAGCCCGGCCAGCGCCACCGAGGTCCGGTACGTCACGAGCTGCCCCGACTCCGCGCCGATCCCCACGACGACCCGGCCGCTCTTCAGCGCGACCACGTCGGGCAGGTAACGGGTGGTGCCGCGCAGCTCGTGCGCGAAGAACCGGGAGCCGTCGGCCACGGCCTGCTCCGACGGCTCCTCGGGCGCCCCCGAGGGCTCGCTCTCCTCGAAGCCCGCGTTCGCCATGAACTTCGCGAAGGCCGCCCACAGCCCGTCGCGGTGGAAGGTCGCGATCATGTCGTCCACGGCGGCGCGCTGGTCGTCGGCGTCGGGCAGCAGTTCCAGGCAGGGCGGCTCGTGCGCGACGAGCGTGCGGACCCGGCCGGGGTGCCGCGCCGCCAGCGCCAGCCCCGTCACCGCGCCGCCGCTGCTGCCGAACACGTCGGCCGACTCGGCCCCCAGCTCGTCGAGGAGGGCGGCGAGGTCGTCGGCGCGCAGCTCGGGCGTGGAGTCCTGGGCCGGGTCGTCCAGCACGCTGCCCGAGATGCCGCGCGGGTCGTGCGTGACGACCGTGTGCTCGGCGGCCAGCGCCTCGGCCAGCGGCGCGAACTCCGCGGCCGACATCGGCGCGCCGGTCAGCACCAGCAGCGGCCCCGAGCCGCGTACCTCGTAGCGCAGTCGCGCGTCGGGGCGGCGCAGAAAGCGGGTGGTGGTCGTCATGGCGGATTTCCTCTCCTCCGGGTGTGCCGGTCGGAGAAGAGACCATCGTCGCCGCCGGAACTCATCGCGGCGGCCGGTCATCCTTCGAGGGCGAAGATCCGCCACGACTGGCCCGGGGCCAGGCCGGCCAGCTCCCTGCCGCACTCGGCGAGCGCCCCCGGCCCCGACGTGATGTGCGCGGTGCCCGCCTGCACGTCCCTGAACAGCCGCTGCGTCAGCCCGTCGCGCAGCGCCGACGTGCCGCCCGACGCGTACGCGAAGCCGGCCACGTCCGCCGTCGTCCAGGTGATGTGGTTGAGCGCGAGGCGCACCATCGTCTCCTGGCGCACGTCGAGCCGGCCGCCGGAGTCCAGCGTGCGCTCCACGTCGTCCCAGGTCTGGAGCACGAGTGCGGTGGCGGCCCGGAACTTCGCCTCGGCGCGGGCGAAGTCGGTGTGGAAGGCGTCCCTGGCGGCGATCTGGCCGGGCCGTCCGGCTCGGGCGCTCGCGTGCCGGGCCAGTTCGTCCAGCAGCCGCCGGCCGACGCCCAGCGCCCAGCCGGAGTGGCAGATGAACGCCTGGTCCAGCAGGCCGAGCCGGTAGATCGCGCCGCCGCGCAGCGGCTCGTCCGTGGCGAAGTCGTGGGAGTGCGAGTCCGGGACGAAGACCCCGTCGATGGCGTAGTCGAGGCTGCCCGTGGCGCGCAGGCCCAGGACGTCCCAGTTGCCGAGCAGTTCGGCGCTGTCGATCGGGGTGACGAAGATGCGGACCTCACCGGTGCCCTCGATCGCGGCGGCGCTGTGGACGTACTGCGCGTGGCGGATGCCCGAGGCGAAGCTCCACCGCTCGGACAGGCGGAACCCGCCGCCGTCCGGCACGGCGACGCCGGGCCGGGTGCCCTGCCCCGCGAGCAGCGGCATCCGGGAGCCCTCGAAGACGCGTGCCACGGCGTCGTCGCCCAGGTAGGCCCCGGCGGTGCCGTTCTCCAGGGTGGTGGCCATGACGACCCAGCCCGTCGAGGGGTCGGCGTAGGACAGCTCCCGGAAGACGTCGAGCAGTTCCCTGGGGGACAGCTCGGCGCCCCCGAGCGCCGCCGGCACCCAGATGCCGAACAGTCCCGCCTCGTGCAGGGCGTCCACGACGGGGGCGGTCAGGCTGCCCTGCGCCTCGGCCGGGCCGGCGTCCCGCTCGATCGTCGTCCGCAGGTCGCGGGCCCGCTCCAGCAGAGCCGAGCCGGCCTTGTGCAGCCGTGGAGTGTCGCTCATGTCCAGGTGCTCCTGTTCGTGATCGTGGCTCCTCTGCCTCCGTCAGATCACGCCGGCGGCGGATTGTCCAGGACCCGCGGCCGGTTCACAGCTCCCGGGAGACGCCGGTCAGGGCCTCGTCGAGGATGTCGACGCCACGGGAGATCTCGGCGTCGGAGGCGGTCAGCGGCGGCGCGATCCTGAAAATTCCTCCCATCCCGGGCAACTGGACGATGTTCATGTGCAGCCCGAGCTCGAAGCAGCGCCGGGTGACGGCCGCGCCGAGCCGGTCCGCGCCCCCGGCGCCGAGCACCTGGTCGCCGACCAGTTCCATGCCCAGCAGCAGCCCGCGGCCGCGGACGTCCCCGATGACCTTGTGCCGGGTGGCCAGCTCGTCGAGCCGGCCGCGCAGCAGGCCGCCGAGCCGGCGCGCGCGCTCGTCGAGCCGGTCCCGGGTCAGGACGTCGAGCACGGTGTTGCCGACGGCGGCCGGCAGCGGGTCGCTGACGTGCGTGGTGAAGAACAGGAAGCCCAGCTCGTGCGCCCGCTGCTCGATCTCCGCGCTGGTCAGCACGGCGGCCAGCGGCAGCCCCGCGCCGAGCGTCTTGGACAGCGTCAGGATGTCCGGGACGACGCCCTCGTGCTGGAAGGCGTACCAGTCGCCGGTGCGGCACAGGCCGGTCTGGGCCTCGTCGAGGATCAGCAGCATGTCCCGCTCCCGGCACTTGTCCGCCAGGGCGGCCAGGTAGCCGGGCGGGAGCTCCACGATGCCGCCGGAGCTGAGAATCGGCTCGACCAGGCAGGCGGCCAGACTCCCGACCGACTGGGCGTCGATCAGGTCGAAGCCCAGGTCGAGCTGGCGTCGCCAGTCGAGCGCGCCCTCGGCGTCGGTGATGCCGGGCCGGTAGCGGTCGGGGACCGGCAGCGCGAAGTTGCCCGGCGCGGCGGGCCCGTAGCCCTTGCGGCCGGCGCTGTAGGTGGCGTTCGCGGCGGCCAGCGTCATCCCGTGCCAGGACCGGGCGAACGACACGATCTCGTGACGGCCGGTGACGAGCTTCGCCATCCGCACCGCGGCCTCGTTCGCCTCCGCCCCGGTGGTCAGCAGCAACGCCTTCTCCAGGGGATCGGGCAGGGTGCCGGCCAGCCGGCGGGCCAGCTCGACGACCGGGCGGCTGAGCATGCCGCTGTGCAGATGGTCGAGGACGGCCACCTGCTCGCGCACCGTCGCGACGATCTCCGGGTGCGAGTGCCCGAGGATCGCGCTCATCTGGCCGGAGGTGAAGTCGAGCAGCTCGCGGCCGCTCTCGGTGAACACCGACGTGCCCGCGGCGCGGACGACGAGCTCGGACGTGAACGGGGCATGGCCGCTGTAGCGGATGAGGTGGCGTTGCGGCGATTCGGGAAGCATGTGATCGACGTTAGGTACGCCCGGCGGCGTACGTCCATGCCCGGACGGGCCTAACGCTCGCCGGGGGTGACCACGCCGGACTCGTAGGCCAGCACCACCGCCTGCACCCGGTCGCGCAGCCCGAGCTTGGCCAGGATGCGCCCCACGTGCGTCTTGACCGTGGTCTCCGACAGGAACAGCCCGGCCCCGATCTCGGCGTTGGACGCGCCCCGCGCCAGGCCGAGGAACACCTCGCGCTCGCGTTCCGTGAGCGGTTCGAGCACCGCGGCCGGGTCGGTGTCGGCCTTGGCGACGAGCCGGCCGATGAGCCGCCGGGTGGTGGCGGGCGCGATGATCGAGTCGCCCGCGTGCACGTGCCGGATCGCGGCGATGATCTCCTCTCCCGGGGCGTCCTTCAGCATGAACCCGCTCGCCCCGGCGCGCAGCGCGGCCAGGGCGTGCTCGTCGAGGTCGAACGTGGTCAGCACCAGCACCTTCGGCGGGTCGTCGAGCCGCTGGATCTCCCTGGTGGCGGTGACGCCGTCCATGCGGGGCATGCGGATGTCCATCACCACGACGTCGACCCGCCGCGACTCCAGCGCCTTGAGCGCCTCCAGGCCGTCGGCGGCCTCGGCGACCACCTCCACGTCGGGCTGGGACCTGACGACCATGGTCAGGCCGTTGCGCAGCAGCTCCTGATCGTCGACGATCATGATCCTGATGATGGGAGGCTCCTCGACTCGTAGGGCAGGCAGGCGGACAGCGCGTAGCCCGACCCGGGCCGCCTGCCGGCCTCCAGCGTGCCGCCCACCATGCCGAGGCGTTCGCGCATCCCGGTCAGCCCGGCCCCGGGCTCCCCGGCGGGCGGCCCGGCGCCGTCGTCGGTGATGGTGATGAGCAGCCCGTCGGGACGCCAGGCGAGCGCCAGGTCGGCGGCGGCCGTCGCCCCCGCGTGCTTGATGACGTTGGTCAGCCCTTCCTGGATGACGCGGTAGGCGGTCAGGTCGACGGCGGGGCGCAGCGGCCTGGACCGCCCGTCCTCCCGCACGTCGACGCGTACGCCGGTGCCGCGCACCTGGTCGAGCAGGTCGGGCAGGTCGTCGAGGCCGGGCTGCGGAGCGGTGCCGCCGTCGGCGCGCAGCACGCCCAGCAGCCCGCGCATGTCGCGCAGGGCGTCGCGCCCGACCCCGGCGACCGTGGCGAACACCTCCGCCTGGGGCGAGCCGGGATAGGACAGCCGGCCGCCCTCCGCCTGGCTGACCATGACGGCGAGCGAGTGGGACACCACGTCGTGCATCTCGCGGCTGATCCGGTCGCGCTCCGCCCGCGCCGCCTCCGACCGCTCCCGGGCGCGGTCGGCCTCGGCGCGCTCGGCCTTGGCCTTCAGCTCGGCCAGGAACAGCACCCGGATCCGGCTGAGCCGGCCCAGCGACCAGAGGCACGCCGCCGCGGCGACCAGGCCGACCGACAGCCCGATGCGCCACCCGGTCAGCCCGAAGGAGCCGGACGAGCCGCCCCACGCGGCCGGGTTCCACAGCCGCGCCAGGACCAGGACCACCCCGGCCAGGGCGACGCCCAGGCAGACCAGGCCGGGCGTCAGGCCGAGCCGGCCGGCCGCCGTGTAGATCAGCAGCCCGAAGACCAGCGAACTGGGCAGCAGCACCGCCGGGTAGTAGGCCCCGCCCGGGTCGTGCAGCGGCGGCAGCGCCACCAGCAGCAGCATCGCCGCGGCGGCCAGCCCGTACGCCGCCGCCGGGCGCACCCGGCGCGGGACCACGCACCCGTGCAGCACCAGCAGGCCGAGACCGGCGAGCAGGCGCAGGGACACGGGGCTGTCGGAGGCCCGCAGCAGGCTCAGCGAGACCAGGCCGAGCGGCAGCACGAGCAGGACGGCGAGCACGGCGTCGGCGCCGAGCTGGTGCCTGTGCAGGAACGAGTCCACTGCCGCGCCGGCCGGGAACGAGGACTCCTTCACGCCCACCATTATCGTCAGAGCCCGCCAAGGAGGTGCCGGCGCCGGCTCAGGTACGCCAGCGCGGCCACCGCCAGGGCCACGCCCCACAGCGGCCACAACATCTCCGGCATCCACGCGCCCAGCTCCTGGTCCGCCCCGGGCGGGCCGACCTGCTCGCCGCTGAGCTTCTTGCGGACGTACATCAGCCCGGCGGAGGTGATCGGGAAAGAGGCGGCCAGCGCCGCGTAGGCCGGCAGCCGGGCCGGGATCGGCCGCCCGCGCAGGAACGGCACCCAGCGCGGCCAGATCTCGCCCCACGGCCGCACCAGCCCGAGCGTCAGCACCGCGCCGGCCAGCCCGAGCGTGGCCAGGCCCGCGCCGATCGGGGTGATCTCGGCGATGTAGGCGAGGAACTCCTCGCTGATGCCGACGGGCACGCCCAGCAGCCAGCCGTAGCGGGTGACGGCGTAGACGACGGGGACGGCGACCGCGACGGCCGTCGCGTACCGGCCGACCCTGAGCGGGCCGGCGGCCCCGCTGGCCCGCCGCTCCCCGAGCAGCGCGCGCACGCCCAGGAACATCAGGCTGACACCGGCCGCCATGAGGATCAGCAGGTTGACGCTCGGCCAGGTCAGCAGGGTCGCGATCATCGAGAACCCGGTCTGGCCGGCGAGCGCGGCGACCAGCATCACCGGCAGGTACCCGGCGGTCATCATGATGCGTACGTCGGGCAGCAGCACGGCCAGGCCGACGCCGGTCACGACGGCGACGACGGCGGGGCCCCGGCCGAGCGGGCCCCTGGCGGCGAGCACGGCGACGCCGGCGGCCACCAGCGCCACGCCCGCCAGCACGCTCCCGCCGACCGCCGTGGGAAGGGGGTCGAGCAGGGTGTTGCCCGTGCCCTGGCCGCCCGCGTCGAACGGGTATCCGGGCCCTCCGAGGGCCCAGAGCAGGCCGAGGGCCAGATAGCTCACCGACCAGACCCCGGTGATCAGGACGGGCATGACAGCACGGCGGTTTCGGTGATGAGAGGTTTCCACCCGGCCCAATCTGCCGCCGCGGCGGTGCCCCGCACATCGTCACGGGGTCGCGCCGGGGTCCGCCGGAGGTCGCGACGGCGTCGTCCTCACGGAGGACCCGCGCGTGGACGCTTCCGACAGGTGCGGGAGGGACATAGCGCGCCGATAACGAACGGAAAACGCCCGCGGCTAGATTTCGTCCGCCCGGGATCTCGGAGAGGGAGAAGGAGCCATGCCGTCCACCGCTCGGCCGTCGAACCGGCTAGAGCTGCTGCGCGATGGCGTCGGGGGTGGCGGGAGCCGGGTCGCTCTCGATCGCGCGGGCCTCCTGGTAGGTGATCAGCCCCAGCTCGTGCAGGATGGCGGCCGACCTGTTCAGGCAGTCACGCTCGCCGGTCGCCAGGCCGAGCCCCCACAGGTGCTCCGCCTCCCAGTACGTGCCGGACAGGCCGCGCTGCCGATCCAGCCGGAGCGCCTCCTGGAAGCAGGTCATCGCCTCGTCCGCCTGCCCGTCCAGCCGGTGGGCCTCGCCGAGGTTGCCCAGCGCCATCACCTCGGTGACCTTGGCGTTCGACTCCCGCGCCAGCGACAGGGCCCGGCGGTGCGCGGTGATCGCCTCGGCGTGCCGTCCGAGCCGCTGGTGGGTCAGCCCGATGCCGGTCAGGCAGGACGCCTCGTGCCGGGCGTGACCCAGCCTGCGCCAGATCGCGCCCGCCTGCTCCAGCGCGGCGAGCGACTCCTCGTGCCGCCCCAGCGAACGAAGAGCCGCTCCGCGTCCGTTCAGCGCCAGGGCCTGGCCGGTGTCGTAGCCGATCGGCGTCCAGGCGCCGAGGGCGCGGTCGAAGGAGGCCAGCGCCTTGCCCGGCGTGCCCAGCGCGTGCTGCGCCCAGCCGAGGTCGTTGTGGCCGAGCCCCGCCTGGCGGAGATCGCCGGTGACGCGCGCCGCCTCCAGGGCGAGGTTCCCCAGGGCCAGTTGCTCGCGCCAGCGCGCCCGCTGCTCCAGCGGCGTGTTCAGGCAGGCCGCCAGGTAGGCGGCGATCGCCGGATCGGCCCCGGTCACGGCCTGGCGGGCGGTGGCGACCAGGTTGTCGATCTCGGCGTCGAGCCAGGCGTTGACCGCCTCGGCGGACTCCAGCGGCACCCCCGGATGGACGAGTCGCTCGGGCACGAAGTCGATCCGCCAGGCGATCAGCGGCTCGACCGACAGCGCCGCCCGCCGTGCCGTGGCGAGGTAGCAGTGGAAGGCCCGCCGCAGGGCCTGCGCGCGGGCCTGCTCGCTCTCCTGCTCGGTCGCCAGTTCCTTGGCGAACAGGCGCAGCAGGTCGTGCATGCGATACCGCCCGGGGACGTCGGACTCCACGAGCCTGCTCTCCAGCAGGTGGTCGAGCAGCGCGGCCGTGTGCGGCTCCGGCAGCTCCGCGAGCGCGGCGACGACCGGGACGCCGACGTCCGGACCGTCGAGGAGGCCGAGCAGCCGGAACAGCCGGGTCGCCGGTCCGTCGCCCAGGTCCTTGTAACTGATCATGAAGCTGGCGCGGATCGCCTGGTCGTCGATCTCCAGCTCGGCCAGCCGCCGCTGCTCGCTGGCGAGCCGGTCGGCCAGGACGCGTACGGACAGGTCCGGCCGACCGAGCAGGCGGGCCGCGATGATGGACAGCGCCAGCGGCAGTTCACCGCACAGCGGGATGATCTCGGCCACCGCCCCGGCCTCGCGGTCGAGCCGGTCGGCCCCGAGGATCCTGGTCAGGAACGCGACCGCCTCGTCCGGCGGCAAACCCTGGAGCTGGGTGTGGCTGGCGGCGTCGATCGAGGTCAGCATCCGCCTGCTGGTGATGAGCACGCCGCAGGTCGCGCTGCCGGGCAGCAGGTGGCGTACCTGCTCGGCGCTCGCCGCGTTGTCCAGGACGATCAGCACGCGTTTGCCGTGGGTCAGCGAGCGGAAGGTGGCGGCGGCCTCCTCCTGCTCGGTCAGGATCGCCGGGGCGGCGACCCCGAGGGAGCGCAGGAACCGGCCGAGCACCTCGGCGGTGGACACGGGCTCGGTGTCGTGGGTGGCGCCCTGCAGGTTGACGTAGAGCTGCCCGTCCGGGAAGTGGCGGGAGATCTGGTGGGCCGCCTGGAGGGCCAGGGCGGACTTGCCGATGCCGGGCGGGCCGGAGATGGCCACCACGTGCTCGGAGCCGTCGGTGAGCATCGCGCACAGCCCTTCGACCTCGGCCTTGCGGCCGGTGAACGTCGCGACCGGGCTGGGCAACTGCGCCGGGATCGGCTGGGCGGCGGCCTGGGACGTGGCGCTCGTGTCCGGCTGGATGCCCTGTTCCTGGTGGCCTTCCGGCAGGCCGGGCTCGCTCACCAGGAGCCCTCGCGGACGGAGGCCACCCGCTCGGGCGGCATGAGGCCGGGCGCGGCCGGTCGGCCGGCCGATCCGGTGATCAGGAAACGCACACCACTTACCAATCGTCCCTCATGCCAGGGAAGAGCCCTCTTCGCAGGGAAAAGCATCGTAGCCGAGTGCCCGGTGCGACGACGTTCAGACGCTCACCCGCGCAGCCGCCCGCATGGCCTTGTCGTGCCAGCCCGCGGCGCCCACGGCGGCGAACGCGTCGGCGGCCTGCTGGAGGTGGCAGGCGCTGTCGTCGTTCTCGAGGTGGCCGAGCGCGAGCAGGATCCGGCCCTCGGCCAGCTTGTCGTTCACCTGACGGGCGATGCCCAGGGCCTGCCGCAGTGTGCGGTCGGCCTCGACGCTCTGTCCCAGGCTGAGCCGCGCCTCGCCCAGCGCGTGCAGCACGTACGCCTGGCCGACCAGGTCGTTCAGCTCGCGGGCCAAGGTCAGGGCGTGTGCGCAGTGCCCGATCGCCTTGTCGGCCCGGCCCTGGCGGCGATAGACCTCCGCCAGGCGTTTGCGCAATTGGGCCTCGACCCGCTTGCCTCCCGCGCCGATGGCCAGCGCGCGCTCCAGCAGCCGCTCGGCCTCCTCCAGCCGGTCGTTCAGCATGTGCACGTGGGAGAGGTAACCCAGGCCGTGGGCCAGCGCCGTGTTGTCGCCGACCTGCTCGAACAACGTCAGCGCCTGCTCCAGCTCGCGCTTCCCCCTGGCGTGGTCGCCCTCCGAGACATGGACGGAGCCGAGGTGGCGCAGCGCGATGGCCTGGCTGGGCACGTCCCCGAGCTGCCGGAACAGCTCCAGGGCCGTTTCGAGCGGGCCGGCGGCCTGCGGCAACCGGCGCCGGCACAGGTTCAGCGAGCCGAGGGAGAGCAACATCGCGGCCTGTCCCGGCAGGTGGGAGGCGGCGCGGCAGGTGTCGAGCGCCCGGGCGGCGAGCGCCTGCCAGTTGTCGAAGTACGTCCGGGTCTCCAGCATGTGGACGAACCCGGCCACCAGATCCCGGCACAGGTCGGCCAGCCCAAGCTCGGCGCTCAGCGTCACCGCGGACACGAGGTTCAGCCGCTCGCTCTCCAGCCATGCCAGCGGGTCGCTCGGCAACTCCGCCGGTGCGCCGTCCGCCGGCAGCCAGCGCGGGGCGTCGCCCTTCGGCATCATGAGGTAACGGCCGCCGAACCGCACGTCGCGGGCCCGCTCGGCCAGGCCGATGAACGCGCCGAAGACCCGGCTCAGCACGACCAGCCTGGCCTCGGAGGTCTCGGCGGCCTCCGCCTGCTCGCGGGCGAACAGGCGGATCAGGTCATGGAACCGGTAACGCGGCTGGCCCGCCGTGTCCCGGCCCAGCGGTTGCAGCAACTGGGCGTCGACCAGGTCCTCCAGCAACCGCTCGCCGTCGCGCAACGTCGTGTCGAGCAGCGCCGCCGCCAGCCAGGGCGCGAACCCGCCCGGGGCGTCCAGCAGCCCCAGCCGCCGGAACGCCAGGGCGGCGCGGGCCGACAGCTCGCGGTGCGACAGCTCGATGCTGGCGCGCACCTCCAGCTCGCCCCGGCTGAGCTGGTCCAGCCGGCCGCACTCGTCGGCCAGCCGGTCGGCCATCTCGGCGAGCGGCCACTGCGGGCGCATGGCCAGTTTCGCCGCCGCGATGCGCAACGCCAGCGGTGACCCGTCGCACTGGGCGGCCAGGCGCGCCACTGCCTCGCACTCGGCGGCCGTGCGCTCCGCTCCGAGCACGCGCGCCAGCAGTTCGGCGGATTCGCGCTCGGTCAGCATCTCCACCGGCACCGGCGCCGCGCCGCCGCCCAGCAGCAGCCCTTCCAGCCGGCGCCGGGAGGTGACGATCACGCAACAGCCCGGCGTCGCCGGCAGCAACGGCCGCACCTGCGCCGCCGACTCGGCGTTGTCCAGCACCACCAGCACCTGCCGCCCGACCAGGACGCTGCGGAGCAACGCGGCCCGCTCCTCCACCCCGGCCGGCATCACGGCCCCGTCGACGCCGAGCGCCCGCAGGAACCGTTCCAGCACCGTCTCCGGTTGCGCCGACTCCCTGTCCTGGTCGTAGCCGCGGAGATTGGCGAACAACTGGCCGTCGGGGAAGCGGTCGGCCACCTGATGGGCCCACTGCAGCGCCAGCGCGGTCTTGCCCACCCCGGCCACGCCGCTGATCACGCCCATCGGCGGGTGCCGTCCGTCCTGCCGCAGCAGCCGGTCCAGCGTGCGCAACTGCGTCTCCCGGCCCACGAACGCCGACACCGCCGGTGGCAACTGCGCCGGCCGGATCGTTACGGCAGACGCCGGAGGCGGCCCGTCCGGGGGCGGCACGGGCAGCCGGAGAGCCTCCGCTCGCGCGGCCTCCTCGGCGGGCGGCCCGTTCAGGATCGCCTGCTGGACGTCGCGCAGCCCGCTGCCGGGCTCCAGGCCCAGCTCGTCCAGGAGGTGCCGGCGTCCCTGCTGGTAGGTCTCCAGCGCGTCGGCCTGCCGTCCCGTGTGCCACAGCGCCAGCATCAACTGGGCGCGCAGCCCCTCCCGCAGCGGATGGTCCTCCACCAGCCGGGTCAGCCGCGCCACCACCTCGCGCGGACGCCCGCAGGCCAGCTCCGCCTCGGCCCACTCCTCCGCGATCGCCAGCCGGGTGTCCTCCAGGCCGCGGGCCGCCGTGGCGATCTCGGTGGTGTCGATGCCGGCCAGCACCGGCCCCCGCCAGAGCCCGAGCACCCGTCCCAGCCCGTCCGCCGCCTGCTCGCGCTGCCCGGCCGCGGACGCGCTCCTGGCCGCGGACGCCTGCTCGTCCGCCTCGCGCAGGTCGAGCCACACGCCGTCGGTGCGCAGGCGATAACCGGCCTGCTCGGTGACGATCACCGGCACGCCGCACCCCGCGGTCTTGAACGCCTTGCGCAACCCGTGCACGTGGATCGGGATCTGGGTGCGCACCGAATCGGGCAGCCGTTCTCCCCAGATCGTGGCCGCCAGCCGATCGATCGACACGACCCGCCCGGCGTCCAGCAACAGCGCGGCCAGCAGGGACCGCTGCCGGAGCCCGCCCAGCCTGACGGGACGCCCCCTGACGCTGACCTCCAGCGGGCCGAGAACTCGAAACTCTATGTGAATTGTCATTGAATCCCCCGTTGGCCCAGTGTCCTGCCTTCGAAACCCGTCGGCAACAGCCGGGCGACGCATTCGAGGGTCATCTCTCTTGGTCTTTCCCCCACGGGCGGATGGGTCTCGCACGGCCGGATCGCGGCCGGACGCCGCTCCGCCGCCCGGCCGGGACCCCAGGTGGGCCGCGTCACCAGGGACGCCGGACGGTGACGCGGCGAGCCACGTCCCATCAGGGTCGTGCACGGTGGCACGCGGCGTGCCGGCGTGCGTCGAACTTGACACCAAATCGATAACACGCCCGGCCCGCGGGCGGAAAAAGGCCCCGGATGGACCGTCGTCCGTCCGGGGCCTCGAAGGTGATGTCGCTTTCCGGCGATCGGCGTGCCGCTCGGCCGCGCGACGCCTGCGACGCCGGTCAGCGCCCTACCTGTTGCCCGCCGAACGGGGTCAGGGCACGGTGGTCGCCGAGGCCGCACCCGCGTTGCAGGAGGTCGAGGAGTGCTGGGACAGCACGTTCTCGCAGGTGCTGACCGGGATGTTGATCGGCTCGATGATCTCGTCGTTGAAGACCGTCACCAGGCTGGAGGGCGGAGCGGGCTCCGGCGCCGGTGCGGGCGCGGCCGGCTCGGCGGCCGGCGCGGGCGCAGTCAGGGCCGGCGGAGCCAGACCGGCGGGAGGCGGCGCGGGGACGGTCGCCGGCAGGCTCACGGCGTGGGCGGACGCCGAGAGCAGCGTCCACAGGCCGGCAGCCGCCAGGGCCAGGACGGTTTTGCGCACGAAGGTTCCTTTCGCTTGGCGCACCCGATCGCGCGGAGACGGGCATGTGCTCTGCTCGCGGGCTGCGAAGGCTCTGCACCGGTCGCACCACAAGCGTTTACGTAAAGGAACCTTATAGCTACGGTCAGTAGTTTTCTTGGGTGTGCGTGTCTACGGTCGGATCGCCGCGCTGGTCCGAGGTCCAAATGCGGACCCATCGGAACGGGAGATCCTCGCCTCGCGCGAGGCGAGGATCTCCATCCGCTACGGGATGGTCAGGTAGAAGTCCGAGTCGGCGCCGTGCCCCTCCAGGTTGTAGGTGTAGACGATGACGGTGTTGTCCTCGCTGTTGCACACGGGAGACTTCCAGTTGAACGCGCTGATCGCGCGCGCCCCCGTACGTGCGGTGGCCTGGACGGGCGTCTTGTTGGTGACGTCGACCACGCGGTCCACCTTCACGCAGTACCGGCCGGTGCCGACCCTGCGCACGGACTCGATGTTCTTGTCGAAGTGCAGGGTGCCGTCCTTGAGGACGATCGCGGCCGCCTGCGCGTAGGGAGCGTCGATGGCGTGAGCCGCGGTCGGCGCCAGTACGGCCGCCGCGACCAGCGCGCCGGTTCCCAGCCTCTTGCCCACCTTGACGAGGTTCATGTGGTTTCCCCCTCCCATGACGTCGTCTCGAACGAGATCGACATCACGGAGAGTAATGGTCTGGAGGCCCAAAGTCATCAACAGTCGGGGGTGCCGTATCAGCGCCCGTCACCGGGGGGATCGCCGGAGCCCGGAGGCGCCGGCTGGAGGCCGGTGGCACCCTCGGCGGGACGTGCTACGCGGATGCCGAGCTTCCGCTCGATCACCTCGGCCATCGCCACCAGGTCGCCCGCCGGATCGTAGAAGATGTTGTGGTACTCGATGTTCAGTTTTCCGCCGAGCACGTTCAGCAGCTCTCTGAGCTGGCTCTGCTCCTCCTTCATGTAGTGCGGCAACGCCACGATCTTGATGATGCGCGGACTCTCCTGGCCTTCCGTCCGGACCTCGTCGACAAGCGCGCCGAGTTGCGCGGTGTCCAGGGCGACGCAGAGCCACTTGTTCGGTGTGCGCAGGCCGAATTTGTGGAAGAGCGGATTCGTGAACTCCGGGTTCACGAGGTGGATGCGGTCGCCGTTGCGCTGGATCAGGCCGGCCGTCTCCAGGAGGCCGACCAGCTCGTTCGCCCGTTCCGTGAGCGTGCTCTCCTGGAACAGGTGGAAATCCACGCCTTCCCGCGCGTCGGCCGGAATGGCGCCGGAGTCCTTGAGCCGATCGACGATGCTGGCCCGGAACTCGGCGATCATCTCGGGCGTGAACTCGAGGTCCGCTCTGCCGTCGGGGTGGTGTTCGCTGGTGTCGTTGTACTCGTCCCACAGGGAGCCGACCCTGACGTCGGCCGACGGCGCCCGCCCGCGCATCGACGTGGTGATGGCGGCCATCAGCCGCAGCCCTCTGCTGTCGGCCGGAATCATGTTCTCGCCGGTTATGGCGCCGCCGTAGTCGACGAGGTACGGTCCGAAGCCCTCGATCACCACGATGGCGGGCTCGGCCGAGTCGAGCGCGTCCAGGATCTCCTGAATCTGGATGAGCGAGAAGTCGACTCCGCCTTCGAGGTAATCCGCCTCTATCTCCGCCACCTCGGCCTGGATGCTCTTCAGTTGTTTCCTGGAGAAGGTGGAACCGTTGCCCTGCGCGAGCTTCTCCTCCAGGATCGAGCGCCATCTCGTGGCCACCGCCTGCATGCGCTCCTGGTGGGAGAGCGGACGTTCCACGTCCGGCGACGCCTCGCCGGAGCCCTGCTCGCCCGTCGGCACGCCGTCCAGGCCATCGGGCAGCGGACGCCCGTACCTGCTCAGTTCGCCCAGGATGCCGTCGATCTCGGATCGCAGAATCGCACGTTCGGCGTCGGTGGCCGCCGCTGCCAGCTTCCGGCTGAGCAGCCGGAACTCGCTGTGGCGGGCGGTGACGCAGTGGTCGCGACCAGCCGGCTCGGACGACGACGGGCGGAGCACGCCCGATCGGGGCGCGGCCAGGCGCTGGAAGGTGTCGGTGAGTTCGTGGACGACGAGCCTGGCCACCTGGTCGCGGGCCACCCTGGGCGTGAGCTGGACATGGTGCGGGTCGGTCGCGGTGCCCGGACCCACCTGGGTGCGTCCCAGGAGGTTGCCCCTGACGTCGCCGATCTCGAAGCGGAAGTGCTGGACGCCGTCGCCGGTCTCCACGATCAGGGTGTTCGTGTCGCTCCAGCGCCAGCCCTTGACGGTGGTGCCGAAGTCGGCGGGCAGCACCTGGGCGTCCAGGGTGGCCCGCACCTCTTCCACGGTGAGTTTCGGCAGGGTTCTGTGCCGCCCGCCGGCCACGAACCGCGTCCCTTCGATGGGCCGGGCCGCGACCAGGGTGTAGTCGGAACGGCTGCCCGGCTCGGTCGGCCCGGGTGACCGGTTGATCAGCGCCTCGATGCTGCGCTTCGACGGCTCCGCCGCGCCCGCGGGCTGGGCGTCCCGCACCTCCTGACCGGCGACTGCGCTCGACGTGGTGGTGCTCGATGTGGTGGTGGTGCCGGTGTCGATGTCGCTGTCGGGGGTCGAGGGCGAGACCGCCTCGGGGACGTCCGGCGGCGGAACGGTCTCCGTGTCGTGCCGGGGCGCGCCGTCGCCGGACGGCGGCTCGGCGGGGGTGCCAGGCTCGGCGGAAGTGCCGGGGTCGGCCGGGGCGTGGTCTGCGGACGGACCCTGCGGAGCCGCGCCCGCCGGCCGGTCGGACCCGCCCGGCTGCCGTGGCCTCGGCGTCCCGGGGGAGTCCGGTTCGACGGCCGTGCTGCTTTCGTCCGGCCTGGCCGACGACTGCGTCTGAGCGCGGGTCTGCGACGGGGTGTGCGTCTGCGGATGCGCCGGATCGGCGAGATCGAGGGACGCCCTGACCGAGGTGGCCGCCCCGCTTCCGTGCGAGGTCTCGGCCGTCGCGTGCTGCCCGGTCTCCTGCTGGAACGACGGACCGGTCGGGACGGTCGCGAGCGCGCCGTCGAGCACCCCGGCCAGCGTGGAGACGGGATGGAGCACCGCGGTGGCCACCTCGGCGCTGAACGGGCTGATCGTGTTGGTCCTGCCCACCCCGCCCATGAACGCGCCCAGCAACGAATCCGACGTCGGCGGCGTCCACTGCCCGTACACCACCCCGTTGGCCACCACGCTGCCCACCGGAGAGGCCGCCACGTTGTTCAGCCCGGTGTTCAGCGCCCGGCCGGGGAAGCGCAGGATCGCGTTGACCACCCCGGGTGCGTCCCCCGCACGGGCGTTGAGCCACTCGATGCCGGGAATGCTGTCGGCCACCTTCCGCGTCTGATTGGCGATCATGACGCCGACCACCGTGCCGATCGTCGCCCCGATCGCCGCCGCCCTGGTCTTGCTCCAGTCCCACTCGTCGAGCGTGCCCATCCTGATCTGCTGGAACTGCGCCAGGGCGTCCCCGAAGACCTCCTCGGCCACCTCCTCGTACAGCTCCAGCGTCAGCAAGTGCCCGCTTGTCGCCCCGCCTGCCACCCCGCCGGACAGCCCCGGCAGCCGGCTCAACGCGCTCGTCGCGTACGGTCGGCCCGCCAGCATGGCCAACCGTTCCAGGGCCAGCGCCATCCGCACGTTGCCCGACCTGGCCACCGCGCCCACCAGCAACCGGGCCAGCGGGCCGGCCGTCACCACGAGGATCGCGATCAGCGCCGCGGTCAACGACACCCAGAACGCCACATTGATCGACAACTTCGAGTACTGGGTCTGCCGCGCCATGTGATCCATCTGCAGGGCGTACAGTGCGGTGGAGCCCGCCTTGGCCAGCACCCCCGTCTGCTCGTCGAAGAGTTGCCGCGTCCGGGCGAACGCCGCCGGCTTGGCCGGTGACTCGAGGCCGGCCGAGATGTCGCGAATCGAGAACGCGGTCGGCTCCAGCGATGACACCAGCACGCCCGTGGCGTCCTCGAAGGCCAGCCTGACCTGCCACAGCCCGCTCTCGCTGGCCCGAGGCCACGGCTCGCCCGCCGTCAGCATCGGAATCAGCCAGTTGACCGCCCACTCGGGCAGCGCCTCGGTCTGCCAGGCGGGCTCCACATCGGTGGTGGAGATCCCCCCGCTGGACGAGGGGGACAGAATGCCGGGAAGCTGGGAGTCGACCTCCGATCGGCCCGCGACCACTCCCCGCTCACATGGTCCACTGAGGCGGTGCCGTGATGCCTGCGGCGATGGCCGCGTCCGTGGCCAGCGTGTTGTCCACCTGCGTCCGGAAGGTGACCGGCAGGCCGCCGATCTCCGTCACCAGCAGGTCGGTGTCGTCCACGCACTGCCAAGGGCCGCCGTAGGCCAGCAGGGCCTGCTCGAACGCCGCCCCCTCCTGCCCGTCACCCCACGGCCGCGCGTCCAGCAGCCCGAGAATTCGCTCCCGTGCCTGCTCCCACCCGGTTTCCAGACCGGACGCCATCACCTCCAGGCCCGCCAGGCCGGACGCCAGCGACTGGCCGATGAACACGTCCGCCGGCCCCGCTTCCGACGACCCGCTCACCGCTGCCTGCCCTCTCCCAGCATCTGACCCGCCAGTTGCCCCAGCACCGTCTCCAGGTCGCCGTCCAGGTGAGCCCGCATCTGCTCGGCGGGCACCAGCGGCTCGAAGAGCTCCACCACCTCGTCCGCCGCCCGCGCCGCCGCCCGCCGCGCCGTCTCGACGATCACGTCGGCCAGCGACCGCGCGTCCGGACGCCGGTACACCCGCGGATCGATGTCCAGCCGGACCAGTTCGCCGCGCACCCCGACCGTCACCGACACCAGGCCGTCTCGGGACTTCTCCGTCACCCGCACCGCCCGGAGTCGCTCGTGCAACGACAGGGCCTCGCCCTGCAACTGCACGAATCTCGCCTTCAACTCGTCGACGTACACCTGCATCCCCGCCGCGTCGCCGGTCTCCACCGCCAGGCCACCTCACTGTTCGTAGACGGGCAGTTTGCAGACGACTTCCTTCGGCAGGAAAGCGTGCAGTGCCTTCGAATAGTCGTTGAAGTTGTTCATGTGCTGACGCGCCATCGCGTAGCGTCGCCCGTCCGCGGATAGTCGGGATACCATGATCGTCCCGGCCCTGAGATCTGCGGCGGCGCGAGCTCGTCGAAGTAGGGCTCGGACACGCTTGACTCCAGAGGTCGGGCAGGTTGCACAGTCCGTCGACGACATTCCGGTCAACGTGGCGGAACGGTAGTCCTCGCCGCTAGCGCGCCGTTAGCGCGCCCGGAGCGTCACGCGCTCAGGCTCCCTCGATGAGCACCCACCATCGGCGATCGCCGTCATAGCGGGCCCGGACCCGTTCCCGCCCGTCGGCGCCCAACTCCACGATCTCCGCCCCGTTGGGCAGACCCACCCCGTTGACCTTGTACTCCCTGATCGTCTCGTCGACGTTCGGCGCCAGGCCCATGCCGACGAACGGAGGCTCCTCGACGACCCACCCGGCGACGGCCGCCATCCCCTCCTCGTCCACCCCGCCGTACGGCGTCCGGTAGAGGGCCGGGCCGACCACCGGCCAGCGCAGGATGTTCACCGCTCCGCCGCTGGTGAGCGCCTCCTCCTGGAGCAACGCGCGGGCGAGCACGACCGGCGTCGCGATGTGCTCCACGTCCATGGCGTGGTGGCAGTAGCCGGACACCCGGGGCTCGCGGCTGTCCAGCAGGGCCTGGATGTCGCGGGGCCGCAGCAGCTTCTGCACGACGGGGATGCCCGCCCCCGGCTCGGCGGCGACGTCCTGCTCCAGCGTGGGAACGGCGAGCCTGGCGACCGTCCCGGACTCGAGGAGGAAGGACGGCTCCAGCCCGGGGTTGATCGCCAGGCCCCAGCGGAGGTCCGGCCAGCCCGCCGCCAGTTCGGTCATGGACACGATCCGGTGGTGCCGCACGGCGTCGCCGGTGCCCGCGCGCATCGCCTCGGCGGAGGTGTAGCCGATGAGCCAGGTCCGGACGCCGTCCGTCACGGTCGGCCAGGCGATCGGCTCCGCACCGCCGGCCGCCGCGTCGCTGATCGGACAGGCGAGGTCGCCGTCGCGCAGCAGGCGCAGGCAGAGGGCCAGGTCCCCTCGTTCGTACGCCCGCAGGAGGTGCTCCTCGAACGGGCTCGCGGCCTGCATGCGCGCCAGACTAGTGGCCGCTCCCGAACTCGATCGAGGGAGGCCCACGGCACCGCCGACAGCGGCCCGGACCTGGGACGAAGCACGTCTTCCGTGAGACGCGCCGCACATCCGGCGTCCGTCGGCTCCGAGGTCGAGCGCACCTGGGCCGACTGTGTGGCCGAGCACGCCGGCGCCTTCCGCCGCTGACACCCGTGGTATCGGTGCCACGCGGCCCCGGCCTGCCGCCAGGCAAGTACCGCCGGGGCCGCGCTTCTGCCACCGGCAACGAACTTACCGGAGCGGCCTCGCCCCGATGGCATCCACGGTCCGTAACCAACCGACTCCGTATGCCGACTTGCCAGGTGACCCGGCTGTGCCCTAATGCGAATGCTCAGAGCATGCACAGATAGGACGCAGAACATCCACAGGTGTTGACAACCGCGTACCTGACTGCCGGAGTGGATGAAATCGCAGCTAAGAGAGGACACCTTTCATGTCTCGAACATATCGCCGCATTCTCGTGCGCATCGGTTCGGCCTTTGCCCTCGTGCTCGCCTCGATCGCGTTCGTGGCCGCGCCCGCCTCGGCGCACACCCTGCGCGAAGCCGTCGTCTCGGCGCAGGGGTGCGGTTGGTCGAACGGCAGTTACACGCAGCTCACCAGGGAGGATCTCTGGGATGACCGGAACAACATGCCCTTGGGTGAGGTCTACATCCTGTGGAGCGGCACCTACAAGGAGAACTGCGTGCTCACCCTGAGAGTCGGCCGGGCGGACGGCGTCGCCAGCTACACGCAGGCCGTCTTGGAGCGTCAGGGCATGAAGACCATCACCGACGAGGGCAACTACGCCCACTACGCGGCGGCCAGCGGTCCCGCCGCCGGCACCTGCATCAGGTGGACGGGCTCCATCAAGGCCATCTACGGCGGCGGCATCTACGGCACCACCACCACGACCTGGAGGTACTGCAGCTAGGCGGAACCTGCTCCGGGGCTTGAGCCGCGTAATGTCCGCAGATCAACTCACGACCGTCGTCTGTTGTTGAATGGCCGGTGAGTGCCCGGCCGCAGCCCTCGTCCGGGCCGTCTGTGAGGACGAAGCTTTCGCTCCAGGGCGACACCACCAAACAGGAGGACGGCGCGTGGCTGGGCTTGTGGAACGCGAAGCGACCCTGGCGACATCCCTGCACCGTCACCTGGACGAGGCGGTCGCGGAGCGGTGACCAGTCCTCATCACCGGCCGCCGGAGCCGCGCCGGCCCGCGGCCCGGCACCTCTACGTCGAGGCGCCCACCTACTACCGGCCGCAGCGGACGGACCCGCCGGCGGTGTTCCTGGCGGGCGGGATCACCGGGGTGGAGCGCTGGCAGGTCCGGGCGGCGAACGTCCTGGCGGCGGCCGAATCGCCGCTGGTGGTGATCAATCCGGCCCGCGCCGACTTCCCGATCGCCGACCCGGCCGCCGCCTGGGAGCAGGTCAGTTGGGAACAGCACCACCTGCACCTGCCGGGTCTGGTCACGCTCTTCTGGTTCCCGGCCAGCGACCCGGCGGTGACGAGCCAGCCGATCGCGCTGTTCGAGCTCGGCCAGGCGCTGGGCGAGGGCCGGCGGATCGTGGTCGGGGCGCATCCGGACTTCCCCCGGGAGCCCGACGTGCGCATGCTCTGCCAGCTCGCCCGGCCGGGCACGCCGGTCTACGCCGATCTGGACGACGTCCTCTGGGCCGTGCTGGCGAGCTGCGCAAGCGGCGACCGAACGGGCTGACACGCTTCCCTGGTTCACCTGAGCCGGAAGAAGCACAACATCCTGGTGCAGGCCGAACCGGACGCGACGAACCGCTTGAAGCGGTCGTGGGCCGCGCCTTCGGTTCCCTGACGGCGCGTTCCCGCGCGCTCGGCCCGTCGTAGCAGTCCGGGTGGGTCTGCCAGATCGCCAGGTCGCTGATCAGGTCTTCGAGCGCTCGGGCCGGATCTCCTTCCAGATCGCCGTCACGGCATCACCGATACGCGCCCCGGCCCGGGACCGGTCTTCAATGAGCAGGGCCCCGGCATCAGCCGGGGCCCTGCACGGTCGGGGGTCGTCAGAAGTCGAACTCGCCCTTTTTCGCACCGTCGACGAACGCGGCCCACACCTCGGCCCGGACCACGAAGGGAGCCTGGCCGGGAGCCTCGGTGTCACGAATGCCGACACGACCGCCGGACAGTGGTGCGACTTCGAGGCAGTCTCCGCCGTTTCCGGTCGAGAGTTCCGCCTTGCGCCAGGCCGCCGTCTCCAGCTCGGCCGTCAGGTCCATTTCTCCACCATCTTCCTGATGAACTCGACCGACGCCCTCTGGGGAAGGGCATCTGCCCTGATGGCATCCAGTTTCATGCTAACCAGCTCGACCACCTCGGCATAGCTCGTCACGACGGGCTCGGCGGCGGTCTCCAGGTAGACCGTGTGACGGGTGCCGGTGAGCGCCTGCGCGATGACGATGCCCCCGCTCAGGCCGGGGTTGGCTCCCAGCGGGCACACCTGGAGGGTGATGTGCGGGACTCTCGCCGATTCCAGCAGCCGCTCCAGTTGCTCCCGCATCACGGCGGGGCCGCCGACGGGCCGGTTGAGCACCCCTTCGTCGAGCACCACCAGGTAGCGAGGAGGGTTGGTGCGGGTCAGGATCTGCTGCCTGGCCAGCCGGGCGGCGACGAGGGCGTCGATGCGTTCGGTGTCGTGGCCGGACTCGCCTTCCAGCAGGGCGCGGGCGTAGTCGGCCGTCTGCAGCAGCCCCGGGATCACCAGAGGCTGCCAGGTGCGCAGCGACTGCGCCTGCTCTTCCTCCTGCAACCAGGGGGCGAACCAGGTGGGCGCGGTGTCGCGGTGGCGGGAGAGCGACGCCCACAGTTCGCGCAGGCCGGAGCCGAGCGCTCTCTCGCACTCGGTGAGGAACTGTTCGGTGGGCGGGCGTTTGCCGACCTCCACCGCGCCGATCTGGCTGGAGGAGTATCCGGCGTGCCGGCCGAGCTCCGCCTGGGTGAGTTGCGCTTCCTCGCGCCTGCGACGCAGTTCGGCTCCGAAGGCCGCTGTCCTGCTCGCGTTGGGGTCGAGTTTGCGTGCCGCGGGCATGCTTTACCTCCGCATGACTGGTCGCACAATGGCCACGCATCCAACGCCCAAGAACGCGACATCCTGTTGGATGAATGGCGTTAAAAACTGTCCCACAAATTACCGTCGAGACGCAAAGCTGTGGACAGATCGCAGGGCAGTCGAGGGGCCGAAACTTCTATCCCACGGGTGATCGCGAAAATGGCGTGGCATACAAGAGCCGCATAAAGAACAAATGCGACAAGGTGCTGGCTAACTGCGGATTCAGGTTCGGTTGAGCATCATACCTGCGTCCGATTGGTCAGTACGGCAGGAAAAGGCCGCCCGTCATACTGGAATCTGCCGCACTATATACACCCTTCGGGGTCCGCACACGAAATGACGAGGCAAGTCCGGTGATCCCCATTCTCACACTGACTGAACATCAGGAACTCGGCGTTATCCGGCTGGCGTGCGACACCCGGGCCCCATATCGGGCGCGGGAAGCGGTCACCGCCTGGGTGGGGTCCGCGCACCCGTCCGGGGAGATCTTGGTCTTGGCGGCGTCCGAGCTGGTCACCAACGCCGTCCTGCACGGCGGTGACGACGACATCGAGGTGACCCTCTCCCAGGGGCCGGATTTCCTCAGACTGGTGGTGACCGATCCCGGCGCGGCCCGTTCGACGCCCGTCCCCGTCCCGAGGCAGGCGTCCACCCTGTACGCGGAGCACGGGCGGGGACTGGCGATCGTCCGGGCCCTGTCACGCGACCGGTGGGGCAGCTACCGGCTGCCCGCGTCCGGACGCCGCGCGGTGTGGTGCGACCTCGACCTCCACCCGACCCCGGCACAACTCGACGAGCTCTTCCACGGTTCCGCCTGACCGCCCGACCCCGTGACACGTTTGGAGTCAGCCATGCCCCAGCCCGTCACCCCCGAGGTGGCCGCGCAGGCCGCCGGCCACCTCACTGACCTGCAGAGACTGCTGCACGACCGCGGCCTGCACGCCCGCCTGCTCACCTCGGACGACCGGCTGCCGCGGCTGCGCGTGATCAACCCGGAAGCCACCGCCCTGTCCGAGATCATCTCGGCGGCGCCGGAGGAGGGCCGATGGCTGTTCTGGTGGTCGTGGTGCGAACCGATCGCCGAGGTGACCCACCTCGCCCCGGCCGCCCACCGCATCACCCACGTCCTCGCCACCGCACCCCCGAACGCCGCCTGACCCGACCGGCCCGCCGGTTCCGAGGGCTGCGCTGCCGGCTACATCTGGCCCCAGGCCGACTACTTCTTGGACTGACCCACCCCACGGCCACCGTGATGCGCCACCCACCCCCGCGAGCCTGGCGCTGTCACCCGGCAACCCGTCCCGCGCGCGCTGGACACCAGACGGCCGCGGGGCCTCGCCCGTACGGCAACGCCGAGGTGAATTCGGTTGCGGGGGGTTTGGTGGGCTTGATGGGGTGTCCACATGGACGATGCTGCCGCGCGGGCACGATGGACGAGGGCGAGAAGAGACCGTACGGCCGCGCGGCAACCGGCTCCATGGCACAGGCCGGCGGTGCTCGGGGCTCTGATGCTGGCCGCCCTCACCTTCAACACCGCGGAGAACCTGCCGGTCGGACTCCTGGAGCTCATCTCCGAAGACCTGAGGGTGTCTCTGTCGGCGGTCGGCCTGCTGGTCACCGGGTACGGCGTGACGGTGGCCGTCGTGTCCGTGCCGATCGCCCACGCCGTGCGGGCCGTGCCCCGGCGTCACGTGCTCACGGGGTTGCTGGCCGCGCTCGTGATCTCCAGCTTGGTCGCGGCGCTGGCCACCTCCTACTGGACGCTCCTCGTGGCGCGGCTGCTGACCGCGCTCGCCCAGGCGCTGTTCTGGGCCGTGATGGGACCGGTCGCGGTGGGCCTGTTCGCACCCGAGGTCCGGGGACGCGTGGTCGGGGCACTGTCCGTCGCCGGCTCGCTCGCCCTCGTACTCGGTGTTCCCGCCGGGACGTGGCTGGGCCAGCAGAGTGACTGGCAGGTGCCCGTCGCCGTGCTGGCCATCCTGGGGCTGGTCTCCTTGGTGACGATCGCCGTCCTGCTGCCGACCTCGCGTCCGGAGGAGGAGCCCGCCGCCTACGCGACCAGCCCCGACGTGCGGCGGTTCGCCACGGTGCTGACGGTGGGGGCTTTGTCGGCCGCCGGGGCGTTCGCGGGATACACCTACATCATGACGTTCCTGGGCGACGTGAGCGGGTTCTCCCCGAACGCGATCAGCCTCCTGCTCGTGGGGTTCGGTGTCGCGTGCGTGGCCGGGGTGAGCGTCACCGGGGTCTTCCTGGACCGCTTCCCGCAGTCCGCGCTGGCCGCCGCCGTGGCCACGCAGTCGGTGGGCATGCTCGGCCTGTACGCGTTCGGCGCCCACCCGGTGGCGGCGGCGGTGTTCCTGCTGCTGATGGGCAGCGCGCTCGGCCCGGTGTTCATGGTCACGCAGAACGCGATGCTGCACTGCGCGCCGGGCCGTACGGACATCGCCTTCGCGGCGAACTCCGGCGCCTACAACGCGGGCATCGCGGCTGGGGCCGCCCTAGGGGCCCTGGTCCTGCCGCTCACCGGCGTCCGGGGCACCTTCCTCACCGGCGGGCTGCTGACCCTCGGCTCCTGCGCGGCCCTGCTCACCGGCCGGTTGCTGAGCGGCACACCGTCACCCGGAACCCTCGACGGGGCCGGCGCGTAGCGCCTTACGGGGCCCAGAAGCGGGCGGGTATGGCCTGCTCGCGGTAGTTTCCGTCATGGGCTTCGACGAACCATGCGTTCCGGTTCGGCAGGATCCCGACCACATCATGCAGCCGGGTGCCCACGTAGTGGAGACCGACGCCGTCCTCGGTGGCGTACCCGGCCGGCAACGTCCCTTCGCCGATGAGTTCCCGGAAACGAGACCGTCTGGGCTGGTCGTCCAGATCATCGTGCACACCGTTGCTGAACGGCAGAAAGCCCAGGCCGTCCTCGGTGGCGTCAAGGTCGTCACCGAAGGAGTCGGTCACCCCGTCCTGATGCCAGCACAGGCTGCCCGCACTCTGACCCGCCAGCACGACGCCCTTCTCCCAGCACTCCCGCATGATCGCGTCGAGCCGGTGCGCGCGCCACACCGCCAGGAGGTTCACCACGCTGCCGCCGGACACGAAGATCACGTCCTGGGCGAGCAGATGGGCGCGTACGTCGGTGACGTTCGGCTGCGTGAACAACTGGAGATGGGACAACTCGGCGTCCCCGAACAACCGGGCGCGTCCGTACCAGCCGTCGATGTGCTCGCGAGAGTCACCGACCGCCGTGGCGATCAGGCACACCCGTGGCCTGCGCACGCTCGCCAACTGCATGGCCTGCCAGATCTGGACGCCTACCTGCCTGAATCCGTCAGGGGGATTCAGGACCCCTGAGCACGCCAGGATCTGCGGGTCTCTGATCATGAGCACATGGTCTCACCGACCAGTCAGTGTTGGTGTGTGGCGAGGGCGGCCACGGCCTTGGCGTGCCAGGCGGGGGCGTTGGAGGTGGCGAAGATCTCGATTGCCGTCTCCAGATGCTCGATGTGCCGGCCGTCGACGATGTGGCCGAGGGCCAGGTGCACCCGTCCCTCGAAGGTCCTCCCGTTGAGCTGGCGGCCCTGCTCCAGCGCCAGGGTGAGGGTGGCCCGGCCCTGGGCGAGCCGCCCGGCGGCCACCTCGGTCTCGCCCAGGACGAGGAGCGCCTCGGCTTCCTGGAAGAGGTCGCGCCGCGCGCGGGCACCCCGTACGACGTCGGTCAGGATGTCGTGGGCCTCCTGGACGCGGCCCTGGCGCAGGTAGGCGTCGCCGAGCGTGCGGCGCAGGTGGAGTTCGAGCTCGGGAATCCCCGGAGGCAGCAGGGCGAGCCCGCGTTCGGCCGCGGCCTGCGCCTGGTCGAACTGATCGCGTCGCTGGTGCAGCGCGCCGAGATGGAACAGCACGTACGCGGCGGACGCCAGGTCGCCGATCTCCTCGAAGATCTCGAAGGCCCGCTCGAACGCCGCCAGGGCCGGTTCCCAGGCGGCGAGCACGCGGTGGGCGACGCCGGAGTCCGCCAGGGCCAGCGCGTGCCCGCGCTTGTCGCCGAGGAGCTCGTACAGGTCGACGGCCTCGCTCGCGCACGCGACCGCGAGTGACAGGTTGCCCATCTGGTGGTGGAGGCCGCCGTGGCTCAGCAGGAGGGCGGCCGTGCCGCGGAGATTGCCCTGACGACGGCACAGCCGCAGGGCGATCTCGTAGTCGGCGAGCTGGTCGTCCTGGTAGCCGCGCCTCTGCCGCAACATCGAGCTGGTGGCGGTCAGCTCCCAGCACGGCTCGGACCAGCCCGCGCGGGCGGCCTGCCGGATCATGGCGGAGAGGTTGAGCCGTTCGGTGTCGAGCCAGAGCATCGGATCCGGGACGAGCGCCGCGTGGTTGTCGGGTAACCAGCGGGCGCTGGTGCCCTGGACCTCGTCGATGTCCTCGCCCCGGAAGGCCCTGTCGGCGTGGGCGGTGAGGGCCAGCATGGCTCCGAGGGCGCGCAGGGTGGCCGCCCGCCGTTCCGCTTCCGGTTCGTCGGTCTCGGCGCGTTCGGCGGCGTAGAGCCGTACGAGATCATGGAAGCGGAAGCGCCGCCGGCCGGTGCGGTCCACGCCCAGGGGTTGCAGCAGTTGCGCGTCGACGAGGACGTCCAGCAGGGCGTCCGCTTCGAGCAGGTCCGGCTGGTCGAGCAGCGCCGCGAGGTGCCAGGCCGTCAGGCCGCCGGGCGCGTCGAGCAGGCTCAGCAGCCGGAAAGCGCGCGTCACCGGTTCGGGCAGATCGCGGCAGGACAGCTCGAAACCGCTTCTGACCTGCAGCTCCTCGCCGTTCATGAGGTCGAGCCGGCGCTGCCGGTCAGCCAGTTGCGCCACCAGTTCCGCGATCGAGCCGGTTCGGCGACTGGTCAGCCGGGCGGCCGTCAGCCGCAGGGCCAGGGGGAGCCCGTCGCACAGCCGGGCGAGCCGCTCGGCGTCGGTCCGTTCCCGTTCGACCCAGGGGGTGCCGAGCACCCCGGCGAGCAGGTTCACGGCCTCCCGGTCGTCGAGGGGCGCGAGCGGAACGGCTGCCGCGCCGTACTCGATGAGCAGGTCCTCCAGCCGGGGCCGGGACGTGACCAGCACGCGGCACCCTCGCGCACCCGGCAACAGCGGCCGGACCTGGGCGGACGAAGCCGCGTTGTCCAGCAGGATCAGCACCCGCAGCGGGTGCAGGACGCTGCGGTACAACGCCGTGCGCTCGTCGGTGTCGGCGGGGATCTGCTCGCTGTTGACGCCCAGCGCGCGCAGGAACCGCCCCAGCAGGTCGTGCGGCGCGACCGGCTCGGCCTGGCGGTCGTAGCCGCGCAGGTCGGCGAAGAGCTGGCCGTCGGGGAAGCTCGACAGGTTGCGGTGCGCCCAGTCGAGGGCGAGCGCGGTCTTGCCGACTCCGGCGATGCCGCTGACGATCGCCACCGGCGTCGGGCTCTCGGGGGCGATCAGCCCGTCCAGCGCGCGGGCCGCTCGGACGCGTCCGGTGAAGGCGGAGTTCGGCGGCGCGAGCTGGGCCGGCACCACGGCAGAGGCCGATCTGGGCGTCCTGACCGGGTACGTCTCCTGCCGGAGGATCCGCTGCTGGAGGTCGCGCAGCTCCGGTCCGGGTTCGAGGCCGAGTTCGCGCGCCAGGAACTCGGCGGCGTCCTGGTAGGCGGCCAGCGCTTCGGCCTGCCGGCCGTCACCCCACAGGGCGGTCATCAACTGGGCGCGCAGCCGCTCGCGCAACGGGTGGGCGAGCGCCAGCGACTTCAGCTCGGCGACGATCTCGCCGTGGCGTCCGAGGGTGAGCCCGGCGTCGAGGCGTTCCTCGGTCACGGTGAGCCGTAGCTCGTCCAGGCGTGCCGCCTCCTCCCGCACGACGGCCAGCGCCTGCGACTCGGCGAAGGCCGGGCCCCGCCACATCCCCAGGGCGGCCTCGAGCGTGGCCATCCCGGTGACCAGGTCGCCGCGCTCGATCGCCTGCCTGCCATGCCGGACGGCCCGCTCGAACTCCAGGGAGTCCAGTGCGGCGTCCTCGACGGCGAGCAGGTAGCCGGCGGCCGCGGCGGTCACCCGCGCGGCCCCGAGCGCCTGGTTGAGCCGGTGGACGTAGATGCGCAGGCTCTCGCGCGCGGAGGCCGGCGGGGCCGAGTCCCACACGGCCTCGATCAGGTCCGTCGCCGCGACCGCGGTGTTCGGCCGCGACAGCAGCGCGGCCAGCAGCCGCCGCACCTTCGGCGGCATCGGCACGACGTCCTCCCGATGTCGCGCCTCCACCGCGCCCAGCACCCTGAACGTCAGCATCGTCACCGCCTTCCCCCGAAACCGGCTCACGGATCTCTCACGGCATCCTCACGGCTGCCCGGCCAGGATGGGGCCGGTCCGTGGAGATCGTTCTCGAACCTCGACATCGCCGGACCCGATCGAGCGCCGCCGTCCGGGCTCCGCCAGGGCGGTGCTGGTGTCCCAACCGCCCCGCCACCCTTCCCGAACGGAGCCTGATGGACCTGACCCGCACCCGCCACGGCACCACCGATCTCAGAGCCGTCATCCGCACGGCCCGGTGGTAGCCGGTGCGTACCTCACTCGTGTTCGCCGCGCTCGTCGGCGTCGTGCTCGCACCGATGTCGAGCGTGCCGGCCGCACCTCTCATGGCGCCGGCCTCGGCTGCCGTCCAGGAGCCGGTCCCGTCCGTCCCCGCGGACCGGCGGGAGGAACTGCTCGGCTCGGGATGGGCCGGCTCCGACGACCTGGCTTGGACCGTTGCCGGCGATTCGACCGGCTTCCACCTCCTGGTCGCCAGAGCCGCCGACGGCTACCGGTGGCGAACCGCCGCGACCCTGTCGGAGGGCGGCTTCGACACCGACAGGTGGGTCGGCAACGCCTGCCTCACCGGCTCGGCCAAGCGGGCGGTGGTGGCCTACGCGCCACGCCAGTTCACCAACTCCGAGGCGCTCTTCCGGCGCGGCGCGTTCACCGCGCTGGTCGACCTGGAGTCCGGGCGGATCACCAGGCTGGGACTGCACGCGAGCCTCGCCTACCACAGCCCGGGATGCGGCGCCGGTGAGAGCGCCGTGTTCGGCCAGGCAGGCGGGAAGGAGGGCACCGCCACCCGGTTGCACCTGGTGGACACGACGACCGGCAAGATCGCCGACCCGGTCGAGGTGCCCGGCCAGGCCACCTCGGCGGTCCCGATGGGGGACTCGATCGTGGCGGTGGCGGGCGACGGCCTGATCGAGGTCTCCAACTCGGGCGAGACAAGCCGGTACGCACGTTCGCAGGGCACGCCGAGCCACCTGCGTCCGCACCGCGACGGCAGCCTGACCTTCCTCGCCGCCCACGGCGACGACCTGGCGACCGTCGAACACCTGCCCGCCGGCGGACAGCGGCCGAAGCGGCTGGCGACGGGCCCGCTCACCCAACTGGGCCTGGCGGCGGGGGCCGGCGGCACGGCCTACCTGACCGGCCGTCCCACCGAAGTGGACGCGTTACCCGGCCAGGTCGTCCAGGTGGCGGCGGGCGCGCACGACGAGGTCTCCACCGGCGGCGCGCTGTTCCTCTCCCACACGTCCGCGGGCGTGGGCGTGCCGGGGTCCGCCTCGCGGGTGACGCTCAAGGCGCACGTGGCCCGTACCGGAGCGGGGCTCGACTTCACGCTCGTCCCCGGAGGTCCGCGGGCCGCAGGCGATCCGGAAGCCGCCGGGCGGGCCGCCCCCCAGACCGAAAACCCGATCGAGCCCTGCGCCATCGCGCGCAACGACGCCCGCCGGCAAGCGCTGCAACCGCACTGGAAGCAGGTCGAATGGGCGGTCAACCTCGCCGTTCAGGGCGCGCTCACGACGCCGCGGCCCTCCAACTGGAACCAGTCGGGGCTGCCGTCCTGGTCGCCGCAGGGGCTGCTGCCGCCCTTGTCGCTCAAGGGCGGCGGCCAGGTGCCCGCGCAGATCATGCTCGGCATCCTGGCGCAGGAGTCCAACCTGTGGCAGGCGTCCTGGCACGCCTTGGAAGGGGTCACCGGCAACCCGCTGATCGGCGACTACTACGGCAGGCGCGCCTCCGACGACGGCTGGAGCATCCGCTGGCGGGAGGCCGACTGCGGGTACGGCGTCGCCCAGGTCACCACCGGCATGCGCAAGGGCGACCAGGCCGAGACCACCCAGCGGGCCATCGCCCTCGACTACGCCACGAACATCGCCGCGGGCCTGCGCATCCTGCAGGACAAGTGGAACCAGGTCTACGACCACATCAAGGTCAACAACGCTGACCCGGCGAAGCTGGAGAACTGGTTCGCCGCCGTGTGGGTCTACAACAGCGGGTTCCAGCCGGACGCGCGCTTCGGCAACGAGACCGGCTGCCGGCCCAGCCCCACCTGCACCGACCAGTTCGGGAACTGGGGCCTGGGCTGGTCCAACAACCCGATGAACGCCGACTACCCGCCCAACCGCACGCCGTTCCTGGAGCACAGCCAGGCCGACGCCGCCAACCCGCAGCGCTGGCCGTACCCGGAGAAGGTCATGGGCTGGGCCGCCCACCCCATCGCCAAGTACGACTTCCGCGATGACTCCACGCACGCGGGCTACAACCAGGCGTGGTGGAACACCCAGGCCCTGCGCGAGCAGGTCAAACCGCCCCGGACCCTGTTCTGCGACAGCAGCAACTCCTGCGCGCCCTCCGCGCAGCCCTGCCTCAGGGAGGACTTCCGCTGCTGGTGGCACAAACCGGTCGTCTGGAAGGCGAACTGCGCCGCCGAGTGCGGCAACGCGAACATGCGCTTCCCGACCGACTATCCAGAGCCCGAGTTCGCCCTGCATCCGGGCGAGGTCGAGGAGAAGAAGATGCCGGTGGAGCACTTCCGGCCCAACTGCGACCCCTTCACCACCGGCTTCAACGGGAGCAACGCCGTACCGGCCGGATCCCTGGTCATCGACGACGTGCCCGACACGGTCGCCTCGGTACGGCCCGGCTGCGGCCGTCGCTTCACCAACGCGGGCTCGTTCGCCCTGGACTTCGCCAAGGACGACGAAGGACTCGAACGCTCGAAGATCGACTTCCATCAGGCCGGAGGCGGGCTCGGCGGCCACTTCTGGTTCGCCAACACCCGCCGGCCGAGCGACGCCGCCTACCGGGTCACCGGCACCTGGACCCTCGGCCGCACCCTCCACCAGTGGGCGCGGGTGATGGTGCACATCCCCGACCACAACGCCGCCACCCAGCAGGCCGTATACACGATCGACACCGGGGACGGCCGGCGCAAACGCGCGGTCCTGCAACGCGTCCGGCAGCACCGCTGGGTCTCCCTCGGCGTCTTCGACTTCGGCGGCGTGCCGTCGGTCTCCCTGTCCAACCTCACCGAGGACGGCGACGGCGAACAGCGAATCGCCTGGGACGCCATCGCCTTCCAGCTCCTGAGCTCCAAGCCCAGGCACCAGATCGTCTCGCTGGGCGACTCCTACGCCTCCGGCGAGGGCGCCTCGACGGCGGCGCAGTTCGACTACTACACCGAGACCGACAGCGACGGCGGCGGCATCGAAGGCACCTACCACAACCCCGAATACCGCTGGAAATACGGCAACGCCTGCCACCGCTCCAAGTACGCCTGGTCGCGCGCCGGCACCCTCACCGACCGTCCGGCCATGAGCATCGGCGAGCGGCACGACACCTGGGACCCGAGCCTGGAGCACCAGTTCCACGCCTGCTCGGGCGCGCTCACCGGCAACCTGACCGGTCAAGGGCAGTTCCGCGAACACGGCCAACTCGACAAGGGGTACCTGGACGAGAACACCACACTCGTCACCCTGTCCATCGGCGGCAACGACGCCCGCTTCGGCGCGATCCTGGAGCACTGCATCGTCCGCCCTCCGGGCCAGACTCCCTGTCAGGAGACGGTCTTGGAGGGAGACGGCGACGTCCCGCTCGGCGAGTCCGTTCCCCGGCAGATCCACGGCGCCGTCGGCCCCGCCGTCCACGACACCCTGCTGGAGATCCACCGCGAGGCCCCGAACGCGGCCATCATCCTCATGGGCTACCCGCGGTTGTTCGACGGCCCCTGCGTCTATGGCATCGGCGAGGACACCTATCCCTGGCTCGGCGAGATGGCCGGCCTGCTGAACGGCGCCCTGCGCTCGGCCGCGACCGCCGCCGCCGTCGAGACCGGCGCGTCCGTGTCCTTCGCCGACCCCCGCGAGCAGTTCGCGGGCCGCGGGGTCTGCGGGGAGGCGGAGGCCATCCACAACGTGATCGTGGCCCGTACCCAGGGTGAGAGCCCGAGCCTCGTCCCTGTCTCCCAGCAGTCCTTCCATCCCACCAAGGAAGGCAGTTCGGTGCTGTACCGCAACGTCTTCAACCAGGCTCTGCGCGACCTCAATAGCTGACGACAAGGAGACATGATGTCCACCAGATCCACGATCGCACGCACGCTCACCGCGGTGGCGTTGGCGTGCACGACCCTCGCCGTCACCGGCGGACCGTCAGGCGCCACGACGGCGCTGTCCTGCAAGGGAGCCTCCTGCGTCGGCAAGGACCCGGCCGACTACGGTTGCGACGCCGACGCCGTGCGGGTGGCCATCTCCTCGTCCAGAGACTGGGAGAGCAGCGTCCGCCTGATGAGGTCCGCCAAATGCTCCGCCTACTGGGCCGTCGGGGTCGACGAGAGCTCGTGCTGCGGATACTCGGTGGTGAAGGCGACCCGGCAGATCAAGACGACGTACGGCTGGTACAACCAGCGGGTTCAGACCGTCAGCCACAGCAACGGCGCGGGCTCCCGCTGGACCCCCATGAACCAGAACACCAGTGGCGACCGCCACCAGGCCTGCTACTACACCTGCACCACGTGGGAAAGCTGATGGGAACTCAGATGACGATGCTCACCCTCGCCCGCGCCGCACTGGCGGCGGCCCTCGCCGCCACCGCGCTGGGCGCCACCGCCGCCACCTCCGCCCACGCCGCCGTCGGGTGCTCCGGGGCGTCCTGCGTGGGCAAGAACCCGTCCTCGATGGGCTGCACCGCGGATCAGGTCATCCTGGAGCGCGAGCGCGTCGACTCCTATCTCGAGTTCCAGCTCGTCAGCTCGGCGAAGTGCGCGGCCCGCTGGGGCGCCTTCAAGGTCAGCATCACCGGCACCGCGGGCGCGGTGACGCTGACCGAGACGAGACAGGTGAAGACGCCTTACGGCTGGTACGCCGGCGGAGAGGAATGGGTCGTGGTGGACCTGTCGAAGAAGGGCACCACCCGCACCGAGATGAACCGCAACACCAGCGACGACCGGCACAGAGCCTGGGCGGCCGGTTTCGGCTTCACCGCCTGGAGATCCTGAGGACGAAACCCGCCTCCCCTTCTTCCGGACGTCATCTGCCCGTGAGGCAAGTAGCCGCTTTAGGGAGCAATGCTGACGTTTGCCAGCTTTTGGTGGTCCCTTCTCCCGGAACCGGTGAGGATCGATAGGGGAGGCATCGCGGTGCTTCTGATCACGTGAGGGGGTGATCAGAGTGAGCTGGTGGCATCGGTGTTCGGTCCGGACCCGCCTGGCCGCGGTGGCCAGCGCCGTCATGGCACTGCTGTGCGTCGCGGTGGCGGTGTTCACCATGGTGACGATCCGGCAGGCGGCCATCGACTACCGCACCGACCAGCTCTTCGCCGATGCCGTGCTCCTGGGCGCCCAGATGCGCCACCGCGTCCCCGAGCTGGCCGAAGGCTCAGGGCAGGCGATCCAGGTGTTCGATCCGTCCGGCGCCATGGTCGCGGCCACCCGCGATGTGGCGGGCAAGCCGCCGATGACGAACCTGCACCCCGACCCCGACGCCTACGCCAGCGTCACCACCTGCGGCGGGAAGGTCTTCCCCGGCCGGTGCATGATCGTGCTCGCCTACCCCTTCCATCGCGCGGGTGGCGTCTGGCAGCTCGACATAGCCGTCCCCGCCGTCCCCTGGTATGTCGGCTCGCAGTTGGTCGTCCCGCTCGCCGTCGGCTTCGTCCTGCTGGTCGGGGCGACCGCGGCGGGCAGCTACCGGATCGTCGGCAAGACGCTGCAGCCGGTGAACGCCATCAGCGGCCACCTCGCCCAGATCACCGCCAGCGACCTGCGGCACCGGGTGCCCGTGCCGAAGTACCGCGACGAGCTGCAGGACCTGGCCGAGACCGCGAACCGCACGCTGGACCGCGCCCAGACCGCGGTGGAGCAGCAACTCCGCTTCGCCTCCGACGCCTCCCACGACCTGCGCAGCCCGTTGACCGCCATGCGGACCCGGATCGAGGAGGCACTGGCGTGCCCGAAGGACGCCGACTGGCCGCAGGCCGCGTCCGCGCTGCTGGAGAGCGTGGAACGCATGCAGGCCCTGATCGGCGACCTGCTGCAGGTGGCCCGGCTGGACGCCGGCGCCACCGGCCGCCACGAACCGGTCGACCTGACCGAACTGGTGGCCGGCGAGCTGACGCGCCGCACGGCCAAGGCCGGCCTGAGCCACAGCCTCACGTCCGGCGTGATGGTGGACGGCTCGCGGATCGAGCTGGCCCGGCTGCTGAACAACCTGCTGGACAACGCCGAACGGCACGCGGCCTCCACCGTCACCGTCACCCTGACGCTGGACGCCGGCGTCGTGGTGCTGGAGGTGCTCGACGACGGCGAGGGCATCGCCCCCGAGCAGCGGGAGGCCGTCTTCCAGCGGTTCACGCGCCTGGAGGCGTCCCGCGTCAGGGACCCCGGTGGCACCGGGCTCGGGCTGCCGATCGCCCGGCAGCTCGCCCAGGCCCACGGCGGCACCCTGACCGCCGAGGACAGCCCGAGAGGTGCCCGGTTCGTCCTGCGGCTGCCTGGCCGCGCCGCGTCTACGAACGACGCTGGTCCGCCACCGTGACCGACGCGAAGGCGTTGACGAACGACGCTAGCCCGCTACCGTGACCGACGCGAAGGCGTTGACGATCCGATGGTCGGAGCAGGCTTTGTCGCGGTTCGCGCCGCAGACGTACCCGATCGGCTGGGAGTCCTCCCGGTAGCCGGTGAGCTTGTCGGCCGCGGCGAAGACGAGGTCGACCTTGCCCGACTGGCCGCACGCGCCCAGCGTGTTGCTCTCGGTGGTCTGCTCCCCCCAGCCGGGGCAGCTCGGATCCTCGTCGTCGAGCTCGTGATAGCGGCCGTGGTTGCCGGAGTTGTTCACGGTGTCGACGGTGGGCGAATACCAGTCGTCCAGGAGCGGGCTGTGCGGCTGGATGTTGAAGTCGCCGGCGATCAGCACCGTGTCGCCCTGGGCGCGATAGCGCTCGATGACGTCGTGCACGTAGCCGAGCTGCGCCGCCTGCGCGTTCGCCACATAGGTGAGGTGGGTGGTGCAGAACCGCAGGTGCGGCTGGGCGGCCACCGGCGCGCAGAGCAGCTTGCGCTGCTTGTCCTCGTCGGCCTGCGGAAGCGTGAAGCGCTCGGTGGGTCCGAGGGCGAAGCGGCTGAAGATGACGACTCCGTAGCCCGTGCCGCCGCAGTATCCCGGGTCATCGGCCGGCGTCATCCGCTCGTAGCGGGCGAAGTTCAGCGGATTCTGCGGCCAGCCGATCTTCTGGAGCGAGTCGATCACCGCGTCGTACTGGTTGTGGCACATCTCGTTGACCGACACGAAGTCGGGGTCACGAGCACCGATCGAGCCGACGATCGCCTGGAGGATGCCGTTGGTCGTGGAGCCGAGATGCTTGCCGTGGCCGGCGATGTTCCAGTGCCAGATCTGGTACGTCGTGGCCGCGTATGCGTGGGACGGGGTCAGCATGAGCACGACCGTCATCGCGATCACCGCCCAGAGCCGGGGTGCGGGGCCTCGCCGTGAAGTGATCTTCATAACAGGAACATGAACCAGCTTCCGGATCACCGCAACCGCGATGCCGGCAGCGGACGCCGGCTCTGGTACGCCGACCTGAACAAGGTCGCGGACGACGGCAAGCAGCACCTCGTGTCCGACGTGACGATCGCCCCGGACGGCACGGCGTACGCCGTGGACGAACTCTCCCCGACGATCTTCCGCATCGCCCACCCCGAAAAGGCCGCCGAGGTCAGGCTCTCCAAGAACCTGAAGGCCCGCACCGCTGGCCTCCGGGTCCTGCCGGACGGGTCGATCGCCGCGATCAGCAGCGGACTGCTCAGCGGGAAGGCCGCCGTCGTGCAACGGGTTCGCCCCGGCCGTCACTGGAAGTCCGCCACCGTCTCGGTCACCGACACCGTCACCGACCCGGTCAGCAGCGCCCTCACGGCCGGCCCCCGAGGCACGACCTACGCGCTCAGCGGCGGCCTGGCCGCCCTGCTGGCCGGCAAGCCGAACGACGGCTTCACCCTGCGCCCGGTGACTTTGAGCAGAGCCAGGTAGGAGGGCCAGATGTCGCCGTCGTCGGTGTGCGGGCCGTCCTCGCTGTGGGAGCTGCCGGTGCCCGGGTCGATGAACAGGTTGCCGCCGGTGAGGTCGTAGCCTCGTGAGGAGTCAGGCGACGCCGCCCACGCACGGGCCCGAGGTGCCCATGCCGCCGGGGTTGAAGAGCTCCATGCGGATCCGGTGTCCTTCCTTGATCTTCTTGAGCCCCATGCGCTTGGCGATCCCGTACGAGCCGCTCATGTCCGAGCTGGAGCCGAGCGGCATTCTGGCCTTCTTGCCGGAGTCGAAGTCGAAGACGATCACCTCCATGTTGGGCGTGTGGTTCCCGCCCCGGTAATCGTGGACGAGCAGCTTCTCGCCTTTGGCACGGAAGGACACCTGGAAGCGTCGTGAACGATCCTTCTTGTGCGTCGCGATCGCGGTGAGGTTCCAGCCGCCCTTGTCGTCCGAGGCCTTGGCACGACCCAGGCACGTGAACGACCAGGTCCTGCCCGCCGCGGGCTCGGCGGACGCCGGCGCCTCGACGACGACGGTCGCCGTCAGGCAGGCGAGGGCTACGGCGACGGCCGCCGTGCTCTTTCTGGCCATGATCTTCCTCGTCCCCTTCTCGGAGGTGTTGAGTCGCGTTTCCACGGTGATCTCCTCTGCCGTGTTCGCTGTCACCCCAGTGACGAACGAGCCCATCCCGAGGGGACACCGGCGCCCGAGACGCACATCAACCGGAACACGTGTTCGTCACCGTGACCTTGGAGATCCAGGCGTACCTGTCCTTGAAGGCTTTCCGGCCGCTGGACTTCGGTGCGGCGACCACGCATCGCCGATGGACATCCGCGCTTTCCGTCCTTTCGCCCGGCCCGTGAATGACGCGCGTCTCTCCCGGTTTCGCGCCGTCGAAAGGCGGTCGCATCGCGTCACCCGCGAATCAGCCGGGTCGCGACGGCGAGCGGGGAGAGAGGCTGTCACCCGGGCGACGAAGCACTACGGCGTGACGGGACATCAGGAAATGTGATCTGCGTCTCCCTTACGGCGACTTCGTCGGAGTGAAGGTCGCAGGCTGGAAAGGCGCGTCCGCGCGCCCCCCTGCCAGTTCGAATGTGTGACGCGCCTTCCACCTTGCGCGGTACCCGGAGGCGCGCGCAGCGGATGAAGTCGCCTTCGCGGCAGGCAGGCCTCGCAGTGAGCGCCGAGGCCGTCGTCAGATCGTCTTGATGGCGCCGCCGTCGATGACATGGTCGGCGCCGTTGACGCTTGCGGCGTGCGGCGAGGCCAGCCACGTCACCAGGGCGGCCACCTCGTCCGGCTCGACGAGCCTGCCGGTGGTCATGCCGGTACTGGCCGGCAGGCCGGCCAGGAACTGCTGATGCTCCAGGCCGAGCGCGGCGGCCAGCGAGGCCCCGTACCCGTCCGGGGACTCCCACAGGGAAGTGCGGATGGCGCCGGGGGAGACGGTGTTCACCCGCACCCCTTGGGGGCCGAACTCCTCGGCCAGGGCCTTGCCGAACGCGGTCAGCGCCGCCTTGGCCGTGGTGTAGGTGATGGGTCCGGCGTGCGGCATCCGGGCGCCGTTGGACGAGATGTTGATCACGTTGCCGTGTTGGCGGAGCAGGCTGGGCATGGCGGCTGTGGTCGCGCGTACGGCGCTGAGGAAGTTCAGGTCGTGGTCACGCCTCCAGTGCTCGTCGGTGAAGTTCAGCAGGCCGCCGACTCGGCCCTCGCCGCCGTCGCCGCCGCCCACGTTGTTGACCAGCAGGTCGAGCTCGCCCAGCTCGGTCAGTGCCCGCTCGATCAGCGAGGCGGGGCCGTCCGGGGTGGACAGGTCGACGGTCAGCACGATCGCGCCGGTTTCCGTCAGCTCGGGTGAGACCGTCCGGGCGGCGGCGGCGACCCGCATGCCCTCTGCCGTCAGGGCCCGGACGATCGCCAGCCCAAGGCCCCTGCTCGCCCCGGTCACCACGGCGGTCTTGCCAGTCAGTCGCATGTCCATGTTCGTCTCATCCTCATGCCTAGATGCATCGCTATCGACACTTAAAACCTACAATTTGCGACTCTATTGATGCAACTATCGGGATAGCGGCGACGATGACGTATTCTTGCCCAGATGAAGGAGACGACGACATCGACGCGAGCGCTGAGGTCCGACTCCGAACGGACGGTGCACACCATTCTCGAAGCGGCCGAACGCGTGCTCAGCAGGAACCCGGCGGCCAGCATGGAGCAGATCGCCGAGGCCGCCGGAGTGGCCCGCACGACGGTCCATCGCCGTTTCGCCTCACGAGACGCGCTCGTGGCCGCGATGGCGTCCTGGGCTACCCGGCGCTTCGCCGAAGCCGTGGACGCCGCCCACCCCGAGACCACTCCGCCGCTCGTGGCGCTCTACCAGATCACCGCCAACGTGCTTCGGGTCAAGATCGACTGGTCGTTCGCCATGAGCCTGGCGCTGACCGCCGACCGGGAGGCCGCCCACGTGCACGCCGACATCGAGGAACGCTGTGAACGGCTGTTCGTCAAGGCGCGCGAGGCCGGTGTCCTGCGCGCCGATGTCGATCCCGCCTGGGCCAGGCGGGTCTACTACGCCCTCATCCATGAGGCGGCACAGTCACGCGACGCCGACGCCGACACGCTCGCGGCCCGCCTGGTCGATACGCTGCTCCGCGGCGTGGGCACCGGTCAGTCCCTCACCTGAGATTTACTGCCCGGACGTCCCGCGCGGTCCGGCTTCAAGGAAGACACCCGCCCTTCATCGGGTCGGCGGACTCACCACGCCGCTGACGTCGGAGACCGCGATGGTGCCCTGCTCAGGGTCGGCGAGGTGAGCGCGAGAGTCCAGAGCGATGTGGCGATTGTCGCTCATCACCCAGAGCCGGCCGAGTGGAACTGAACGCTGAAGTGCGGATACGAAGCGGGTGGGGCGGCAATGTACGGCTCGTCCAGCGCCTTGCCGTTCACCTGAAGCCGGCCCTGGAATCACAGCAGGCCACGGTGCTTCCCGGTACGCCGATGACCCTCGACACGTGCAGGGCATCTGGGGTGAAGTCGCGCCAGTCGTCCGGTATGAAGGCGATGACCTCACCCAGGCGGGGAACGTGGTCGTCGGCGGTCTGCCGCACCGTGAGGTGTGCCCCCATCTCGATGGTCGGCTCCATCGACTCGCTCGGCATGCTGATGCGGAACCCGCCGGTAACCGTGCTCAGGAGCCCACAGCCCGTGGTGGCGATCAGAACCGGGAAGACCAGCGCCACGGCGGCCCTACGTAAAGCAATCACCAGGGCATTATCCGGGCCAACCGGCGTTCACCACCTCCAGGCGAGTCACCGGACGGGCGCCGCACCCTACTGCGAAGCCCCGCAGAACACCTTGACGGCGATGCCCATGACCTCCGCAGTGGACGGGTTGCGGGTCGAGGGGTTGATCGACAGGGTGAGCGACTTGCCGGAGCCCGAGCGGAACGCGAACGTCAGGTACCCGATCAGCTCACCGCTGTGCCCCCACACCGTGCCGCACGGCAACCGGTACGCCTGCAGCCCGAGCCCGTAGCCGAACCCGGCCCCGGTCTCGACCGTCGTGCGCATCGCCGTCAGGGACGGCTCGCTGATGAGCCTGCCGCCGAGCAGCGCCGACATGAACGTCTCCAGGTCGCCGGTGGTCGAGATCATCTCTCCGGCGGCCCAGTCCAGCGAGGGGTTCATCCGGGTCGCGTCCACCAGGCCGGGCAGCGGCTCGTATCCCTTGGCGTGCGGCGACGGCACTCCTGCCCGGTTCCCCGGCACCACCGTGTGACGCAGCTTCAGCGGGCGCAGGACGCGGCGCTCGACCTCCTCGCCGTACGGGTTGCCGGTCAGCTTCTCGACCAGGAGCCCGAGCACCACGTAGTTGGTGTTGGAGTAGTGCCACTTCCCGTCGTCGGGGAGCTGCTTGGCGAAGGCGACCTTGAGCAGCTCACGCGGCTGGTACGAGCGGAACCGGGCCTCGCCGCGCCAGCGGTTGGTCGAGTAGCCGGGCTCGCTCATGTAGTCGTACAGATGGCTGGTGTGGTTGAGGAGCTCGCGGACGGTGATCTGGGAGCCGCCGGGCACGAGACCGGGCAGGTGCCGGTCGATGGGGTCGTCGAGGCCCACCTTGTTCTCGTCCACGAGCTGGAGCACCACGGTCGCGACGAAGGTCTTGGTGACGCTGCCGATCCGGAAGCGGCCGTGGGGAGAAGGCCGTCCGCCACGCTCGATGTCGCGTACGCCCACGGCGCCCGACCAGGTACGGCCGGCGTCGGAGACCCGCGCCAGGACCGCCGTGGCGCCGTTGCCCGTCACGATCTTCTCCATGTCGGCGCGTACGTCCGCGCCGGAGCCACTTACCGCCACCACTGCCGTCACCAGCACGTTCATCATCGTCTGCATCATGGGCAGAACGCTACGGAGATCGACTTCGCGGCAGAATGCGGTGCCCCGCCCACTCTTCCTGCGGAAAACCTCAGGGCACGGCGGCGGTGTGCGGCATGGATGCGGCGCGGAAATCGATGTTCACCGCGTTGCGGAGCCGCTTGTCCGGAGCCGCTTGCCCGAAGCCGAGGAACCTAGGGGGCGGTCAGTGCGGTTTCGATCGCCGTGCCGTTTCGCTCCAGCCATGCTTCCCGCCGTTTGATCTGATCGCCGACGCCCTGCTGCCACATTCGCGCCCATCCTCCGCCTTGTGTCTCGGCGATCTGCTTCATCGAGAACCATGACCGTCTTGAGCGCAGCACGGCCACTTCGACGAGCCGGGAACGATCGGTGTCCGACATCCCGTAGGCGTCGGCGAGGATCCGGCAGCGGCGCGGCGCGTCGACGTCCCGCAGCAGCGGGTCGGCGTCCACGGGGTCACCCAGTGGGGCCCAGTAGACCATCGCGTTGCACGCCTCGTCGACCCTGGAGACCGGTTTGGCCATGTCGAAGTCGATGAGCGCGGCGGCCTGGCCGTCCCGGAACACGATGTTGTCGGGTGTGAAGTCCATGTGCCCGATCAGTTCGGCCGGATAGGGCGGTGCGGGTGGCAGGTCCGGCTGCTCGGTGAGCCCCGGGAAGGGCCGGACCCCTTCCGGGAGGACGAAACCAGAGGCCGCGTCGTCGTAGGCCCGGACGAGGCGGCCGACCGAGGCCAACCGCGCCTCGTCGGCGATCCACCCGGGTCTCGGCCGTCCGGCGACCTCGCCGGCGACGAACGTCAGCACCTCACGTCCGGCCGCGTCGATGCCGAGGAATCTCGGAGCGCCCGCGAAGCCGACCTCCTCCAGGTGGCGGAGCAAGGCATGGACGAGCGGGGCGTTGAAGCCGACCGGCCGCCGCACGGTGTCGCCGACGCGCACCACGCCCTCGGTGACGTCACCGCCGACCAGCGCGATCTCGGGTTCGGACTCTGCGGGTTCGACGTAGGTGGCGGAGCTCATTGCGGTTCCCCTCTTCCATCCGGCCAAGTGTTAGACCGTACTGCGGCAGATGGGCATGATCGAGCGATTTCCTGGGCCATCTGCCGGGACTACGCAAACCTCAAGCGAGGGTTCGACACCACCGTGGTTCGGCTGATCATGCTGACCGGAACGACCTCTACGCCCAAATGGGCCTCCGCCTCGTCCACGACCCCTCCGAGAGAGTGGTCACAGCCGAGGCGAGGCCCCGCATGTACCAGAGTGTGCGTCACCTGGCCCGTCACCCATCGTGGTCGCTGCGGCGTTCCGTGAGGAACGTGTCGCGCCACAGCCCGTGATGGCGGCCGATGCGCTCGCGGGTGCCCACCACGCGGAAACCGAGCGACTGGTGCAGTGACAGGCTGGCGGCGTTGTCGGGGAAGACGCTCGACTGGATCGTCCAGACGCCCGCGTTCTCGGTGGCGGCGACGAACGCCGTCAGCAGCGCCCTCCCGACCGGCAGTCCGACGGGCTCACGGACGGCCGGACCGGCGCGCTCAGGGCCGAGACGCCGCCGCTCCGGTGCGGATGAGTAGACAGAGCAGGGCTCTGGTCACCCGCCACCAGACGATCCGCTCTCCCGGATTCCGCAGTTCGTGGTGCACCCCTTCTGCGATTACGCCCGAAGGCTTGACGGAAGGTGATGGTGTTATCACCCTGGCGCCAGGGGGCCGCGCCGATCTTCATGTGATTACTTAGCGCATGCACTAGCAGCGCTCAGTAATCACATGAGGTGAAGGCATCCATGCATCGCACCCTGACCAAGATCGTCACGGCTCTCACCGCCATCACGGCACTCGGCGTCGCCGCCCCAGCACCCGCCCAGGCGGCGCAGCCGGCCTACTTCGAGATGACCGACATCACCCGCGAGCACTTCATCATCAAGCTCACCGACCCCGCGAAGATCCAGCACGCCCGCGACCTGGTGAACGGCGAGACCACAGACCGGCCGCACGTCGTCGGACGCATCCTCAAGCGCCAGACCCCCTATAACCCGCGCTGGAGCTACCACCTGAACACCGACACCGTCGACTTCTTCGACCAGGCGTTCGAGGTCTGCGACGCGACGATCCCCTACGTCGAGGACAACCTGGACGAGGCCGGCGGGGCGTTCCTGCCCGGCCTCGTCTGGTGCGACTGGACGTCCAGGCTCGTGCGCGAAATTCCGGCGCCGTAAGACCGACGTCCTCCACGGCCTCTGGAGAACCGCTCCGGGGGCCGCCATTCACGGGACGGCCCACAGGTTGGTGCGCGGGGCCGGTGACCAGGAAGAACAGCACCTTGCGCAGCACCGAAGCCCCCACAACGCTGTACCTCTGATGCAGGCGCGAAACGGCGGGCCGGCGGCGTGGCCAGCGCGTGCAACGTAGATCTTGAGCAGGGTGACGTAGCCGGCCGCAGACTTCGCAGGCGCGGGCGCCGCGGACGTAGGCGGTCTCGAACAGCACCCGATCGGCCTGAGGTGCGGTCACGCTGAGTCGGGCGCGCAGGCGGTCTCGGGTGACCGTCCGTCCTCGACTCTCGCGATGGGCTCGCCGACGAGATGTTGCAGCGCGCTCTGCAGTGCGTTCCGAGCCGCGGGGGCGAGGCCGGCCAGGAGTTGGTCCTCGATCGCCTTGATGTCGCTACGGGCGGCCTTGAGGGCGCGGCTGCCTTCGGGGGTGACCTCGATGATGCGGGCTCTGCGGTCGGCGGGGTCCGGCCGGCGGCGCACCAAGCCGTCGTCTTCCAGTTCGTCGAGGATGAGGACCAGCTTGCTCTTGTCGACCGATACGGCCTGGGCGAGAGCGAGTTGGGAGCCGGCGGGGGCTTCAACGATGGCCATCAACACCGTGTAGCCCCACAGAGTCATGCCGTGCTCGCGCACCGCGGCGGTCTCGGCGGTGGCCAGGCCCTGCTTCAGTCGCGCGAACAGCCAGTGCAGGTCCTGGTGCAGCCAACTGTCGGGGGAGCCTTCGGGTGCGGGAACGTTGGCCATGTCCAGCATGATACCAACCCAAGATGTTCTTGACTCACAACTATCTTGCTCTATATTGATTGCAATTCCAGACCATCTTGAAAGCTGGGCAATCTTGTGACGCATCTTCTCCATCTGGACGCCAGCGGACGCGGCGACTCGTTCTCCCGCAGGCTCGGCAGCACCTTCGTGGCCGACTGGCGGGCAACGCATCCCGACGGGACCTACACCTACCGCGACCTGGTGGCCGACCCGGTGTCGCCCATCGACGAAGACCGTGTCCACCTCGCCACCCAGTCGTCCGTGAACGGGGTCCGCGACATCGAGACCATGGACCGGGTGGCCGCCGGCGCCCCCGAACTGGCCAGGAGCTGGGCAGCCACCCGCCCGCTGGTGGAACAGCTCCTCGCGGCGGACGTCCTGCTCCTGGGCGTGCCGATGTACAACTTCACGGTGCCCGCCGCGCTCAAGGCATGGATCGACCGCGTGACCCTGCCGTGGCTACCGCTCAAGGGAAAGTCGGCCGTGGTGCTGAGCGCACGCGGCGGGGGCTACGGGCCGGGCACACCCCGCGAGCAGTTCGACTTCCAGGAGCCCTACCTGCGCGCCTACTTCTCCGTACTCGGACTGGACGACGTGGAGTTCGTCCATGCCGAACTCACCCACGCCACGGTCATGCCCTTCCTCACGCAGTTCCGCGACCAGCACGCGGCCTCCCACGCCGCGGCGCTCGACGCGGTGCGCACCCTGGCGACCCGAGCGCCCGCCGAGACGCCGTCCTGACCGTGACTCTCTCCCTGATCAGCGAAGACAAGGGGACAACCGCACCATGAACACAGACCTCAACGGCCGCGTGGTTCTGATCACCGGCGCGTCGACCGGCATCGGAGCCGCGACCGCCCGCGCCTACGGACGCGAAGGCGCCCGCGTGGCGATCACCTACCGCAACCACCCCGACCGCGCCGAGAAAGTGGCCGCCGACGTCGAGGCCGCCGGCGGGCAGGCACACATCGTCCGGCTCGACCTCGAGGACCTGCCTTCCATAGACCGCGCCGTCGCGAGCGTCGTCGAGCACTGGGGCGGGATCGACGTTCTCGTCGCCAACGCCGTGCGCTGGGGCGGCGACGGCCCGCCTGACCCCAGCCTCCGGTTCGAGGACGTGCCGCTGCAGGAGTGGGACGCGATGATCAGCGCCAACCTGATCGGAACGGCGGCCACGGTCCGCGGGGTCCTGCCCGGCATGCGCGCCAAGGGCTGGGGCCGGGTCGTGCTGATCTCCTCGAGCGTCGCGGAGGAGGGCCTGCCCGGACCGGGCCCGTACGGCACCGCCAAATCGGGCCTGTACGGCCTGGCCCGCAGCCTGGCCTGGAACGGCGGCCGGGACGGGATCCTGGTCAACGTCGTGGCACCGGGCTTCACCCTCACCGACAGCCGCCCTGACATCCCGGCGTTCGTCACCGACGCCCTCGCCGCCGCCACCCCCACCCACAGGCTCTCCGACTCCGACGACGTGGCCAACCTCATCGTCTTCCTGGGCTCGGCAGCCAACGGCAACCTCACTGGCGAGGTGATCCGGGACGGCTCCGCCGCCGCTCGCGCACCGCACATCGGCGGTTAACAGCCCAACCCGCACCACACGAAGCTGCTCCTCGCCCGCCGGCCGTGCGGGCGGGGAGCGGTTCTCGCCCGCTGCCCTGGATGGACATCCTCGTCGCGGCGGGCCAGCGCGTCGGCCACTGAGGGCAACGTATGCCGCGATACCGACAACTTCCCGGGACTCGTTCATGAGAACCGATGTACCTCGAGATCAACGTGGTTGGGGCTCATGAAACAGTTCATACGGCCACCCCTATCTGCGCGGCACTCCAGGGGCAATGCTGCGTGTAGTCGACCTCGTACTGTTCGGGGTCACCGTGTGCTACGGCAACCCCTCCTACCACGTCTGCGACGCCATCCCCGGCGGGGTCGCCCGCTCGATCGTCAACAAGGACGATCAGACCTGGAAACTGAGCACCAACTTCATCTGCAACGGCGGACGCCGCATCGCGCCCGGCGAGGCCGTCGCCGACCTCGGCCAGGACTACTACTACTGGAACTGACCCCAGGATCCGCCCTCCACGTGCTGAGTCCGCTGCGACGACCACTGGAAGGGAGGTCCACAAGGGGGCTTTCGACGTCCTCCAGTGAGTGCAGTTGACCTCAACTCCGCTTGAGCTCCTAGCGTGGTCTGCACTTCCGATCCGAACGCTTTGGAGGATCATGATGCGGATCAGCACCACCCTGCCCACGACACGGGCCGGCGTGCCTGACATCGCGATGGCGCGGCACCTTGAAGACCTTGGCTATGACGCGGTCAGCATGGCCGATGTCATCGTCGGAGATGGGACGCCGGGCTTTGACGCCACACTTGTTCTGGCGGCCGCCGCAACCGTGACCGACAAGATCGGACTGGAGTTCGGCGTGCTCAGCCTCCCGCTGCGCCCAACCGCTTGGGTCGCTACGCAGATGCAAACCCTTCAACACCTGTCAGGCAACCGGGTTGCCCTTGGCATCGGGATCGGAGGCTTCCCGGGCTCGCCGTTCTGGCGTGCGGTCGGGGCGCCACCTCAGGGCCGGGGGCGCTGGACCGACGAAGCGTTGCACGTGTTGCCCGGCCTTGTTCGTGGTGAGACAACCATGCTGGGCGAGGACGAGGTCACCCTCGGCCCCGCCGCTCCGGTGCCGCCCATCCTCATCGGGGGGAACTCCGAGGCGGCGATGCGCCGCGCCGTCCTTCACGGTGACGGTTGGGCGCCTTCATTGATCAGCCCGGCGGCTCTGGCCAAGAAGGTGGTACGGCTACGTGAGATCGCCCATGAGCTCGGACGCCCGGTCCCGTCGATCTCCGTGGGAGGTCATGCGATCCTCGTCGACAACCCGGCTGCCATCGAGTCCTTCACCCGCGTGCTGGTGGACGTGCATCGCATGGCGCCGCGCGAAGCGGAGGCCGTCCCGGTCGTCGGCGGCCCGGCGCAGGTGGCGCAACGCCTCCACGCCTACGCGGAGGCCGGAGCCGACATGGTTGGACTCAGCCTTGACGGCGGGGACTGGACCCGGCAGGCAGAAGTACTCGCGGAAGCCAGAGCACAAGTGAGCCGTGCCCGGACGGAGAAAACAGAATCGCCTTGATCATGCCCGAAGGCCGGTGCTGATACTCGGTGCCACGCGCCATCCGCTCGGCGGTCCGCTTGGCCTCCACCGCCTGCGCACGGTCCCGCTCGGAGCCATACCATGCCTTACTCAGCATCAACCCGTTGACCTGTACGAACGCTCAAAACCCCAGATGGCCATCGGGAGCCTGGGGCGGGTTCGATGCCGGGGCCATCGGGGCGAGGGCGAGATCGGCGAGTGTGGCCGCGCCGCGCCGGGCGTGGTCGCCACCGGCGAGCACGAGGGTGCGGGCGGCCTGGTAGCGGCAGCCGGCGGCGTCGAACGCGTCCGCGGTGGCGAGCAGCGCCTCCCGGTCGCCGTCGAGCAGAGCTCCGGCCCGCTCGACGAGGGCGCCGGCGACCGGGTTGCCGGCCACGGCGGTCCGGGCCTCGGCCAGCCGGTCGCGGGCGTCGGGGCTGCCGGCGAGCACGGCGGCCTCGGTGCGCAGGGCGACGTACCAGTGGTGCCAGATCCAGGTGACCCACTTCCACACCTGCCGGGTGTCGGGGGCCGTCCGCTCCAGCGCCTCGTGTGCCTGGCCGCGGTGCAGCAGGAGGATCGCGTCGTAGACCGCCCCGTAGCCGTAGGTGCGCTCCGGGAGAGTGCCGAGCTGGTCCAGGATCTGCTGCCACTCGCGCTGGGCGTCGTGGTCGTCGCGCAGGCCGTGGCTCAGCGCCACGGCGGCCACCGCCGGGCCGAGGTACGCCCGCGCGGGGCTGCCCGCCCGCCGCCAGGCGTCGAGGAGCCGTACGCTGCCGGCGAGCACCTCCTCGACGTCGCCGGCCAGCGCGGCGACCATGAGCGGAGCGCGGTGCCCGACCTCCGCCAGCGACGGATGATCGGCCAGTTGCCGGGCCCACCGGCGGGCGCCCGGCACGTCCCCGGTGCCGAGGCCGGCCTCGGCGACCATGCCGAGCGCGTCGATCAGCTCCTGGGTGCCGGCCGGCGAGACCGGCAGGGACGACAGCAGCGTGATCCGGCGCCGGGACAGCGCGGCGGTGGCGAACGTGTCGCCGGCCCAGACGTGCGCGCAGGTGAGCGCGTCGAGCGCGGCCGACTCGGCGAGCGGGTCGCCGGTCCGGCGGGCGAGCTCGACCGCCCGCTCGGCGCGCTCGATCGTGTCCGGCACGGCGTTGCCGGGCGGCCCCTGGACGGCGCCGAACGCGTCGGCGAGCACCGCCGCCTCGGCCAGCGCCAGCGCCGCCAGGGCGGCGGGATCGTCCCCGGCGAGCTCTCGCGCCTCGTCGATCAGCGCGACAGCCTCCTGCCCGGGCGGCACCCGCACGAACGTGGCCGAGAACCGGAAGGCGATGGTGGCCGCGCTCGCCAGGTCGGCGGCGGCCCCGGCGGGATCGCCGGACCCCCGGGCAGCGTCGGCGGCGGCGCGGCGCAGGCGGTACATGTCATCGCCGATCGTCCGGCAACCGGCCACGGCCGCAGCCTGGCGGAGCATCGACGCGGTGACGCCGGGGTCGCCCGCGAGCCCGGCCGCCTGCTCGTAGCGGCGCTGGGCCTCGCTGCTCAGGTGGCGGGTGAAGGTCAGCTCCGCCAGGTGCCGGGCGAGCTCGTACGCCCGCGCGCGCTGCTCCGGCCGCTCGGCCGCCCACGCCAGGGCCGCGCGAAGGTCGTCGGCCACCAGGTCGAACCGGGCCCGCCAGTCCTGGCCCACCACGGTCAGGCCCGTGGCCTCGGCCAGGCACCAGCGAAGGTGCCGGGATCGGGTGCCGTCCAGCTCACCGGCCTCGGCCAGCCGCTCCGTCGCGTACTGGCGGATGGTCTCCAGCGCCCGGTACTGCGTGCCGCCCGGGGACGCCGTCACCACCAGCAGGCTCTGCTCGGCGAGCCGGGCCAGGCCCTCGGCGACGATGGCCGCCTCGCCCCCGGCCACCTCCACGGCCGCCGCCGCGGTGAACGGCGCCACGAACACCGACACCCTGCCCAGCAGCGCCCGGTCGGCCGGCTCCAGCAGGGCGTGACTCCAGTCCAGCGCCGCCCGGACCGAACGGTGCCGTTCGTCGGCGCGGGAACCGCCGGTGAGCATCCGCAGCGGGTGCGACAGGGCCGCGGTGATGCCATCGAGCCCGAGCGTGGGATACCGGGCGGCGGCCAGCTCGATCGCCAGCGCCATTCCGTCCAGCCGCTCGCAGATCGCGGCGATCTGGTCGCGCAGCGGGGGAGCCGGCGGCCCGCCGACCGCTGCCGCCCGCTCCAGGAACAACGTGACCGCGTCCGACCCGCCGTCGGCGGCCAGCGACAGCGGCGGGACCGGATACACCCGTTCAAAGGGCACCATCAGCCGTGCCCGGCTGGTCGCCAGCACCGTCACGCGGGGGCACGTCGCCAGCAGCCGTCCGACCAGCAGCGCCACCCCGTCCGCCACCTGCTCGCAGTTGTCCAGCACCAGCAGCGCGTGCCGGTCGGCCAGCGCGGTGACCACGGACTCGGTCATGTCCCGGCCGCGCTGCTCGCCGAGGCCGATCGCCCCGGCGACGGCGGTGGCGATCAGGTCCGGGTCGGTGACCGGGACCAGGTCGACGAACCACACCCCGTCGGCGTACTCGCCGGCCGCCTGCCCGGCCGCCGCCAGCGCCAGCCGGGTCTTGCCCACCCCGCCGGGACCCACCGCGCTCACCTGGCGGTGCGTCCTGATCAGCTCGGCCAGCTCGGCCCGCTCGCTCACCCGGCCGACGAACGAGGTCAGCGGCGCCGGCAGAACGGGCGCCGGACGCGACGGAGCGGCGCCGGCCGGCTCGGGGGCCCGCCGGGCGAGCGCGCGCCGGTCCGGCACTTCCAGCTTGCGCAGCAGCGAGGAGACGTGACTCTCCACGGTACGCACCGAGATGCACAGCCGTGCCGCGATCTCGGCGTTGCTGAGATGGGCCCCGACCAGTTCCAGCACCTCGGCTTCCCGAGGCGAGATCTCCGCTTCTGTCGCCACTGTCCAATTTTGCCGTACCCGGTTCGTGCTCCATCCGTGACGGCCCACGAGCACGATCCGTACCGCCGGTCCGTGCCGCCGATCCGTGGCCGGGTTCCGTGGTCGGCACGGATGTGGACCCACCGGGCCGGGAGACAGGCTGTGTACGTACACAGCGGGCCGACGCGGCCCACGACCACAGGAGTGACCATGACCGGCTCTTCCACCCAGGGAATCAAGACCGTGCTGCACCCGGTGTCCGACCTGGCCAGGGCCAAGGCGGTGTACGCCGCACTGCTCGGTGTCCCGCCGCAGGCCGACTCGGCCTACTACGTGGGATTCGAGGCCGAGGGCCAGCACATCGGGCTGGTGCCGGGCGGCGGACCGCAGGGGATGAGCTCGCCGGTCGCGTACTGGCACGTCGAGGACATCGAGGCGAAGCTGGCCGAGGTGACCGCCGCAGGGGCCACCGTGAAAGAGGCCCCGCACGAGGTCGGCGTGGGCCGCATGGTCGCCACCGTCACCGACCCCGACGGCAACGTCCTCGGGCTGATCCAGGACCGGTGAGCGGGCCCGTCCGCGAGACGGCGTTCCCGCCCGGCGGCGACGCCTGACCACCCATCGACTATCAAGATCTTCAAGGGGAGTTGCACCATGAGCGGCACCGACAGCAGCACGTACGAGGGATTCACGGCCGAGGAGCGGGCCGCGATGAAGGACCACGCGACGGAGCGGAAGAAGGCGGCGCGGCGCGGCGGGCGCGCGGACAAGGCGGCGGAGGCGGCGCAGGACGTGCTCGCGAAGATCGCCGAGATGCACGACTCGGACCGGATCATGGCCGAGCGCGTCCACGCCGTCATCACCGCCGCCGCTTCGGACTTGGCGCCGCGGCTCTGGTACGGGATGCCCGCCTACGCGCTGGACGGCAAGATCGTCTGCCATTTCCAGTCCGCGGCGAAGTTCAAGACCCGCTACGCGACCCTCGGGTTCAGCGACCGGGCGCAACTGGACGACGGCACGATGTGGCCGGCCGCGTTCGCCCTGACCGAGGTGACGCCCGAGGTGGAGGCGCGGATCAGCACACTGGTGAAGCAGGCGGTGAGCTGACGGGCGGCCGAGAGGCCGCCCGCTCCCTCCGGCCGCGGGCGGCGCCTCAGGGTGAGTCGTCTGAGGCGATCGCGGTGCTGCGGCGGCTGCGGCACGATTCCAAGTCGTGCTGTTGATCTCGGTGATCAAGCTGGCCCGCCATCCCGTCCCCGGCGTGTGAGTGTCAGCCCAGCGGACACCCCTCATCGCCTTCAGCCTGGCCATCGCCGGAAATCGTCGGCGATCTCCCGCTCGGTGCATTCGACGACGGCCACCTTCCGCATGCGGGGAGGCGGCCATCTCGCCCACGGGCCTTCAGGCCGGCAGGAGTTCACCGACCAGTCTCTCGATGCGGGATCTGATGTCGTCGCGGATGGTACGGACGGCGTCGATGTCCTGCCCGGCCGGGTCGTCGAGTTTCCAGTCCTCATGACGTTTGCCGGGGAAGATCGGGCAGGCGTCGCCGCAGCCCATGGTGATGACCACGTCGCTGGCCTCGACCGCGTCGACGGTGAGGATCTTGGGCTGCTCGGCGGTGATGTCGATGCCCACCTCGCGCATCGCTTCGATGGCGACGGGGTTGACCTGGTCGGCCGGGGTCGATCCGGCGGAGCGGACCTCGACGCGGCCTGCGGTCAGGTGGGTGAGCCAGCCGGCGGCCATCTGGGAGCGTCCGGCGTTGTGGACGCAGACGAACAGGACGGAGGGCTTGCCAGGTGCGGACTCAGGCACGGGTGGGCTCCTCGGCGGTGAACAGGCGGCGGCCGGCCAGGCTGACGTAGACCAGGGCGACCAGGACGGGGACCTCGATGAGCGGGCCGACCACGCCGGCCAGGGCTTGGCCGGAGGTGACGCCGAAGACGCCGACCGCGACCGCGATGGCCAGCTCGAAGTTGTTGCCGGCGGCGGTGAAGGCGAGCGTCGTGGTCTTGTCGTAGGGCAGGCCGATCGCCTTGCCGGTCAGAAAGGCGCCGCCCCACATGAGGGCGAAGTACGCCAGCAGCGGCAGCGCGATGCGGGCCACGTCGCCGGGCTGGGAGGTGATGGTGTGGCCTTGCAGGGCGAACAGGATGACGATGGTGAACAGCAGTCCGTACAGGGCGATCGGGCCGACGCGCGGCAGGAAGCGCTGCTCGTACCAGTCACGGCCGCGGGCGCGTTCGCCGAGTTGGCGGGAGAGGTAGCCGGCGGCCAGCGGGATGCCGAGGAAGATGAGCACGTACTGGGCGATGTCCCAGGCTGAGACCTCCAGTGCGGCCTGTGACAGGCCGAGCCAACCGGGCAGCACCTGGAGGTAGAACCAGCCCAGCGCGCCGAACGCGACCACCTGGAAGACGGAGTTGAGCGCCACCAGGACGGCGGCGGCCTCGCGGTCGCCGCAGGCCAGATCGTTCCAGATGAGGACCATGGCGATGCATCGGGCGAGGCCGACGATGATCAGGCCGGTGCGGTATTCGGGCAGGTCGGGCAGGAGGATCCAGGCCAGGGCGAACATCAGCGCCGGGCCGAGCACCCAGTTGAGCACCAGCGAGGAGATCAGCAGACGGCGATCGCCCGTGACGGTGCCGAGGCGGTCGTAGCGGACCTTGGCCAGCACCGGGTACATCATCAGCAGCAGGCCGAGCGCGATCGGCAGCGAGATCTCACCGACCTTGACCGCATCCAGCGCGGCATCCAGGCCGGGCACCAGCCGGCCGAGCAGCAGCCCCACGCCCATGGCCGCGATGATCCACACCGGCAGGAACCGATCCAGCACCGACAGCGCGCCGATCACGCTGGCCGGTGGCGCGGTGACCTGCGCGGGTTGAGCCCCAATCACCGCGGCACCGCCGCTGCAGCGGCCGGTCCACTGGCTGGAAGGCTGGCGGGCAGGGTGAGCAGCGCCGACAACTCACCCAGCGTCTCGGGCGCCAGCCGGTAGTACATCCAGGACGCGCGCCGTTCGGAGGTCAGCAGCCCGACCTCCTTGAGCACCTTCAGGTGGTGGCTGATGGTCGGCTGGGACAGCTCGAAGGCGTCGTTGATGTCGCACACGCACACCTCGCCGCCGGCGCGGCTGGCCACGATCGACAGAATGCGCAGTCGCACCGGATCGCCCAGCGCCTTGAACACCCGTGCCACCCCGGCTGCCTGCTCGGCGTCCAGCGGCTCGCGGGTCAGCGGCGGGCTGCACTCCAGGATCTCCAGCAGTTCCATCCACAGCCCCCTCATATAGACGTTCATCGAAATAGATACATGTCTATATTGACAGGTGTCAATGCCTGCTCGGAATGCGGGCGGACTGGACCGTTGGCTCGGTGTCGGCTGTCGCGCCCCACAACGTCGACCAGACCCTCGACGTCCTGACGGCCGCACAGGACGTGACACCGCCCGAGGCCCAAGCACTCGCCATGTGCACGCCGCCAGATCGCCGAGTGTGAGCGCACGCTCGCCCAGCACCGTGGTTGGGTGTGATGAGCCGGCGGAGATCACACACAGACTCGGAGACATGGTGCGAGTTCTCTCGAACGCCGACCCGATCCGGAAGGCCGAGATCTACGCGAACGTCGGACTGCGGCTGACCTGCCACTCGTCAAAACAAAAAGTCCTGGTCACGCCTACACGCGACCAGGACGGTCCCTGGCCCAAGGCGGATCAGTTGAAGACTTTCCAGTTGTCGGTGAGCCAAGCCAGGTCCGATTCGTGACGCTCGCGGGCGAGACGCTCACGTTCGAAGAGGGTTTCTGTCTTGGCCAGCACCAGGGTGTACGGGCGGCCCTGCCGTCTGGTCTCGTGCCGGACGGGCAGCTCCGCGTCGTCTATTCGGGCGTGGACATGCCGGCGCTTGTCCTTTGCGAGCGGCCAGTCGAGAGCACGCCGTTCAGGATGCCGGAGGAACGTGCCGAGCACTTCGCACAGCTCGCACGCGCATCCGGTGGGCAGCTCGATCGACCAGTCGCCCGGCGCGCGTTGTGGCTGCGCCAGTAATGCCCGGATCCGTTCGGCACAGTTGACGGCCAGCTCGTCGAAGCCCGTTTCGCGCGCCCCGGCGGCGCGCAACGTGGCCATCGCCAGTACGTGCGCCCGCTCGCCGTCCGTCCGCGCGAGCTTGTGAGCGTCCTCCAGTACCCGAGTCGACCCCAGTTGGGCCGCGGCCGCGATGATCCCGGAGCATGGCGCCCCCAAGGAGGTCAGCCATGCTTTCTGCCGGGAGGTGAGGGGCCCGTCGAGCGCTGGACCGACCTGGCCCGCGAACATCGTCCACGACAGATCGACGATGCGGCGGGCGGCCGTGACGGACGGGTCCTCCTCCACCGAGAGTGCGGCACACAGCCGTGGGAGATTCTCGAGCCATTCCAGCGGTGCCTGGGCGAGGCCGTAGGAGCCGGGCCGCCAGCCCTCGGACCAGCCGCGCAGCAGATCGTCGATCCAGGTGCCGCCGTAGTGCGCCGCCAGGCCGCCGAAGGCCGGGCCGTGTCCGGGAACCAGCCGCTCCAACGCGAACGGCCGCAGCAGCATGGCGGCGATCTGCGCGTCATCCAGCTCCCTGGCTGCTTCCAGCGCCTTACGGAGAAGTTCGGTCTGGTCGGCGTAATGGCCTGCGGCGTGCCAGAAGGACTCCAGCGACCGCGCCGCCTCACGGGCCTGCGCGCTCTCACCGGCGCGGGCCATCACGGTGAGCTCGTCCAGCGCCCAACCCGGAGACGCCTCGGCCCGGCTGGCGAAGCCCTGGCCCCGGGGCCAGATGACCAGCGCCGCTCGCCGGTACCAGCGGTCCAGGGTGTTGCCGTAGTTGCCCATGTAACCCTCGTACTCGGAGGAGTAGGGCGTCATATCGGCCGTCGGGGTTGTCGAGGCCACCTCGGCGTCGCTGAGGTCCAGCGAGATGTCCTCGAGTCGCCCTGTTTCCGGGCCGATCCAGTGGGCGAGCGTGGTGCAGGTCTCGATCAGATCCTGAAGGACGTACTGCCTGTCGTCCGCGCTGCCCGAGTCCTCGTGATCGTCGGGGCCCTCGTCCTCATCGTCGCCGTACCACGCGTCCTCGTCCTCGTCGGGGTCGTAGGCGTCCCAGGTCTCCTGGATCTCCGCGAGGGCCAGCGTGATCTCGCAACCCGCCCGCTCCGCCGCGGCCCGCAGCAGGGCGGCCCGCGCGGCGTCGGAGCCCTTCAACCGGGACCAGCTCAGCCCGCGGGCGGTGTACTCGTGGTCGAGGAGGTACGCCAGCCGCGCCGGCGGAGCGCCCCTGCGATTGCTGTACGGGAGGACGACCGGGGTGGTGAAGTGCGTGTGGAGGCAGGCCGCGAGATCACTGACCAGCGGATGCTCGGCCGCCACAGCCTGGCTGTCGCCCGTCAGGAGCAGGTTGTAGGTAAGGGTGACGCGGTTGCCCTTCTTCACGGGAAGAACCTGGTGCCGGCAGTCGGCGTAGAAGGCGACCAGCGAGACCGCGGTCTTCAGCCCCCGGTACTTCTTGGCCTGGCCCTGATGCTCGACGACGAACTCGCCGCCGGTGTGCGCGGACGGCAGCGTCACCACCAAGGTCGCGACCATGGCGTCGTCCTTCTCGGAGTCCTGGTGGGCGACGAAGAACTGCCCGGTCTCGTACAGGAGCATGGAGTGCAGCTCCGGTGTGAGCTCGCAGTGCGGCGGCAACCCCAGCTCCGCGCGCATCCCGTCGAGGACGGCTGCGAACGCCTCCGTCCACTCGACGCGCACCAGCTCCTTGGGAATCTCCCAGGTGTCGCGCACTTCCGGGTCGGTCAGCGTCTGCTCACCCCGCCCGAACCGCGCCCGGCGGCCGAGCTCTTGAAGCTGGGAAGCCTGCTCGTCGGAGACGGGGAACCGCAGCGGACCGACCCCATCGACCACCACCGACAGATCGGCCTTGGGAAGCTTCCGATAGACGCTGGACGCGGCCGGCTCCGCCGACGCATTGAGCAATCCGGCCAGTTGCTCACGGGCCATGCCGGGCACGGAATCCCCCCTTTTTTCTGTCGCGGAACCAAAGCTACTGCGCGGGGAGAGCGCTCCGGTGAGGCTTTCAGGAATGCCGTCCGCGGTCCATGCCGTGTCCGCGGACATGGCGGTGTGCCAGGGCGGAAGCGGCCGGGTCTCGGCCACGATGTCGATCGTCCCGGCCGGCATGGTGATGTCGGTGGCTGGTGCGACCCACGCCAGCGCGGCCAGGCCGTGCGGTGAGGGTGTGGTGGACGCCCGGCCGGTCACCTCCATGCACAACCGATGCTCGGCCGCGCGTTCGCCCAGTTCGACGGTCAACCATGCGCCGCCCAGCCAACCGAGCGCCGCTCACTGCGGATGGACCGGCCGCTCGACGGCGGCTCGGATCGCGCCGGTGCCGTTGGTCATCCCCGTTCTCTACTGCTTTCCCGCGACCGCGCCGACTTCCCACAGCCGTGCGAAGTTGACGCCGTACGCCTCGACGATGCCGTGCTCGGAGAGTTCGACCATCGCCTCGTCGTTGCGTAGCAGCGAGGTGGCGTTGAAGTTGTGACTGCCGGTCATCACCCAGCCCTGTCCGGAACCGCGGCCGGTTGGGTCGGTGACCACGATGTACTTGGAGTGGATGCGGCCGGCCGGGGTCGAGCCGTCGAGCACCCGCCGCTGCACGCCGCCGGCGTCCAGCGCGGCGGTGACCGCGTTGTCAGCCAGACCGTGCACGACGCGTACCTGGCATCCCGCGGCCACCAGCGCCGCGAGCTCGTCGACGATCGCGAGGCGGGTGGCGTCCCACTCGGATTGGCCGATCTCGACCCGGGTGCGGCCCTCGGTCTTGCAGCCGACCTGGCTGAGTCGCCGAGCGATCGGGTCTCGGTCGGCGACCGGATAGAACTGGGCGGTGACCTGGCCACCCCGCATGCCGGTGGTGACGGTGGTGTCGTAGTCGGGGTTCTGCACCTCGGCGGCGAGGTCGTCGAAGTACTTTCCGTATCCCTCGAAGAGCTTACGGTTGCCGGGCAGCACGACCAGGTTGTTCCAGTAGCTGGTGGAGTTGACGTCGGTGATGTTGTTCGAGGCCTGTACGACGACGTCGTGCTGACCGCCGGTCTCCGAGTAGAGCGAGAACTTGTTGTGCATGCCCTTGGTGCCCTGGCAGGAGGTGGTGTTCCCTTCCGGGCTCATGTGGCTGCAAACGTGCACCCATGAGGGGGTCGACTTGTCGGTGCCGAGGGTGCGGATCAGCCCCTCGGCAGCCGGGTTGTCGATCTGATAGCCGTCCATGACCATGCGTATCCGGACGCCACGGTGGTACGCGTCGAGCAGCACCGCCGCGTAATCGGCGCCGGCATCGCCTGAGACGACGAACTCGGCGATCTCGATCGACGACCCGGCCGGGGCCTGCTTGATCAGCGAGCAGATCCGTTCCACGACCGCGGTCGGGGCGCCGGCGACAGGGTCGTTGAAGGTGGCGCCGGTCTCGACCGGTACCTCGGTGGCGTTACGGCAGGCGCTGCGGGCGGGCTCCGTGAGGGCGGCCTGAGCAGTGGGGGTCCCATACAAGGTGGCCAAGGCGGCAAGACCGACAAGTACGACAGAGCGGAGGGAACGGATTCGAGGCAATGGAGTGTCTCCTGCAAAAAAAGGGGGGTTGGATGAACGGCTCCAGCAGCTATCCGACGGACACTTGCGAGAAGTCCGGCCGCCCGTTGACCGGCATCTCCAATCCCTTGACGTTGTCACGGACGGCGTAGTTGTTCTTCAGATCCACCGGGAAGATGCCGACCGCGTCATCCCAGATGATCTTGTCGGCCTGCGCGTACAGCGTCTTGCGCTCGTTCTGGTCCAGCGACCCGCGCGCCTTGGCCAGGATCGAGTCCAGATCCTTGTTGCAGTAGCCCATCCGCTTCGCTGCACAGGTGTACAGCCGGTTCAGAGTGAAGTCGGCGTCGCCGGTGCCGGTGGTGTTGGTCTGCAGGTTCATGTCCCAGTTCAGCGCGCCGAAGTCCTTGAGCCAGGTCGCCCGCTCCTTCTCCTGCGGCTGCACCTTGATGCCGACCTTTTCCCAGGACGAGATGAACGCCTGCGCCATGGCCTTGATGTTCGGCCCACCTGCCAGCGGCCACTGGATCGTGGTGTCGATGCCGTTGGGATATCCGGCCTCGGTGAGCAGTTGCTTTGCCAGAGCCGGGTCGTAGGAGTACGGCTCCAGCCGGGTCGATCCGAAGACCGCCTGGGTGACCGGCGACTGGGCCGCTGTACCGAGGTCTCCGAACAGGTTGCCGACGACGCTCTTGATGTCGATCGCATGCAACATGGCCTGGCGTACCTTGACATTGTCGAACGGCTTGTTGTTCTGGTTGAACCAGATGAAGTAGTAGTTGAAGCTCGGGCCGACCCCGTACTTGATTCCATCCACGCCGGACACCTCGGCCACCTGGTCCGGCGGGATCGACGCGAGCACGTCCACCTCGTCGTTGTTCAGCGCGGTGATCCGGGCCGAGATCTCCGGCATGTTGAGGACCTCGAGCTTCGCCACCTTGGCCTTGGTGCCCCAGTATTTGTCGTTGCGGCTGAGCACCACTCTGTCGTCGGGGCTGAACGAGTCGAACTTGAACGGTCCGGTGCCGATCGGCTTCTGCCAGTACGTATCGCTGGTGACCTTGTCGCCCTGGCCGATGAACACCAGGGACAGGGTGCTGGGCAGGGTGCCCAGCGGCGCCGAGGTGTGGAACGTCACCGTGTGGTCGTCGGTGGCGTCAATGCCGGTGACGGAGGCGAGCAACGGGTCCAGCGCCCCCTTGAGGCTCTTCAGCCGCTCCACGGACCCCTTGACGTCCTTGGCGGTAAAAGCGCTCCCATCGCTGAAGGTCACCCCGTCGCGGAGGTGGAACACCCACGTCTTCTCGTCGGTGCTCTCCCATGACGTGGCCAGCTTCGGGGCCGCCTGGCCGTCCTTCATGACAGTGAGCGTCTCAAGCCCCTGCTGGACGGTGGTCTGGACGGCCTCTTCCGCAGGGAACTGCTGGACATCAAGCGATACGGGGAACAACTGTGGCGCGTAGCGCAGCACCTGGCCCTCGGCATCGGAGCCGGCCGAGCCGGCGGAGCCGCCGCAGGCCGCGAGGCCCATCACAAGGGCGACTGCGGCGAGGCCGCCTATGGCCCGGGATCGTGCGATCATTGCCTCTCTCCTTGATTGGTTTTAGCTGATGCCGCGGCCGACGGCAGGGTGAAGGTCGCCGCGACGGGCTTGTGGTCCGACGGGGCGTTCCCTGCCGAGAAGAACTCGACGACCTCGCTGGCCCGGGTGGCGATCGGGCCTCGGGAGAAGATCCAGTCGATGGCCTTGGACGGGGACCCCAGCGGAGAGAGGCGCGTTCCGCGGTCGGCGACGAACGGCAGCGGCTCCACGGGGTGGGTGACCGGCGACGTGCGTCCCAACGCGGTGAACGAATCGAGAAAGCCGCCGTTGCCGAGCGCCCACAACGGCTGCCCGATGTCGTTGATGTCCACCGTGAACAGGCAGGCCGCATCGCCGGCGATTTCATCCAGCGCCGTGACCACCCGCTCCGCCTGTCCGGTTCGCAGATTGCGGCCATCCGCCCGCTCCTGTGCGTGGCCCGGCCACGTCAGGTGTGCGGTGGAGAACACCAGCGGCCGTGCGTCGCCGGCCCTGGGCTGCAGCCGCACCCAGAACAACCTTGCGTTGGCATCGAGGATGCCGACGTCTCGTGTCCCGTACTCCACGAGATCGAACAGTTCCCGCCGCCACCACAGATTGCTCTGCGCTCCCCATCCGGGGAAGTCGTCGTGCACCCGTGCGTGTCCGGGCAGTGCCTCGTCCACCACCGCACGCGAGCGAGGACGAAGTTCCTGGGTCGCCAGGAGATCGGGTGGCCGGGTGGAGAACAGGTCACGGATCGCCGGCTCTCGCTGCTCCAGATGCCAGTCACCCCACAGGTTGTAGGTCATCACCACGAAAGTGAAGGATCCGGTCAGCATGCTGGTCCTCTCGATTCAGTCGGTGCGCGCGGCGTCCGCGGCCCGTGCGGTCGGCGAGTTGTACTCGACCACCGAGTTGTTCTGCTGTCCTCCCGCGTGGCTGATGACCGTCAACGAGGCGTTCACCGGCGGGGCGAAGCTGAGGTGACCGGGCGTCGGCAGGCGCAGCGCGGCGGCGGCGGCCACCCGGATCGGGCCACCGTGGGTGAACACGACGACGGTCGCGCCGCCGGCCGCCATGTTCCCGGCATCGACGAGCGCCGCCCATACCCGCTGGCGCATCTCGGCGAACGTCTCGCCCCCGCCGCGCCGCACATCGACCCCGCGACCGACCGCCGCGAGATCATCCGGGTGCTCCTCGGCGATCTCGGTGAAGGTCCGGCCGACCCAGGTGCCGATGTCGGCCTCGCGCAACCGGGCATCCAGCCTGGCATCGAGGTCAAGGTGGCGCAGGTACGCGTTCGCCGTATCCCTGGCCCGCGGCAGATCGCTCGAGACGACCAGATCGGGCGTTCCGAAGCGGGCCAGGAGCTCGGCCGCGGCCACCTCGGCCTGCTCGAGACCGGCGGCGGTGAGCCCTGAGTCGGCCTGTCCCTGGTAGCGCTCCTCGACGTTCCACACCGATTCGCCGTGGCGGACGAGAACCAGGCGGGTCCGGCCGCTCATTTCGAACCTGCCGGAGTGGCCGGCAACTCGGGGAAGTGACATGCGGAAGAGTGATCGCCCAGCCGATCGGCGAGCGCAGGCTCCTCCGTGGCGCACCGATCCTGTGCCTTCCAGCACCGGGTACGGAACCGGCAGCCGGACGGCGGCGACATGGGCGACGGAATGTCGCCGGCGAGGATGATCTGCCGCCGTTGTGGCGAGGCCCAGGGGCGGGGCACCGGCACCGCGGACAACAACGCCTGCGTGTACGGGTGCACCGGCGCGGTGAATATCTGCTCCGTCGTCCCCATCTCCACGACCTTCCCGAGGTACATCACCGCCACCTCGTCACTGATGTGCCGCACCACGGACAGGTCGTGGGCGATGAACAGGAAGCTGAGGCCCAGTTCCGCCTGCAGGTCGGCGAGCAGGTTCAGGACCTGCGCCTGCACCGAGACGTCCAGTGCCGACACCGCCTCGTCGCAGATCACCAGCCGCGGCCGGAGCGCCAGGGCCCGGGCGATGCCGACGCGCTGGCGCTGTCCGCCGGAGAACTGGTGCGGGTACCGGTCGGCATGATCCGGGTTCAGCCCGACCCTGGCCAACAGGTCCCTCACCTCGGTGGCCCACCGGTCGCGGGGCACCACACCGGGGTTGATGAGCCAGGCCTCGCTGATGATCTGTTCGACGGTGAGCCGGGGATTCAGCGACGCGTACGGATCCTGGAAGACCATCTGGATCTGCCGGCGCGCCTGCCGCAGGTCGGCGCCCGGCAGGGTCAGCAGGTCCTGGCCGTCGAAGCGCACTTGGCCGGACTCTGGCGGTGCCAGGCCGATGACGGTTCGCGCCAGCGTCGTCTTGCCCGAGCCCGACTCGCCGACCAGGCCCAGCGTCCGGCCCGCGGGCAGGTCGAACGAGACGCCCGAGACGGCCTGGACGGCGCCCGCCTTGCGCCGCAGCAGGGCGGAGCGGATCGGGAAGCTGGTGTGCAGGTCTCTTACCGACAGCAGCGGGTCAGCCGGGGACGACATCGGTGGCGACCTCCTTCGCATGGTGGCAGGCGGCGCGATGCGACTCGGGCCGGGCGGGTACCGGCATGAGCTCCGGCCGCTCGGTGCCGCAGATGTCGGTGGCGAACTCGCACCGGGGCTGGAACGGGCAACTCGCGAGCAGCCGCATGAGGTCCGGCGGCGAACCCTTGATGGGCACCAGCCGTTCGCGCGGGCCGTCCAGCGCCGGGATCGAGGCCATCAGGCCGCGCGTGTACGGATGCCCGGTCGTTTCGTAGACCTCGCGTAGCCCGCCGGTCTCCACCACCCGGCCGGCATACATGAGCATGACCCGGTCGGCGACGCCGGCCACCACGCCGAGGTCGTGGCTGATGAGGATCATCGCCATGCGGTGTTCCGCCTTGAGTTCGGCGAGCAACGCCATGACCTGTGCCTGGACCGTGACATCCAGGGCGGTGGTGGGTTCGTCGGCGATGAGCACACGGGGCTGAAGGGCGATCGCCATTGCGATCATCACTCGCTGCCGCATGCCGCCGGAGAACTGGTGGGGATAGTCGTCGACCCTGCGCGCGGCCGCCGGGATACCCACCCGGTCCATCAGCTCGATCGCCTTACGTCGCGCCTCGGAACGGGAGGCGCCACGACGGCGCCGGAACAATTCGCCGATTTGCGCGCCGACCCGGAACACCGGGTTGAGGGAGCTGAGCGGGTCCTGGAACACCATGGCCAGGTCGGTCCCGTTGAGCCGGCGGGTGTCAGACCGCGGGCGGGCCAGCAGATCCGTGCCGTCATAGACGATCCGGCCGCCGGCCACCTGTCCCGCCGGTCGCGGAAGCAGCCCCATCAGGGCCTGGGCGGTGACGCTCTTGCCACTGCCGGTCTCGCCCAGTATGGCCAGGGTCTCCCCTTCGGCCAGGTCGAAGCTCACCCGATCGACGGCGGTGACGGTCCCCGCCCGGGTGCGGAACCGTACCGTCAGGTCCTGCACCGACAACAGTGGGTCGTCCATCACATGCTCCTCAGCCGCGGATCGAACCGGTCGCGCAGCGCGTCACCCAGCACGCCGAAGCCGATCACCAGGATGGCCAGGCCGATGCCGGGGATCGTGGAGATCCACCACGCGTTGGACAGGTAGTCCCGGCCGTTGGCGATGGTCGTGCCCCAACTCGGCGTGCTGGCCGGGGTGCCGAGGCCGAGGAAGCTCAAGGACGCCTCGGCCAGGATCACGTGCCCCAGCTCCACGGTCGCGACCACCAGGATCGGCGCGATCATGGACGGCAGGATGCTGCGGGTCATCAGGTGCCAGGTCCGTGCGCCGAGGGTACGGGTGGCGTCGACGAAGTCCCGGTTCTTGAGCCCGAGCACCTGGCTGCGGGTGACCCGGGCGAACGTCACCCAGTTGGAGATGGAAAGGACGATGACGACGTTCACCACGCTGGGCCCGAGGATCGACGCGATGAAGATGGCCAGCAGGATCGATGGGAAGGTGAGCTGGACGTCCGCCAGCCGCATGAGCACCGTGTCCAGCCAGCCGCCGAAGTACCCGGCGGCGATGCCGGCGGCGACGCCGATGACGCCGGCCAGCACCAGGGTCGCCAAACCGACCGTTATCGACACCCGCGCGCCCTGCAGCATCTGGGCGAGCACGTCCTGACCGACCTGGTCGGTGCCGAAGATGGCGGTGTGCCCGCTCGGCAACAAGGTGCCGGGCGGCTTCAGCCGGGAGCCGAGGTCGGTGGCGACCGGGTCGTACTTCAGCAGGATCGGCCCGATCACCGCGGCGACCACGTAAAGGGCGATCACCGACAACGAGGCGATGATGCGCAGCCGCCCGATCTTGACCCGTGTCCTGGCTGCCACTGGGGGGTCGCCGGGCGTTGGGCTGTCGGCCGCTTTGCTGTCGTTCCGTGGCAGCACTTGCTCAGTTGGCCTGTCCATGGTCACCGTCCCAGCCGAATGCGCGGGTCGAGGTAGCCGTACAGGACGTCCACGACCAGGTTGATCAGGACGAAACCGCAGGCGATCAGCAGGATCGCGGCCTGCACCACGTTGTAGTCACGGGCCGAGATGGAGTCGATGAGCAGCCGCCCGACGCCGGGCCAGGAGAAGACCGTCTCGACGATGACCGCGCCGCCGAGCAGCTTGCCGAACTCGAGACCGGCCACCGTCACGATCGGGATGAGCGCGTTGCGGATGGCGTGCAGGAAGATGACCAACCGCTCGGACAGGCCCTTGGCCCGCGCGGTCTGGATGTAGTTCTCATGCACGACGTCGAGCAGGCCGCTACGGGTCAGCCGGATCAGGATCGCGATCAGCGGCAGGGCGAGGGTGATCCCCGGCAGGACCAGCCGGTCGAATCCACCGTGGCCTCCACTGGCCAGCCAGTGCAGTTGCCTGGCGAACACCAGGATGAACATGATCCCGATCCAGAACGACGGCATGGACTGCGAGAGCAGCGCGAACACCGAGACCACGCGGTCGGCCAGACGGTTCACCCGCAGCGCGCCGACCACGCCGAGTGAGATCCCGAGCACCAGGCCGATGGCCATCGCCACGACGGCGAGCTGAAGGGTGAGCGGGAACCTGCCCATCACCAGGCCCATGGCGTCACTGTGGTAGCGGTAGGAATCGCCGAAATCAAACCGGACCACATCGCCGAGATAGATCCCGTACTGCACCACCAGCGGGCGGTTCAGGCCCATCTGTTCGCGCAGCCGCGCGATCTCATCCTGGGTGGCATCGGAGCCGAGAATGAGCTGGGCCGGATCGCCGGGAACCAATCGGAGCACCAGGAACACAACGGTTACGGCGCCCCACAACACGAAGACGGCGAACAGCGTGCGGCGGAAGAGATACGCGGTCATGGCCGGTCCGATCGCTGTCGGTCGGCAGCCCGTTTCAGCATCGACACGAAACTCCAGGTTGAGCCATGACGCCGTAAGCGTCTGGCGGTGACGGCTTGGTTCTGGGGGATTGGGGTTGAGACGGGCCGGCATCCGAGCCGGCCGGTCTTGGAGGTGATCCGCAGGCGAAGGTGAGCCGTCGGCCGCTGACGGAGCGACGTGTTAACTGCCTGGAACATTAACGTTAATTCGATTGCCCGGCTGATGCTAGGTTGGCGGGCCCTGATCGTCAAGGGTCTGGCCGACATCTCCTGCCGGGCCGGTGTCACTCAAGTGCGCCTGACCAGTGAAAACGGCATGCCGTAACGGTGCGCCTGGACGCCCGGGCCCGACGGTGGCAGCTACCCGAGGGTTGACAGTCGCTGAACATTAACGTTAATGTCCGGTTGCGATCGTATGACATACTCCGGTCGATCAGCCCGGCGTAGACATTCGCCAATCGGCATTGCCTAAACCCTTTTCAGGAGCATTCGGCATGACCACGATGGAGCGGCCCGACCTGGCCGCCGAAATTCGCTCTGCCATTTTGTCGGCAGACCCGAGGTTGTCGAAATTTTCGCCGCTTCGGCGTATTCTGACCTACGACGACTTCAACTCCGGCACCCACGGCTGGACCGAGCTGCTGGGCAATTACAACGGCAATGGCGATCTCTCCACGGTTGATGATCACATGCGTGACTTCCGCCCGCCGCAGCTCTCGAACTGCTCGTTCTTCGATATCGGTTCCCATGGCGCCATGACCGGGTCGTATGCGCTCAAGCTGGCCACCCGGGCCTACCAGGGGCACACCGCCACCGCCATCCGGCGGCTCACCATGAGCGGGCGCGGCCTGCTGCAGATCGAGGCATACTTCACCTTCAAGGCCGAGGCGACCATCGACGGCAGCGCGGGTGACCAGTTCGGAGACGTCACCTGGGACGGCAACCTGCACCCGTCAGAGGCGCAGTTCGGCTGCTTCACCGTGGCGACCGACCTCTGCGGCGACGGCGGTCTGCGCTACCACACAGTGGCCCGCTACCTGAACACCACGCTGGACAACAAGCTGTCCCGGCAGTGGGTGTACCCGATCGTGCCGGAACCGACGCCGCGTGAGCACCTTGAGGGCAAGGTCAAGCTGGCCTACGGGGCCGACTTCACCGCACCCGACCCGAAGGACTGGCATCAGTTCGGCGAGCCCCAGGAACTCTGCTACAACGAGGTGCCCACGAAGGTCAACTGGCACTACCTGCGCTGGGTCATCGACACCGCCGCCAGGCGTAACGTCGAACTGCAGGTCAACGATCGGATCATGGACATGTCCGCGGTGCCGGTCCCGCCGTACAAGGAGCGCTACGACTCGCTGGAGAACCTGCTGAACTTCTACTTCTCAGTGCGGACCCACTCGACGGTTCGCAACTTCCTGTTCCTCGATTCGGTTCTCATTTCCACGGAGTGGTGACGTTATGCGACAGGTGCAGACGGCGGTCCTCGAACGGGACACGACGTTCGTTTCCGACTTCGCGACGGAACCGTACGAGGTGGCGTGGGCCGGCGAGGCGCGCTTCTTCGTGCACACCCTTGCGGCGTCCGGCGACGACCTCGCGGTACGGCTGGTCACGCAGATCTCGCCGGACGGCCTGACCTGGTGCGACCTCGACGGCCACGAGCATGTCGTCACAGGCCCCGGTCTGGTGACCTGGCCGGTCGGCCAGTTCGGCCAATGGCTGCGGTTGCGTGGCACAGTGGCGGGCAATAGTCCGTCAGCGAAACTGCGTATCTATCTCACTGTCAAGAGCTGAGGAGCGGCCACAAGGTGTTACCGGGAGCGAGCGAGAGAGGAGCACTCGAATGGCAGGGCCTCGGCGCCATACCTTGCGGGACATCGCCGCGACGTTGAACCTGTCGGTCAACACTGTCTCGCGTGCCCTCTCTGGAAAGGACGGCATCGGCGAGAGGACCAGGGCGCTGGTCCGCGCCGAGGCGGAGCGGGTCGGCTACGTGCCGAATTCGGTGGCCAGGTCGCTTGTCCTGGGCTCCGCGATGACTTTCGGCTTGGTCATCACCAACCCGTCCAACCCGTTCTACGCGCAGCTGATCTCCAGCATTGAGTTGCGCGCCCGGAACCACGGCTATTCACTGTTGCTGACGGTGACCGGCGAATCGGAGGAGTACGAGACGCGCGCCGTGGAGTCGCTGCTGCGATCCTCGGTGAGCGGATCGATAGTCGTCCCGGTTCAGGCGAGTTCCGATCCGTGGCGGCGGCTCGGCACGGTCGGTGTGCCCACCGTGCTGCTCAACCGGGACCTGCCTGATCTGGGTTACCGCTCCGTCGGCACCGACAACGAGCTCGGCGGCTACCGTGCCACCGCGCACGCGATCTCCCGTGGCGCCCGCTCGATCGTGGTGCTGGAGGAGGACCTGCCGATCACCACCATCGCCGACCGGATCGCCGGCTTCCGCCGGGCCATGGCCGAGGCCGGCCTGTCCGTGCCGCGCGGCAGCATCATGCGGGTGCCCACCCGCCGGCAGGAGCAGGCCGCCCTGCCCTGGCAGCCGCAGGAGGCCTACCAGGTGGCGCGCCGGCTGTTGCGCCGCGCCAGGCTGCCGGACGCGGTCGTGGTCGGCAACGACTACTTCGCGCTCGGCCTGTACCGCGCCCTGGAGGAGCACGGGCTCAAGGTGCCGGACGACATGATGGTGATCGGTTTCGGCGATTACCCCTTCTCCGCGTTCCTGTCACCACCGCTGACCACTGTCCGGCTGCCCGCAGAGGAAGTCGGCGACATCGCGGTCGACCTGCTGCTCGAGGAGATATCCGGAGGCCGGAGCGACCGCCCGCTGAAGCAGTTGATCGCACCCACGCTGGTGGAGCGGGAGTCGACCAATCGCACCACCTTCGCCAGGACCCTGGCCTGAACCGAGCCTGCCCGGTCACTGGAAACGCTTCACCACATTGTCGGCCGGCCCGTTTTCCGCATATGACCGATCTCCAGCGGATGTCTCGTGGATCGATATCAAGGAGATCCAGGAGATGAAGTTGGAGGTCGGTGGGCATTCCTGTGGAGGATGAGCTTCTCCAGCGGCCCCGGCCGACGCCGCGCGCCAGGCGCTGCGGCTGAGGTCCGGCGAAGCCGCCGTCGCGGCCGAGCCGCGGGTGACCCGCGCCGGCGGCCGCCGTGCCGTCGGCGGACATGCTGGCCAGGTCGGCGGCGGTGCTGGACGGCCATGCCGTCGACGAGGGGCTGGCGGGAGCGCTGGCCACGCACGGCGTGGTGTGGACCTGGCAAAACCTGGCGCTCCCGGTGTTCGTGACGATCAGCGCGGGCCAGGCGTGCACCGGCGCCGGGATCGAGGTCGAGCACCTGTTCTCCGACCGGTTGATGGCGGCGCTGTATCCGCTTCTCGCCCGCCCGCCGGAGCCCGTCAACGACCGGATGGCGCTGCTGGCCTGCGCCGAAGACGAGCAGCACAGCCTGCCCGTCTACGCGCTGGCCACCGGCTGCTGGGTGGAGAGCCGGGTGCTCGGAGCACGTACGCTCCGTAGCGCCCTGGCCGGTGCAGTGCGGACGCCGGCGCCCGCGGCGGTGTTCGTGTGGTCGCAGCAGGCCGTCACCGGGGACCCGGCCGCCTTGTCGGCGTTGCCCTGCTCCTGCCCGCCGTACCGTCTCGTGCTGGGCGGTCCCGGCTGGTGGGGCGAGCCGCCGCGCGGGGCCGTCAGGGTCGCGTCGCTGGAGGAGGCCATGGCGCGGGTGGCGGCCGCGACGGGGTGATCAGCGTGCCGCGGCGATCACGTTGCCGGGCATCCGGCCGAAGATCAGCCGGTGGAAGGGGGCGAGGGCCCACCAATACAGGTGGCCGGCCAGCCCGTGCGGTCGGCCAGCCACTCGCCGGCGGCGCGCCCGTCGTCGCCCGACTCCTCCAGCAGAGACCGTCGTCGCGCGCCGTGCCCGCAGGTGGTCGACGGCGCGGTTGCGGGCGATGCCCAGCAGCCGTCAGGTGTGGAACAAGCAGCGGAAGGACGAGGTGCTCGTCGACGTTCATGACGTCTCCCTCGGCCACATGACCAAGCAACGCTGGAACGACGCCGACCAGTGGATCTGGTCCGAGCAGATCACCCACGAGTCGTTGGTCTCCATTGAGGACTTCCAGTAGGTTCAGGCGATTCGCGCCGGTCGCGGAAGATGCGGGAACGAGGTCATCACGCACAAGCCCCATCCGACGCGCAGGCCGTACGCCCTTCGCGGAGTGCTCTTCTGCGGCTACTGCGACCGCCGTATGCAGGGAGAACTGGAAGAACGACCAGCCCCTACCACCGCTGCCGTTACCCGGCGGAGTACGCCCTGGCCAACAAGGTCGACCACCCCGAGACCGTCTATCTCCGTGAGGCGGACGTCCTTCCTGACCTGGACAGGTGGCTGGCGAGAGAGTTCAGCGCGTCCCGGCGGGACAAGACCATTCGGCTGCTCGCCGCGTACGGCCAGCCCGAGACGGATGTGGCGGCCCGGCGACGCGTCGCCGAGTGCGATCAGGAGCTCGCCCGGCATCGTGCGGCTCTGGAGGCCGGTGCCGATCCGTTCTGGTCGCTCAGTGGATGGCCGAGACACAGGCACAGCGAGTGGCAGCCGAGGCGAACCTTCGCCAGAGAGGTGATCGTCGCCGTATGACACGAGAGGAGATCGATGCAATGGTGACCGCGATCCGGGACCTGGTGCGGATCCTGTCCGAGGCCGACCCGAACAACAAGGCCGAGGTCTACGCACAGATCGGCCTGAGCCTGACCTGTCAGCCCCAGAAAAGCTAGTGGAGGCTCGGGTTCAACCCGGCCTCCACATGTGCGAAAGGTATGTGTCCGAGGGGGGACTTGAACCCCCATGCCCATCACTGGGCACTAGCACCTCAAGCTAGCGCGTCTGCCTATTCCGCCACCCGGACTTGGTGCCTGCACGCGAGACCGTCATCCCGCGTCGGCTCCGTAAGGTTAGCAAACTCTGAGGGGTGCGTCATACCAAGTATCAGCACGCCGTCCGAGAGCCCGCTCCACACCCTCCTATGGGCGGGTCTGGAGGCTCCGATGGGGTGCTCGTGAGCCGGGCGGCAGGGGGATGTGGCGGTTACGGAGGGTTTGCGAGGTCGAGGGTTGGTGGATTTCTGGGGCTCGGGAGAAAAGGCCTTGCGACAACCTTGGGTGCTGCTACGGTTACGGACCGTTGAGGGGTGAGTCCACGGACCGGCCTCACGACGTGAGGTCGGTTCTGGAGCTCGGGAGGGCATGTGACGCGCGAGGCGGTGTGGCGGTTGAGGGTGATGGCAGCTCGTGCTGCGCGCCGCCCGCGCGTGACTGTCCAGGCTGTCCGAGTTCAAGATTCGGCTACTGAGCTGGGCGATCGGATGGCGCGGTTCGCGGCCGATGCCCGGCGGGTCGTCGTTCGGGCAGTCACGATCGGCGCCCTGGTGGCCGCCGGGTGGCTGTTCGCTGTCCTGTTCGGCATGCTCACCGCCGCCCCGGCGGCTGCGGACACCACCGCGGCGACAGGGGAGGCGGCCATGAGCGAGGCCGCGCAGGCCGGGCTCACCACCCCCGACGGGGTCTCGGCGTCGGACAACGCCGAGGCGATGGCCGGACGCACGGTCGACGGCCTCAACAGCCAGCGGGATCCGGGCCTGCCAGCACCTTCCTCCGCCGGGAAGATCCTGGACACATCCGGCCTGGTGCCCAACGGCGGCGGCAGCGGTCCCTTCGGGCCCGCGACAGGAGACGCCACGAGGTCTGGTTTCGACCCTCGGCTGCAAACGGGCCGCGCCCCCCTGGCGCGGCTCCTTCCCCCGGTCGTCCGCACAGCGGCGGACGACCCCTCCTTCTCACCTGACTGATCCCCGCCCCAGGACGCCGGCTTGCGCCGACCAGGGCGACGGGTAACGCGCCACGGGCGACGGGTGATCGCGATCGACGGTTCGGAGCCGATGACGGCTCAGCGTCGACGCCGGCCCCGTAGTGGCCCGGAGCGGCCCCGAGAGCGCCGCGGGCGAGAGCCGATCGGAGCCGGGCCGACCGGCGTTCCGACTCTCGAGGATTCTCGAGGATTCGCAAAGCCGCTTCCTGAAGAGAAATCCCTTCTCGAAGGCGCTTTTCGAAAGATCTCGAACGAGAGCCGTCCGATCTTCACGGTAAGTGCGGCGGAGCGCGGTCCGAAGACCGCCGGTAATCCCTCCGCCCGCGGGTGAATCACGTCAGTTCCACAGGTTCGCACGTCCGAGGTCCCCGCTGTGCGGGTGATCCCGCATGGCCTCGGGCATGCCCGCGAACCCTTTTCAGGTAATCCCCCAAGAACCACTAGGAGCATTCATCATGCGTACGTGGGTGAGGGCATCGAGCCCAGCGGCCCTTCTGGCCGTGGCCGTCATGTCGTTCGGCGCCGCCGGTACCGCGGTGGCCGACACCTCGGGCAACGGCAGTGTGCTCGGCGGCAACCAGGTAGACCTGCCGATCTCCATCCCGATCGACATCAGCGGCAACGCCGTCTCCGCGGTCGGCAAGTCGGAGGCGACCTCCCAGGGCGGCGCTCAGGTCGTCAACCAGGGCCGTCCCGGCATTCCCAACAACACCTCGGGCAACGGCTCGGTCGGTGGCGGCAACCAGATCAACGCGCCGATCAGCGTCCCGGTCAACGCCTGTGGCAACGCGGTCTCCCTGATCGGCAAGTCGGACGCGGGCTGCAAGGGCGGCTCCACCGTACGCACCCAGGGCAGGGGCGGCGCGGGCGACAACCGTACGTCGGGCAACGGCAGCGTGCTGGGCGGCAACCAGATCACGGCGCCCATCTCGGCGCCGATCAACGCCTGCGGCAACGCGGTGGCCATCTTCGGCGACTCGACGGCGGGCTGCGTCGGCGGCGCCGCGGTGCACAACACGGGCCGGGGGGTGGGCGGCAACCGTACGTCCGGCAACGGCAGCGTGCTCGGCGGCAACCAGGTGATCGCCCCCGTCTCCGTGCCCATCAACATCTGCGGCAACTCGGTGGCCGCGATCGGGAAGGCCTTCTCCGGCTGCAAGGGCGGCTCATCCGTCAACAACCACGGCGGGCCCGGCCAGCACTACCAGTCCAAGGCCCGCCACATGACCGCGGGCTCGACGGGCAACGACACCGACGGGCGCTTCGGGGCCGGCAGCGGCAACCAGGTCGTCGCGCCGGTCAGCCTGCCGGTGGACGCCTGCGGCAACGCCGTGGGCAACGCCACCGCCGGGTGCCAGGGCGGCGCCAAGGTCGAGCAGGCCGGCGCGGGCGGCAACCGTACCTCGGGTGCGGGCGGTGTGCTGAGCGGGAACCAGGCGGTCGCGCCGATCGCGGCGCCGATCGACGTGTGCGGCAACGCCGTGGCCGTGCTCGGCCACGCCTTCGCCGGGTGCAAGGGCGGGGCCACCGTCCACCGGTCCGGCCGGACCGCGGGCGGCAACTACACCTCGGGTGCGGGTGGCGTGCTGGGCGGCAACCAGGCGGTCGCGCCGATCGCGGCGCCGATCGACGTCTGCGGCAACGCGGCCGCGGTGCTGGGCGTGTCCAAGGCGCGCTGCACGGGCGGCGCCGGCGTCTGGACGCACGACGGTGTCGGCGCGGGCGGCAACCGCACCTCGGGTGCGGGCGGTGTGCTGAGCGGGAACCAGGCGGTCGCGCCGATCGCGGCGCCGATCAACGTCTGCGGCAACGCCGCGGCCGTGCTGGGTGACGCCGCCGCCGGCTGCCTGGGCGGCGCGAACGTCGGCCGGCCCCGTCACGAGGGCCCCGGCGGTTTCTTCGGTTTCACCCGTACCAGCAGCAAGCTCTCGGCGGCCAAGGGCGGCCTGCTGCCCATCACGCCGGCCGTGCCGGTGCTCGGCGGGACCGGGGACGTCGCCGGCAAGCTCGGCGAGGTCACCCAGCAGCTCCAGGGTCTCGACGCCGCGGGGCTGACCCAGCGGGTGCCGGGCACGGAAGGCGTCGCTCCGCAGGTCGCGGGCGTAGGCGGCCCCGCTGGGGCCACCAGGCAGCTCGAAGGTGTGGGGAACGTCACGGGGCAGCTCCCGGTCGTCCGGGACGTCAGCGGGCAGGTCCCGGTCGTCCAGGACGTGACCAGGCAGGTTCCGGCCGTCCAGGACGCCACCCAGACGTTCGGCCTGCCGCAGCTTCCCGAACTGCCCGGCCTGTCCCAGGCGCCCGCTCAGCCTGGACGGATGCCGCACGCCGCGCCCGCCGACGGCAGGGGCCGCTCCGCCACGTCGCGTTCGGGCTCGCCGCTCGCCCCGGCCACCGACCTGATCGCCTCCACCCCGGCCGGTGGCGCGGTGGCCTCGACCACCCGCAGCCTGCCCGTCGGCGACATCGGCCTGATGAGCGCCGAGCAGCCCGCCGGCGTGACCGGCATGAACACCGGCTCCGTGCTCGCGCTGCTGCTCGGCTCGATGCTCGCCGCGTCGGCGACGCTGTTCGCGACGGCCCGCCGGTTCCGGTTCGGCCGTAAGTAAGGAAATCAGGAAGTACGTAACACGCAACGGCTACTGTTCACGCCTTGTGAGTACTAGTCCGAGATAGACGTTTTGCCCGTTCCGGGGGCGCGGCCCCGGGGCGGGCAAAGCCATGTTCAGGGTCGGCCCGTTCGCGATCAAAGCGTGCTGCGTACGCGTATGACCTTGCGCCGAAGGCGTACATGACGGCTGCCGTCGGGGTATACGCGCACGCGCGCGAGCTCCCACCGTCCGTACTCCGCGTGTTCAGTGAGCAGTTGACGTGCTGCTTCGCGAGTGAGGTCGCGCGGAATGAAGATATCCATGTAGGAGTAGTCGAGCACAACGATTAGTCTCCAGGGTGAGTCAGGGCGCCATGCCGCTCGGTGGGCCTTATTCTGCGTGCTTGTGGGTGGACCCGGAAGCTAGTGGGTAGCCCGGGGGAAGGAAATTTCCGCGAGTCGGGTTACCTTTCAGTCTGTGCCGACTCCCGGCAGGGGGATTTGCAAGCGAACAGCGAGGTAGGAAGCAGCGTGCCAGCACAGAACGGCAGCGCCGGCGGAACACGCCTGGTGATCGTCGAGTCGCCGGCCAAGGCGAAGACGATCGCCGGGTACCTCGGGCGCGGCTACATCGTCGAATCGAGCATCGGTCACATCCGCGACCTGCCCGAGAAGGCCGACGACATCCCTGAGAAGTTCAAGGGAGCGCCGTGGGCCCGGCTCGGGGTGAACGTCGAGCACGAGTTCGAGCCGCTGTACGTCGTCAACCCCGACAAACGGTCGCAGGTAGCCAAGTTGCGGCAGTTGCTGAAGGATGCTGACGAGCTCTACCTGGCCACTGACGAGGACCGCGAGGGCGAGGCCATCGCCTGGCACCTGCGCGAGGTGCTCAAGCCCAAGGTCCCCGTGCACCGCATGGTGTTCCACGAGATCACCCCGCAGGCGATCCGGGACGCCGTGGCCAACCCGCGCGACCTCAACCTCCGTCTGGTCGACGCCCAGGAGACGCGGCGCATCCTCGACCGGCTCTACGGCTACGAGGTCAGCCCCGTCCTGTGGAAGAAGGTCAAGCCGCGGCTGTCGGCCGGGCGCGTGCAGTCGGTGGCGACGCGGCTGGTGGTGGAGCGCGAGCGCGAGCGCATGGCGTTCACCCCCGCCCACTACTGGGACCTGCAGGCGCTCTTCGACACCGGCAAGCCCGACGAGCGCCCGCACGACTTCACCGCCACGCTGAGCCAGGTCGACGGCAAGCGGGTGGCCCAGGGGCGCGACTTCGCCAGCACGGGGCAGCTCAAGGGCGGCGCCAACGTGCTGCACCTGACCGAGGCCGCCGCGGGTGAGCTGGCCGGGCGGTTGCAAGAGTCGTCGTTCGCGGTCAGGTCCGTCGAGCGCAAGCCGTACACGCGCAAGCCGTACGCGCCGTTCCGGACGACCACGTTGCAGCAGGAGGCCAGCCGGAAGCTGGGGTTCTCCGCCAAGTACACGATGCAGGTCGCGCAGCGGCTCTACGAGAACGGGTTCATCACCTACATGCGTACCGACAGCATCACGCTGTCGGAGACGGCGGTGGCGGCGGCGCGTTCGCAGGCCATCAAGCTGTACGGCGCCGCGTACGTCCCGGACAAGCCGCGCGTCTACTCCAGCAAGGTGAAGAGCGCGCAGGAGGCGCACGAGGCGATCAGGCCGTCGGGTGAGGAGTTCCGCACGCCGGGCGAGACCGGGCTGTCCGGCGACATGTTCCGGCTGTACGAGCTGATCTGGCAGCGCACCGTGTCCTCGCAGATGAAGGACGCGGTCGGCGAGTCGATCACGGTGAAGGCCGGCGGCAGGTCGTCGGCGGGCGAGGACGTCGAGTTCAGCGCGTCCGGCCGGACGATCACGTTCTACGGCTTCCTGAAGGCGTACGTCGAGGGGGCCGACGACCCGTCCACCGACCGCGACGACTCCGAGAAGCGCCTGCCGAACCTGGCGGAGAACGACGTGCTCAGCCTCACGCGGCTCGACGTGGCCGGGCACTCGACCAAGCCGCCCGCGCGCTACACCGAGGCGTCGCTGGTCAAGGAGCTGGAGGACCGGGAGATCGGCCGGCCCTCCACGTACGCCTCGATCATCGGGACCATCCTCGACCGCGGCTACGTGTTCAAGAAGGGCACGGCGCTGGTGCCGTCGTTCCTGGCGTTCGCCGTGGTCAACCTGCTGGAGCAGCACTTCGGGAACCTGGTCGACTACGACTTCACGGCCGACATGGAGAAGGTCCTCGACGACATCGCCAACGACCGGGCGGAACGGGTGCCCGAGTTGCAGCGCTTCTACTACGGCACCGACGGCGACGAGGGCCTGAAGGAGATGGTCACCGACCTGGGTGACATCGACGCCAAGGAGATCAGCTCGTTCCCGGTGAAGGGGACCGACATCGTGCTGCGGGTCGGCCGGTACGGCCCGTACCTCGACCGCGACGGCGCGCGGGTCAACGTGCCCGAGGACATGACGCCCGACGAGCTGACCGGGGAGAAGGCCGAGGAGCTGTTCTCGCGGCCGACCGGCGACCGGGAGCTCGGTACCGACCCGGTGACCGGGCACACGATCGTGGCCAAGGACGGCCGCTACGGGCCTTATGTGACGGAGGTCCTGCCCGAGCCGGCGGCCGACGAGGAGGCCCCGAAGCGGCGGACGAAGAAGGCCGACGCGCCGAAGCCGCGCACCAGCTCGCTGTTCAAGTCCATGTCGCTGGACACGATCACGCTGGAGGACGCGCTGCGGCTGCTGTCGATCCCGCGGGTGGTGGGCGAGCTGGAGGGCGACGAGGTCGTCGCGCACAACGGGAAGTTCGGGCCGTACCTGAAGAAGGGCACCGACTCCCGGTCGCTGGCCTCGGAGGAGGCGCTGCTCACGGTCACGATCGAGCAGGCCAAGGAGCTGTTCGCGCAGCCCAAGCAGCGCGGACGGGGCCGGGCCGCGGCCGCCGCGCCGCTGCGCGAGCTGGGCGACGATCCCAACTCCAAGAAGCCCGTCGTGGTCAAGGAGGGCCGGTTCGGGCCGTACGTGACCGACGGCGAGACGAACGCGTCGCTGCGCAAGGGCGACACGGTCGAGGACATCACGATCGAGCGGGCGGGCGAGCTGCTGGCCGAGCGGCGTGAGCGGGCGCCGGCACCCAAGAAGAGCACGGCCAAGAGCACCACGAAGAGCACGACGCGGAAGACGCCCGCGAAGAAGGCTCCGGCGAAGAAGCCCGCGGCCAAGTCGTGACCGGGTCGTGAGCGGGTCGTGGGCGGGTGGCTCGCGACGTCCGATGTGAGCCCGCTCACGACCGAGCGCGAAACGGGACGTACGCCGCCATTTCCGGGTTGCCGGACGTAGCATCGGTTCCGTGATCGTTCTGGTCTTCGTGACCCTGGTGCTGGGCGCGCATGGGTATCTGTGGCACCGCCTGGTGCGCCAGACCACCGGCCCCGGGCGGCTGCGCAAGGCCATGACCTGGGCGCTGGCCGGGTTGTTCGTGGTGCTCGCGGTGACGTTCGTGGGCACGCGGATGGGGCTGGAGACCTGGCTGGCCTGGCCGGGCTACATCTGGCTGGCGGTGCTGTTCTACCTGGTCGTCATCCTCGTCCTGCTGGAGGTGCCGCGGGCCGTGGCGGCGGGGTTCCTGCGCCGCGCCGAGCGGCGCGCGCGGGTCGCCGAACCGCGGCCGGAGCCGGTCGCGGTGCTGGCGGGTCCGGCCGCGCCGGCCGCCGAGGAGACCGGTACGCCTCCGGCCGTCTCCGCGCCAGGGGTGACCTCCATGAGCAGGCGGCTCTTCCTCGGACGGACCACCGCCGCCATCGCCGGGGCGAGCGCCCTGGGCACGGTCGGGTACGGCATGTCGAGCGCGCTGGGCGACCCCGTGATCGAGCGGGTGGGCGTCACGCTGCCGAAGCTGGACCCGCGGCTCAGCGGCCTGCGCTTCGCCGTGGTGAGCGACATCCACCTCGGTCCGCTGACGGGCCTCGGGCACACTGAGCGGATCGTCCGGATGATCAACGGGCTCCAGGCCGACGTGGTGGCCATCGTGGGCGACCTGGTGGACGGGACGGTGGCCCACCTCGGGCCGCTGGCGCGGCCGTTGCGGAACCTGGAATCCCGCTACGGGGCCTATTTCGTGACCGGCAACCACGAGTACTTCCTCCCCGAGGGGCCGGGCGAGTGGATCGAGGAGCTGGGGGCACTGGGCGTACGCTCACTGCGGAACGAGCGCGTGGAGATCGCGCACCAGGGCGCCGTGCTCGACCTGGCCGGCGTGAACGACGTCGGCGGGGCCGCCGCGGGCGACGGGCCCGACTTCGGCAAGGCGCTCGGCGGGCGCGACACCGGCCGTTCCACGGTGCTGCTCGCGCACCAGCCCATCCAGGTGACCGAGGCCGCGCGGCACGGCGTGGACCTGCAACTGTCCGGGCACACGCACGGCGGGCAGATCGCGCCGTTCAACCTGGTGGTGGGGTTGCAGCAGCCGGTCGTGTCGGGGCTGGCCGAGGTGGCGGGCACGCAGGTGTACGTGAGCAGAGGGGCGGGCTTCTGGGGCCCGCCGGTACGGGTCGGAGCGCCCCCGGAGATCACGATGCTGGAACTGCGGGCCTGACTTCTCGTAATCGGCTTGTCACGCGCCGAGGCCATGCGTAGAGTATCCGATCGGATACTTTGCGGAGGTGGGTTCGTGGTCGTTTCGCCCATGGAAGAGGCGCTGGCGCAGGGAGTCGCGTTCTGGGCCAGGCGTGGCGGGCTGCTGTTCCGGCAGGCCAGGCATGCCGCGAGCCTCAACCAGCGGGCGCTGGCCAGCGTGAGCGGCACCTCCCGCACCACCCTGTCGGCCTACGAGCACGGCAGGAAGTCGCCGACGCTGGAGACCGCGGGGCGCATCCTCGACGCGGCCGGGTTCCGGCTGGTGCTGGAGGCCAAGGTCGAGTGCGCCGCCCACGCCACCGGTGACGGGCGCGCCTTCCACGTGCCCAGCCGGTTGCGGCGGCTGCCGGTGGCGGTCGCGCTGGGCGTCCTGCGGCTCGGCGAGCGGTCCTACGACCTGGCCGACCGCGACGAGCGCCGGGCGGCCTACACCGCGCTGCTGTGCGGCGGCGGGCCGGAAGTGCTGCTCGGGCACCTCGACGGCGTGCTGCTGATCGACCTGTGGGAGGAGCTGGTCCTGCCCGACGAGATCCGGGACGCGTGGCGACCATTGGTGGAAGAGGCGCGGCAAGAGTCCGGAGTTATGAATTGATGATGTTTTTGGGGGCCTATTCGACGTGCGAAACCTGCGCTCGAGGGCGATCACGTAATACTCTCAGCCACGAGCAGCCGGGCATATCCGGCTCGTCTCTAGTCCACCCGCTTCCGGTCAACATCTGGATACGCTGAAATCATGACTGCCCTCGGCCGAGTCCGCCCGGCTCATGTGCTGGCCAACGCGCCGTTCCGTCGGCTCTGGATGGCCATGTCGGTGTGCAGCCTGGGCGACTGGCTCAACCTCCTGGCGCTGACCGCGCTCGCGGGCAACCTCACCCAGGGCGACTACCGCGTGCAGTCGCTGGCCGTCGGCGGGGTGTTCGTCGCCAAGATGTTGCCCGCCGTGCTGCTGGGGCCGCTGGCGGGAGTGTTCGCCGACCGGTTCGACCGGCGGCTGACGATGTTCTGCGCCGACCTGGCCAGGTTCGCCGTGGTGCTGTCGATCCCGTTCGTCGACAGCTACCAGTGGGTCATCATCGCGACCGTCCTGGTCGAGTGCGTGAACCTGTTCTGGGTCCCGGCCAAGGAAGCCACGGTGCCCAACCTGGTGCCCAAGGCGCAGCTCGAGTCGGCCAACCAGCTCAACCTGCTGGTCACCTACGGCACCGCGCCCATCGCGGCCATGCTGTTCGCCGCGCTGTCGGTCGCGGGCGAGCTGGTCGCCGGCATCGTGCCCTTCCCGCTGGGCCGCGACGTCACGGGGCTCGCGCTGGTCGTCAACGCCTGCGCGTACCTGGTCTCCGCCTTCCTCATCTTCACCCTGCGTGACATCCCCAAGCGCAACGGCGCGATCTCCACGCCCTCCGTGCTCAAGCAGGTCGTCGAGGGCTGGCGGTTCGTGGGCGGCGACCGGCTGGTGCGCGGCCTGGTGATCGGCATGCTCGGGGCGTTCGCGGCCGGCGGGGCCGTGGTGGGCGTGGCCAGGGTCTACGTCGGGGCCCTCGGCGGCGGCGACGCGGCCTACGGCGTGGTGTTCGGCGCGGTGTTCGTCGGCATGGCGCTGGGCATGTTCTTCGGGCTCAGGCTGCTGCGCGAGCTGTCGCGGCGGCGGTTGTTCGGGCTGGCCATCACCGTGGCCGGGCTGGTGCTGGTCGCGATCGCGCTGGTGCACAACCTGGTGATCGTGGTCATGCTGACCGTGGCGCTCGGGGCGTGCGCGGGCATCGCCTGGATCATCGGCTACACGCTGATCGGGCTGGAGGTCGACGACGCGCTGCGCGGCCGTACGTTCTCGTTCCTGCAGTCCACGGCGCGGGTGACGCTGCTGCTCGTGGTCTCCCTGGCCAACCCGCTGGCCGCGCTCTTCGGGGTGCACGTGTTCGGGCTGGGCGAGCTCAGCTACCGCTTCGACGGCACCAACCTGGTGCTGCTGATCGGCGGGGTGCTCGCGGTGTGCGTCGGGGTGCTGGCGCTGCGGCACATGGACGACAAGCGGGGCGTCTCCCTGGCGGCCGACCTGATCGCGGCGGTGCGCGGCGAGCGCTTCCCCGCCGAGGCGACCGAGCACGTGCCCGGGCTGTTCGTGGCGTTCGAGGGCGGCGAGGGGTCGGGCAAGACCACCCAGTCGCGGCTGATCGCCATCTGGCTGCGCGACCAGGGCTTCGACGTGGTGCAGACCCGCGAGCCCGGCTCGACCAAGGTCGGCATGCGGCTGCGCGCGATCCTGCTCGACGCGGCCGAGCGCGGCCTGTCGGCCCGCTCGGAGGCGCTGCTGTACGCGGCCGACCGGGCCGAGCACGTGGAGAAGGTGATCAGGCCGGCGCTCTACCGGGGCTCGCTGGTGATCACCGACCGCTATGTCGACTCGTCGCTGGCCTACCAGGGCGCGGGCCGGGCACTCGACCCCAACGACGTGTCCAAGATCAACGCCTGGGCGACGGGTGGGCTCGTCCCGCACCTGACCGTGCTCATCGACACGCCGCCCGAGGTGGGGCTGACCCGGCTGGGCGGCGCGGCCGACCGGATCGAGTCCGAGCCGATGGACTTCCACCAGCGGGTGCGCAAGGAGTTCCGCGCGCTGGCGGCGGCCGCCCCCGAGCGCTACCTCGTGGTCGACGGCACACTGCCGCAAGACGTGATCACCCGGCAGATCCAGGACCGGATCAGGGAGATCCTGCCCGACCCGGTGCCGCACGAGTCGGAGGACATCACGGGGACGATGCCCGCCATCCGCGACTAGCCTTGTGCCGTGACCGTTTTCGATGACCTCGTAGGGCAGGACCAGGCGGCAGCCGTGCTGTCGCGGGCCGCGACGGCGGCCGGCGAGGTCGTCTCGGGCGGGCGCGGCGCGGGCATGACGCACGCCTGGCTGTTCACCGGCCCGCCCGGCTCGGGCAGGGAGGCCGCCGCCCGCGCCTTCGCCGCCGCGCTGCTGTGCCCCGACGGCGGCTGCGGCCACTGCGACCAGTGCCACCAGGTGCTCATCGGCTCGCATCCCGACCTGGAGACCGTCCGCCCCCAGGGGCTGTCCTACAGCGTCAAGCAGACCCGCGAGCTGATCCTGCGGGCGGCCGGGGCACCGACACAGGGGCGGTGGCGGGTCATCCTGTTCGAGGACGCCGACCGGGCCACCGAGTCGGCCGCGAACGCCCTGCTCAAGGCCATCGAGGAGCCGCCGCCGCGTACCGTGTGGCTGCTGTGCGCGCCGGCCCCCGACGATCTCATGATCACCATCAGGTCGCGCTGCCGCCTGGTCAACCTCACCACCCCCGCCACCGAGGCCGTCGCCCACGTGCTGGCCACCCGCGACAGCGTGCCGTGGGAGACCGCCAGGTTCGCCGCGCGGGCCGCGCAGGGGCACATCGGCCGGGCCCGCGCGCTGGCGCTCGACGAGGGCGTCAGGACACGGCGCGAGGCGGTGCTGGGCATCCCGCGCTCACTGACCGGCGTGGGCGAGTGCATCACCGCCGCGGAGCGGCTGGTGAAGACGGCCGAGGAGGAGGCCGCCGCGGCGACGGCCGTGCTCAACGAGAGCGAGACGTCCGAACTGCGCAAGCTGTACGGAGAGGGGTCCAGCGGCAAGGGGCTCAACCGGGGGCTGGTGCGGGGCGGCGCCGGCGCGCTGAAGGAACTGGAGGACCGGCAGAAGTCCCGGGCCACCCGGATCAAGCGCGACTCGCTCGACGCCGCGCTGCTGGAGCTCGTCTCGTTCTACCGGGACGTGCTGGCCATGCAGTTCGGGGCGATGGGGGTCGAGCTGGCCAACGACGATCTGCGCTTCGACCTGGATCAGCTCGCCAAGTCGGGCACGCCCGAGGAGACGTTGCGGCGGATCGACGCGATCATGCGGTGCAGGGAACGGCTCGCGGCGAACGTCAACCCGCAGATGGCCGTCGAGGCGATGATGCTGGCGTTGCGATCCTGACGTAGGTCCACCCTGACGTCCGGAGTAGGGACACACGTAGTCTGGCAAGGAAGGCCGTACGTACCCCTCTAGGCCGTCAGGAGGCGAGCTCGAGCCCATGGGAATGATCATGGCCGTGAGCTTCACCCGTTACGGGAGGCTCTACTACCTCGACCCCGGCGGGCACACCCCCAAAGTGGGCGACAGGGTGCTCGTCCCGACGGACTCCGGTCCGGAGGTGGCGGAGTGCGTGTGGGCGCCGCAGTACGTCAGCGAGGACATCGAAGGGCTGCCGGTGTGCGCGGGGCCGGCAGGAGAGGAACACCTCAACCGCGACGAGTCGAACAAACGCCGCAGGGCCGAGGCCCGCAGCGTGTCCAAACGACTGATCAAGCGGCACACGCTGCCGATGAAGGTCGTCGGCATCGACTACCTCGACCAGGACAACGTCTACACGGTCTACTTCTCGGCGCCGCACCGGGTCGACTTCCGCGCCCTCGTCCGCGATCTGGCCCGTAACCTGCGGGCCAGGGTCGAGCTGCGGCAGATCGGGCCGAGAGACGAGGCCCGCCTCCAGGGCGGCATCGGGCCGTGCGGCCGGGACCTGTGCTGCGCCACCTTCCTCAAGGACTTCGAGCCGGTCTCCGTACGGATGGCCAAAGATCAGGACCTTCCGGTCAACCCGTTGCGCATCGCGGGGGCGTGCGGGCGGCTGATGTGCTGCCTGAAGTACGAACACCCGCTGTACCAGGAGTTCCGTGCCTCGGCGCCTCGGGTGGGGGCCGCTGTGGAGACCCCTCAGGGAGCCGGGACCGTGGTGGGGCACAATGTGCCGTCCGACTCGGTGGTGGTGCGGCTCAACGACGGCGGGCGCCGGTGCTCGTGCTCCAAGGCGAGCGTGTGCGGGCCGCGGAAGGCGTACGACTCGACCTATGGGGGTGGGACGGGCGACGAGGTGGGGTAGGGCCCTGTCGGTGCTGGCCCTGGCGGTGGTGTTCGGGCCTGGCGAGGTTGATCGGCGTCCCGAGCCCGGGGTGGTCGGCGGGCCGGCCTGGGGCGACTGCGGGGACGGGTTCCAGTGCGCGAACCTGCGAGTGCCGCTGGTGCACCCCGGAGCAGGCGGCGAGCCTGGTGGGGAGTGGCTGGAGATCGCGGTGACCCGGTTGCCCGCCGGCGGAGGCGCGGGGCGGCGGATCGGGGCGCTGGTGGTCAATCCGGGCGGGCCGGGGGAGTCCGGGGTGGACTACGCGCGGGCTGCCCGGCTCCTGTTCGGCGCGAAGGTCCGTGAGCGGTTCGACATCGTGGGGTTCGACCCGCGTGGGGTCGGGAGGTCGGAGCCCGTCGAGTGCTTGGCCGACGAGGAACTCGACGCGTTCGTCGCACTCGACGCGAGCCCCGACACGGCGAAGGAGCGGGCTGAGCTGGCGGAGGGCTCCAGGAGGTTCGCGGAGGGGTGCCGCCGGCACTCGGGACGACTGCTGCCGCACTTCGGCACCGTGGCGGTGGCCCGCGATCTCGACCTGCTCCGTCAGGCGCTGGGGGAGCGGCGGCTGACGTACCTCGGCAAGTCGTACGGCACGCTGCTCGGGGTGACGTACGCGCGGCTCTTTCCCGAGCACGTCCGGGCCATGGTGCTGGACGGAGCGATCGACCCGGCCACGCCACGGCCGCGGCTCGACGCGGAGCAGGCGGCGGGGTTCGAGCGGGCGCTGCGCGCGTACGCGGCGGACTGCCTGGCCGGGAAGGGGTGCCCGTTCCGGAGCCGGACGGTGGGCGGGGCGTTGAAGGAGGTGAGCGGCCTGCTCCGGCGTACGGACGAGGCGCCGCTGCCCGCCGGCGACGGACGGCGGAAGGTCACGCAGACGTCGGCCACCCTGGGCCTGATGGCCCCGCTCTACGACCGCGCGCTGTGGCCCGCACTGACCGAGGCGTTGCGCCGGGCGTTCAGGGGCGACGGCACCCTGCTGCTGCGTAACGCCGACCAGTTCACCGGCCGGCGCGACGACGGCACCTACTCCAACCAGACCGAAGCCAACCTGGCCGTCAACTGCGCGGACGGTGGGTATCCGGCGTCGTATGCCGACGGAGCGGTGCGGACGTCACGGTTCGGGCCGTACCTGGCGTGGTCGTCCCTGCCCTGCGCGTACTGGCCGCGGTCACCGGTGCCTGGTTTCCGGCCGCCCGCACCTGGCGCCGCGCCCATCCTGGTCATCGGGACCGAGCGGGACCCCGCCACACCGTACGAGTGGGCCCGGAGACTGGCCGGCCGCCTGGAATCGGGGGTGCTGCTCGGTTACGAGAGCGACGGGCACACCGCGTACTCCAACGGGTCCACGTGCGTGGACCAAGCGGTGGAGCGGTACCTGGTGACGGGGCAGTCGCCGGGGGACGGGGTGGTCTGTCCGGACATCGAGTGATCGACGGAGCGAGAACCTCTCTGGCTCCTGTAGACTCTCCCAAGCTGCACAGCGCACGCCGCCTTAGCTCAGTCGGCCAGAGCACTTCACTCGTAATGAAGGGGTCTGGGGTTCGAATCCCCAAGGCGGCTCCAGATCAGAAGCCCCCCGCATGATCGCGGGGGCTTCTGGGTGTCTAAGCAGTCCCGCCCGTAAGTTGTTCGGGGGTCAGTGGCTGAGGTAGAGATAGCCGTTGTCATCCCAGACGCCGACCTACGCGGGCAGGGCCGCCGCCTCCCGTATGGCGGTGGCGGCCGCCGTTGGGATGTAGTTCTCGGGCACGCCGTCTACCATGATGATGTCGCCCTCGATGTGCCGCGAGCGCAGTGGCGCGATCTCCCGGTACGCGGGAGAATCCCACCACGCCCGTGCCTCGGCGATCCCCGGGAACCCGATCATCACGACATGTCCGGGCCAGTTGCCTTCCTTCACCTCATGCTGGGTAGCGTGGACGAGGTAGCGGCCGCCGTACGGCTCGAAGGTGGTGGGGAGCCGTTCGATGTACTCGGCGATCTCCGGGTGCGGGGCTGCCTCCTGCAGGTGAGTGATGACGTAGGCCGGCATGGTGTCCTTCCGGTGAAGTCGTGTTCGGTGCGCTGCCGATCCTGACATGCCCTTCGTAGGCAGGGCGATTACCTGGCAGGTAGGCGATCTGGCATCGCAGGCCGACTTGTGGCATTCGCCGGAAGGTGGTCGATGCCGTGGACAGCGAGGCTGCCCAGGGGCCGCGCGGGCGGTGTCGCCGATTCTGCCGGGACTGTGAGTGACGTGCTGAAGAGTTCGCCAGCGGCATTTGAGCAGGGCGAATCCGCGTTCGCCGAGGCAGCGCAGAACTCGTAGGAGCCGGTTGTGGGTGCGGTTGTCCGGGCTGAGGATCTGGTTGTCGGAGGGTTGTTTGATCGGTGTGGACGCCGATTCGCGCCCGTGCAAGAGGCGGCCACTACTGATCACGAGATGCCTTTCAGCTACATCAGGTCATCTCCCGCGCCATACGATCTCCTTGTCGTGGGACCCGTTCCTGTCATGCCAGAAGGCGGTGTACTCGCAGTAGGGGGAGGAGGCAGCCGTGACCTTCAGCGCGCCCGTGTACGAGGTGCCGTCGATGTCAACCGTAGATTGGCTGAACTGGCCGCATCCATTTGAAGCGCCGCTCCGCGAGAAACCCAGGTTGTAGGTCTTGTTGAGGTTGCTGGTCGGGTTGGACGCGCGGCCCCACCGGTACCACGATCCCTTGTACTTGCCCATGCGGAGTTGGAGCCGCGCGCCGCTGGGTGCCACGTATTCCTTGAATGTGCTCACGTCGGTGGCCTTGGTGGGCGCGTCGTAGTTAATGGGCCCGACATCAGCAGCCGCCGCGCTGGGGTTGGCGACCACGCAGGTGGCCGCGATGAGCGTGCCGACCGCGGCCGTGCCGAACGCCTTGGGCAGGCTCTTGAATTTCACGAGATGGATCCTTCGTGTGATCGGCTTCTGGACTGTTACTGGCAGCCGGCCAGGTTGGTGACAGCTCCAGTCAGGCTAGAGATCGCCGGTATGTCACCAGTGAGCCGTTTTCATCCCCCTGCGGTGGGTTGATGATCACAGCATGATCGCGAGGTGGACGTTCGCCTGATGACATGGCGAAACCCCTGGTAGACGG
>NZ_SSXE01000300.1 GCF_021699195.1 Nonomuraea sp. MG754425 | reverse complement strand
GTCGGGGGCGACCCGCTCCGTCCAGGTGAAGGCGAGCAGGCCGGCCGCGGCGGGCCAGTAGCCGAGCCGCCGCGGGTACGGACGGCGCGGGCGGTCGGGCAGCAGCCGCAACGGGTTGAGCGTCCGCCACACCGGCCCGAGCAGCAGCGACGCGGGCACCAGCCCCACCCAGAAGAGCACGTAGACGAGGTACGGGCCCGCGTTCTCCGTATCCGGCCCGAGCACCAGCCACCCGGCGGTGTAGCCGGCGGCCAGCAGCGTCAGGACGCGGGCGGGCTGCCGCAGCGGGCCGAGCCGCAGCGTGACGGGACGGCCCGCCAGGTCGCCCCGGAAGCGGGAGTCGGCCCAGAGCAGCCCGAGCGCCAGGAACGACACGACCAGCGCGGCGAACGCGCCCGCGTAGGCGTAGAAGAGCGGGATCGGCAGGTCGGAGCGCTCGCCGACGCCGTGCGCGAGCACGGCGGCCGGGAACGCGGGCGGCCTCACCGGACCGCGAGCTGGGTCAGCACCAGCTTGCCCGCGTGCGTCTCCACCTGGAAGACGCCGGTCAGATCGGCGGTGAAGCGCACGGTCGCGGGCACCCCCGGGCGCAGTTCGGCGGCCCGGTCGTAGCCGTGCACGTGCACCTCGTCGGCGACGTCGCTGGTGACGGTGATGCTGACCGGCTGCCCCCGGCGCGCCTCCAGCCAGCCGGGAGGCGGGCTCACCCGGCCGCCCGTGACGGTGATCTCGGCGCTGACCTCGCCGGTGGCCGGGCCGCCCGGCGCGGCCGTCGCCACCTCGTGGCTGTTGCCGGGGTCGCGGTGGGTCTGCGACAGCGGCCCGCACGCGACGGCCAGCAACGCCGCCAGCAGGGCGCACCACAACCGGAAGAGCGCCGACGCCGCGAACCCGAGCCTCATGCGGACGCTCCCGCCGCCGGCTCCTCCGCCGGTTCCTCCGCCGGGCGGGCCCGTGCCGGCGCGAGCGCCACCACCGCGCACAGCACCCAGAGCCCGGTCACCAGCCCCCTGATCCACCCCGGCCCCAGCGGGACGACGGGGATCAGGTACACCAGCCGGTCGAAGGCGTCCGCGCAGGCCAGCACGCCCAGCACGATCGTCAGCCAGCCGAACGCCGGCCGCGCGGCCCGCAGCGCCGAGCCCAGGCACAACCACCACGCGCCCATGAGCAGCAGCGCCAGCCCGGCCTGCGTGGCGCTGGACAGGGCCGCGGCCACGACGTCGAGCGTCAGCCCCAGGACGCCGGCCGCGGTGCCGGCCAGGATCAGCCGGCGTCCGCGCGGGCCGGTCACCTGCCGCGACCGCCGCCAGAACAGCACCGCGAGCAGCGCCAGCACCACCGATCCGCCCAGCGCGAGCTGCGTCTCGACCTTGCCCAGCCCCGTGGCCCCGAACCAGTCGCACCCGGCCGGCAGCCGGGCCTCGGAGGCGCTGAAGTCGGCGCACAGGTACAGCTTGACGAGCTTGACCGGCTCGGCCAGCAGCCGCCGGGTGCCGCCCGACAGCTCCGGAGCCGTCGCGCCGCACACCGGCAGCACGACGGGCGAGGACGCGCCCGTGTCCCCCTGCCAGCAGTTGCCGGTGCCCTGCCCGTCCCACCACACGTCCAGGCCGTTCGGCCGCCGCTCGCCCGCCGGGCCGACGCCGAACACGTTGCCCTCGTAGCGGTTGAAGTCGGAGGTGTCGGCCTGCTTGGCCAGGTCGCTCTCGCCCCTGATGAACGCCGGCACGCCGAACAGGTGGAACCCCGCCCGCCGGTGGCCCCAGACCTGGTTGTTCGCGAAGACGTTGTAGTTGCCGCCCGCCACGATCACGCCCGTGCCCGGCGGTACGCCCACCTGCGAGCACACCACGCCGCGCTCGTAGCCGCGCTCGGCGGGCGGCTTGGCGCAGGTGCCGTCGCGGGTGTGCCGGTAGTAGTCGCGGTTGTTGTCGTAGATCTTGTTGTTCTCGAACCTGGCGTGGTTCTGCGGCAGGCCGGGGTGCGAGGGCCAGAGGCTGTCCATCGTGGCGCCGACCATGTTGTCGTAGAACTCGTTGTCGTGCACCCACAGCGAGTCGCCCGCGGTGCCCGAGTAGCCGAGCGCGTTGTCGTGGCTCTTGCAGCGGCGGATCTCGATGGCGTACCGGGGGACGTCGTGGCCGCGGCCCTCGTTCAGGTTGGAGGCGCTGCCGGGGTAGAGGCCGCCGTCGCCGTTGCCGTACGCCTCGCAGTCGGTGTACAGGCCGTGGTCGCTGGCGAAGGTGAGGAAGCCGTACTCGTCGTTCCAGCGGGTCAGCACGCGATCGATGACGAACCCGTCGGTCTCCAGGACGTACAGGGAGTTGAACGTGGTGCGCTGGGCGGTGAGGTTCCTGAAGTAGACGCCGTCGGCCCGGTCGGCGCGGATGGCGTTCAGCTTGCTGTACTCGGCGTCGATGACGACGTCCAGGGGGCCGGCGCCGGTGCCCTCGATCTGGAGGTCCTGCTTGCCGAGGATGGCGACGAGGTTCTGGTTGTGCGGGCACCGGGACTGCTGCTCGTAGGTGAGGATCTGGTAGCCCCAGGTCGACCAGCGGGCGGGCAGCCGGGCGCAGTCGCCGGTGGGGGCGGGCCGGCTGGGCTCCTCGCGGTAGAGGCCGGGCAGGAGGGCGATCGTCATTCCGGGACGCCGCACCTGGTCCACGGCTTCCTGTAAATGCCTAACCCCTTTTTCCTGACATTTTGCGAAAAGGTCGAGGTTGCGGGCTTTGAGGTCGGCCGGAAAACTCGCGATCCGGCGGGCGAAATCGGCTTCGTCGGTCTTGCAGACGATCAGATCGGGCTCGCCGGAGCGCAGGACCGGGACCGATCCGGAGCCGTCGGGGAAGGTGACCGGCCGCTCCTCGTGCGCCAGCGCCGGGCCACCCCCGGTCACCAGCAGGACCGACGCCACCGCGGCGATGGACGCGAGTTTTCGCACGAGGCCCATGGCCGGAGATTAGAACAAGGCTCACGTTCTGCCTAGGCCGAAGATCGGGAAAAGCCGTCTTTCCCTGACGGTGCGGCCTTTCTCAGGCGGGCGTCACGGGGCCATTCCGGCCAGCGCCGCGTCCACGACGCGCTCGGCCAGATCGAGCGGGAGGTCTCCGGCGGGGCCCCACTTGGCGTGCCAGAGCAGCGCGCCCGAGATCATCGACATGCCCATGTCGACGTCGAGATCGGGCCGGAGCTCGCCGGAGGCGACACCGCGCCCGATCACGGCGCGCATCGCCTCCCTGCGGGGCTCGACGGCCAGCTTCATGAAGCGGTCGAGCAGCCGGGGATAGCGGTCGGCCTCGCTCATCGCGATGTTCATCACGCAGCGGCTGCGGGCCTGCCCGTGCTCCCGGCGCATGGCATCGACCAGGGTGATCAGGTCGTCGCGCACCGACGTGCCGGACAGCGGCGGCAACGGCGCCTTGAGCGTGGCGAGGGCGTCGACGACCAGGTCCTCCTTGTTGGACCAGCGCCGGTAGATCGTGGTCTTGCCGACACCCGCCCGCGCGGCGATGGCCTCGATGGTCAGCTCGGACACGCCCATGCCCTCGCCGATCAGATCGAGGGTCGCCTCGATGATCGCCTTCTCGGCCTTCTCGCTGCGCGGACGGCCCGCGGGACGGGCGGTTCCGGTTTCCTGGATCGTCATCGCCGCCTCACCATACCTCGCCGGCGCGGGCGCGCCGGCTCTCGATGCGGGCGTCCGGGAAAGCGCTGCCCGCCGATCGCTCCATCGCCGGCTCGTCCCTCACCCGCGGGACGAGGTCAGCACCGGCTCCTTGTACTCGGAACGCCTGTCAGGACGGGTCTTCCCCGGCATCCACCAGGCAACCACCGCGATGCCGGCCAGCCCGATCCCGGCCGACACCAGCGCGGTGACGTGCATGCCGTCCACGAACGCGGTGAAGGCCGGCTGGATCAGCGCCTGCCCCCGCTCCCCCAGTTGCTGCGCGGCCGTCATGGTCGCCATGATCGACTCACCGGCCGTGTGCCGCATGTCCTCGGGCAGCGCGCTCAGCGCCGGGGCCATCGCGCCGCGGTAGCTGGACGACAGCACCGAGCCGAGCACGGCCACGCCGAGCGCGCCCGACACCTGGCGGACGGTGTTGCTCATGGCCGAGCCGACGCCGGCCTTCTCCCTGGGCAGCGACTCCATGATGGCGGTCGTCGCGGGCGGCATGATGTTGGCCATCGCGGCGCCCTGGACGAAGAAGACGACCTCGATGAGCACGATCGGGGTGTTCTGGTCCATGAACGCGTAGCTGGCCATTGCCAGCGTCACCACGACCATGCTGACGGTGGCCGCCAGCTTGGCGCCGAAGCGCTCGTTCACCCGCTGGCTGAGCGGCGCGAAGATGAGCTGCGCGGCGGCGAACGGGATCATCAGCGCGCCCGCCTGGATCGGCGTGAACCCCAGCACGATCTGCAGGTAGAACGTGAGGAAGAACATCCCGCCCATCATCGCGAAGAAGACGATGCCCATCATGCCGATGGCCGAGCTGAAGCGCACGTTGGCGAAGCTGCGCACGTCGAACACCGGGTGGTCGATGCGCCGCTCCCACCACACGAACACGCCCAGCACCGCCACCCCGAACAGCGTCGGGAGCAGCACCTCGGCGCTGGCCACGGTGCCGAGTTCGCCGCCGCGGATGATGCCGTAGACGACGGCCACCAGGCCGATGATGGACAGCACCACGCCGACCGGGTCCAGCCTGGACGGCTTCGGGTCACGCGACTCCGGCACGATGACCGCGATCAGCACCATGCTGATCACCACGATCGGCACGTTGATCAGAAAGACCGAGCCCCACCAGAAGTGCTCGATCAGCAGGCCGCCGGTGATCGGCCCGATCGCCACGGCGAGGCCCACCCCGCCGGCCCACACGCCGATCGCCCTGCCCCGCTCGGCGGGCGGGAAGATGTTCGAGATGATCGCCAGCGTGGCCGGCATGATCGCCGCGCCGCCGATGCCCATCGCCGCCCTGGCCAGGATGAGCTGCATCGGATCCTGCGCGTACGCGCTGGCCAGCGAGGCCAGGCCGAACAGCAGCATGCCGATGAACAACATGCGCTTGCGGCCCGTGCGGTCGCCGATCACGCCGAAGGTGAACAACAACCCGGCGAACACGAGGGTGTAGGAGTTGATCGCCCATTCCAGCTCGCTCTGCGTGGCGCCGAGCCCGACCGTCTCGTCGGCGATCGTCTTCATCGCCACGTTCAGGATCGTGTTGTCGAGCACCACCGCCAGCAGGCTGAACACCAGGACGCCGAGGATGCCCCAGCGGCGTGGATGTCCCGAGTTGGGGTCCATGAATGTCCTTAGTTTCGATACGTCAGAGTTTCGCTACGACAACGTATCGCAAGGCATTCCGATACGCAACGGTCCCGTTTCGTAAATAGGACGTGAACGGCCGCTCTCCTCCGGGCGACGGCCAAGGTGAGGCCCGGGGTGAGGAGCTGTTCTCACCCGTCCACGCGACATCCCGGGAGCGGCCCCCGCGCGCCCCCGGGATGGACGTGGACGCTCAGGGCGAGGTGACCGGGGCCGGTGCGGCCACGTCGGCCACCGGCCGCGCCACGGACGGCTCCGGCCGCCGAGGCCGGCTCCGCCAGAACGGCAGCGCGACCAGCACCATGGCCAGCCCCACCACCCCGGCCAGCACGAACCCCCACTCGGCCCCGCTGCCGTCGATCACCGCGCCGGCCACGGTGGACGCGACCGCGCCGCCGACCGTCAGCGCGGTGCCGTGGTAACCCATGGCCTCGCCGCGCGCCCCGCCGGGCACCCAGCGGGTGAGCACGTCGGCCGTGGCCGACAGCGACGGCGCGCACAGCAGGCCCGCGGGCAGCAGCGCCAGGACCACCCAGTACCAGCCGCCCCCGGCCAGCGCCACCGGGATGGTCAGCAGACTCATCGCGGCGATCAGGACCAGCGGCGAGAAACCCCGGGAAAGCCCGCCGTACACGAAACCGCCGGTGAGGGAGAACACGCACCAGATGGCCATCGCCAGCCCCACCCACGCCGTCTGGCCGGCCTCGTTCATGGTCGCGACCAGGGACAGCTCGCTCGCGGTGAGCACGAACGTGGCCGCCGCGGCGGTGCCGAGCAGCGCCGCGAACGACGGCGTGAGCCACTGCCGCCTGGGCACCTTCGCCCCCTGCTCCTCGGCCTCCTCGGCCGAGCGGGTCGGCGGGTTGAGCAGGAACAGGCTCACGCCCGCCACCGTCATGCCGACGCCGATGGCCGTCAGCGTGACGCCGCTGCCGGCCATGGTGATGCCCGCCACCGCGAGCGCGGGCCCGATCATGTACGACAGCTCGACCAGCATCGAGTCGAGGGCGAACCCGCTGCGCCGCTGGTCGAGCGGGACCATGGCGGCCAGGCACTGCCGGGTCACGCTGAACACCGGCAGCGCCAGCAGCCCCGCCAGCACCGAGGCCACGACCAGTGCCGGGAACGGCAGCGCCCACGCGCCCGCCCAGAACGCCGCCTGGGCCACCGTGGTGACGGCGAGCACCGGCCGCAGGCCGTGCCGGTCGACGAACCGGCCCGCCAGCGGCGAGCCGACCGCCATGCCGACCGTCCAGGCCGTCGAGATCAGCCCGGCCCTGGCGTAGCCCAGGCCCATCACCTGGGCCACGTGCATGATCAGCGCCATGCCCACCGCGGTCGTCGGCACCCGGGCCAGCAGGCCCACCAGCAGCAGGGTGGGGACACCCGGGATTCTGAGCAGGCGCCGGTAAGGATCGAGAGCCATGGTGTTCGTTACCTCCGCCCTCGATTGTGACAAGCGGGACCGACAGTTTCGCCACAGATTTTCGGCATATGAACGGCCCGTGACATCATCGGAGTGAGTCCGGGGACGCCACTGGGGCGCCTCGAGACGATTTCTGGAGGGTTGACATGTCCTCTTCAACCACGCTGTACGGTGGCGCGTCCGGGCGCAGGATCACCGTCCGCGACCTCGCCGCCGCCAAGGAGCGCGGAGAGCGGTGGCCGATGGTCACCGCCTACGACGCGATGACGGCGCGGGTGTTCGACGACGCGGGCATCCCGGTCCTGCTCGTGGGCGACTCGGCGGCCATGGTCGTCTACGGCTACGACTCCACCCTGCCGGTCACGGTCGACGACCTGCTGCCGCTCACCGCCGCCGTCGTACGCGGCTCGTCGCGCGCCCTCGTGGTCGCCGACCTGCCGTTCGGGTCGTACCAGTCCTCGCCCGCGCAGGCGCTGGAGTCGGCGGCCAGGTTCATGAAGGAGGCCGGGGCCCACGCGGTCAAACTGGAGGGCGGCCGGCGGATCCTGCCGCAGGTCGAGTCGCTGGTCTCGGCGGGCGTGCCGGTCATGGCGCACCTCGGGCTGACCCCGCAGTCGGTCAACGTCATGGGTGGCTACCGCGTCCAGGGGCGGGGCCAGTCGGGTGACGAGCTCATGTCGGACGCCAAGGACCTGGAGCGGGCCGGCGCGTTCTCGGTGGTGCTGGAGTGCGTCCCGGCGGACCTGGCGCACCGGGTGACGACGTCGCTCGCGATCCCCACCATCGGCATCGGGGCCGGAGCGGCGACCGACGCCCAGGTCCTGGTGTGGCAGGACCTGATGGGGCTGACGCCGCGACCGGCCAAGTTCGTCAAGCAGTACTCCGACCTGGCCGGGGAGATGGAACGCGCCGTACGGGCCTACGCCGACGACGTCGTGTCGGGGGCGTTCCCGGCGCCGGAGCACTCCTACACCTGATCGCACACCCGGCCGGCCGGGCGGTGCACTGCCCGGCCGATCCGTGCGCGTCATGCGGCCGGTCGCCGCGTGTGACATGTGGCCGAGCGGTGCGCCCCGCCCGGCCGATCCATGCGCACCGTGCGGCCGACCGGTGCGCGTCATGCGGCCGGTCAGCGTGTGTGACGTGTGGCCGACCGGTGCGCGTCATGCGGCCGGTCAGCGTGTGTGACGTGTGGCCGGGCGGCGTGTGTCGTGCCGACGGTCGGTGTGTGTCGTGGGCGGTGTGCTGGGC
>NZ_SSXE01000299.1 GCF_021699195.1 Nonomuraea sp. MG754425 | reverse complement strand
GACGAAGTCGTAGACGCGCAGATGGGTGAACAGGGCGCAGACGAAGTAGAGGATGAGGCCGGCGGCGGCGGCCGTGCCGATCAGTGGCACGCCGAGGAGCCCGAGCGTCAGTCCGAGCGCGCCCGCCGCCTTCAGCGCGCCGATCGGGAAGATCAGCCACGACTCAGAGACGCCGGCCCTGTCGAGCGCGGGCCCCAGGCTGCGCATGATCGGTTTGAGGCGGGTCATCGCCGCGAAGGCGGAGAAGCCGTTGAGGGCGATCGTCACCAGGGCAACGGTGACGTAGGCGGTGGACATGAAGTCTCCCAGGGATCATCTTGTGGCGGCACGAATCGGCCGGCACCCGGTCATCCCTGAGAGGACCACCGCCCCGGCGAGTGTGACAGCGGTGCGGGGCGAAGTGATGTATGTCGCTCGGTGTCACACTCCAGGTCTCCGGATCCTCTCAGGGCGTGCAGTCTGCTCCATCACGGTCCAGATATCGGGAGGTCGTCACCGATGGCAGTCGCCGAACTCGCCTCAACCGAGAGTGCGGGCGCCATTCCGCTTCCGTCAGGAGAGAAGGAGGTTCTCAAGGTCAATGTGTTCGAGCGGGGAATGTCGCTCAACACCCAGCTCGCGCCGGTGTTCCCGTATGCGGGGCCGGGGGACCTGGTCCCGTGCGCGTGCTTGTTGCGTGGGCGTCCAGGACAGGAGTACGGGCAGTTCTGGCATGAGAACTCCCAGGAAGAGGTCGCCTACGCCTTCGGGGCCAACCTCGCCATGATGCCGACGGGCTCCCTGGTGGTCAGCCCGAAGATCCATGGCGTCAATTCCTTCCTCGCCGAGCCGCACAACCCCGAGGCGTATCTGTTCCTGGTCATCGTGCAACGTCAGACCGATGTGGACGCCAACCCCGAGGAGCAGTACGAGGCGTTCCATCTGCGCTGTTCGGAATGTCAGGAACTCCTGCTGAGACACACCTACAGCGCCGACCCCACGGTGGCGGAGGACCGGTACCCGGCCTTCGCCACCGTGCACGGTGCCGTGGCCGCCACGAACCTGTTCAACGAGGACGAGAAGCTGCGCACCTGCGGCGCGTGCGGCCACCTCAACGTCCCCTTCCCCGTGGCCACCTGGGGCTGGCAGGACTACATCGACCAGACTCGGGCGGTCAACGCCGCTCACGCGCTGGCGCTCGCCACCGCCGCCGGCAAGCTCGCGCCCGGGGAGGCGGCCGAATGATCAAGCGGGGCAGGTTCCAGAACGTGTTCGACCTCGCTGACGAGATCGGCCCATGGGACGAAAGGCTGGTCGCGCCGCCGTACGCCGATCCCCAGGTGTACATGTCACGCAGCGCCGGCCCGCAGCCGTTCTTCCTCATCTGCGCGAAGGACACGCTGGTGATGCAGTGCAGCGGCACCGCCGATGTCCAGTTGCGCCACGTGGGCACGCGCTCCACGCGGCTGCAGATCGGCGACATCCTGTACATCCCGGCCGGGACGCCCAGCCGGATCGAGCCGCGGGAGGAGGCCATCCATCTGCGTTTCAAGGCGATCGACCCGGGCCTGGAGGCGGTGGCCTGGTTCTGCGCGTCCTGCGAGGCCGAGATCTGGCGGTATGAGTTCGACGCGGGGTCGCTCCCCGTCCAGCAGGGCTACGTGGCCGGCTGCCGGGCGTTCAACGCCGAGGTGTCGCACCGTACCTGCGGCTCCTGCCAGGCCGTGCATCCGCAGGTGGACATCACTCGATACGACTGGGCGAGGGCGATATGAGAATCGAAGTGGACCGTGAGCTGTGCGCGGGCTCGGCCACGTGCACGGGATTCGTCCCCACCGCGTTCAAGATCGGCCGGGACGGCAAAGCCGCCCTGCTGATCGAGGACGCCGCCCAGCTCGACGCGGACGCACTGGCCGACGCGGTCGCGAACTGCCCGTTCGAGGCCATCACCCTGACCGAAGCCGGATGAGCTGAGCAGTGCGCCGGATAGTCGTCGTGGGAGCCGGCCTGGCCGGGTTACGCGCCGTCGAAGCGCTGCGCAAGGAGGGCTTCGACGGCGCGATCACGCTGGTGGGTGCGGAGGAGGTCGGACCGTACGACCGTCCCGCCCTGTCGAAGCAGGTGCTGACCGGACACAAGGACCCGGCCGGCACCCTCTACCGTGATGCCGAGCACTTCGCCGATCTACAGGTGGACCTGCGCCTGGGCCTGCCCGCGACCTCACTGGACCTGGCTGCACGCAGGGTCGGGACCGGTGACGGTGACCTTCCCTTCGACGGACTGGTCATCGCGACCGGGTCCACGCCTCGCCTGCCCGCCGTGGCGGACGGGGGATTCCCGGTCCATCGGCTGCGGACGCTGGAGGACGCGCGGCTGCTCAGGAACGTGCTGCCGGAACATCGCCACGTGGTGATCCTCGGAGCCGGGTTCCTCGGCTCCGAGATCGCCTCCAGCGCCCGCGCGCTCGGGTTGGAGGTCACCGTCGTGGAAGCCGCCGCCGTACCGATGGCTCGGGTGGTCGGCACGCGGATCGGTGAAATCTGCGCAGCTCTGCACCGAGCGCACGGAACCCGGTTGATCTGCGGAGCCCAGGTCGTCTCCGTGGCCGGATCGGGCCGGATCGGCCTCGCCGACGGGCGGATCATCGAAGGCGACCTCGTGATCGCGGCGATCGGAGCAACACCGCAGACCCGGTGGCTGGCCGGCACCGGGCTGGTCGGCACCGGGCTGGCCGGGGCCGACGGCGTGGCCTGCGACGCTTACCTGAACGCCGGGCACCCGGCCGTGTACGCCGCCGGCGACGTCGCGCGGTGGCCGAATCCGCTGTTCGGCACCTCCATGCGGACCGAGCAGTGGACCAACGCGGTGGAGCAGGCCCGTCGTGCCACCGCCAACCTGCTGGCCGGGCCGGGAAAGGGACGCCCGTACGCGGGCTCCAACTATTTCTGGTCCGACCAGTACGGCGTGCGCATCCAAAGTGCCGGCATCGCCGACGCCGATGAGGTCCGCATCGTCCACGGGTCGCCGGCGGACTTTCGTTTCCTGGCCTATTACCGCAAGGGCGACCGGCTCGTCGGCGCCTTCGCCATGGACCTGCCCGTGCCGCTGATCCGCAGCAAACTGCTGATCGAGGCCCGCACACACTGGGAGGAGGCGCTTTCGCTGGTGGAAGCAGGAGTGTGACATTCAACCGCCAAGAGTGACCTATATCTCATCCGCCGGATGCTCATTTACCAGGTGTTTGAACGCGGGCTAAAGTCGCGGACCACGATCTCATGACGGAGGAGTTGCTTTATATGAGGGTCAATCACGTGCGTAATCTCGCCAATCTGATTATCCGACCGACGCACGCTAGGAATCATTCCGTTGGATCTGCCACGTAGCTTCACCATCCGGGAGCACAGTCACCGGATTCTCAACCCGTTCACCTCGGAGAAACTCGCCACGCTGGGAGCCGCGATCGGGCTGCGCCCCGGCGCCTCCGTACTCGATCTGTGCTGCGGCAAGGGCGAGATGCTGGCCACCTGGGCTCGCGACCACGGCATCACCGGCACCGGCGTGGACATCAGCACGGTCTTCCTGGCCGCCGCGCACCAGCGCGCCGCCGAACTCGGCGTCACCGGCCAAGTGACGTTCCTGCACGACAACGCCGCCGACCACATGACGACCGGCCACGTCGACGTCGCGGCGTGCATCGGCGCGACCTGGATCGGCGACGGCGTCGCCGGAACCGTCGCACTGCTGGAACGCAGCCTGCGGCCGGGCGGCACCATACTGATCGGCGAGCCCTTCTGGCGGGCGGAACCGCCGGACCAGGAGGCCGTCGAGGGCTGCCATGCCCAGACGCGGGAGGATCACCAGAGCCTGCCTGACCTCATCGCGCTCTTCGACGGGCTCGGATACGACGTCGTCGAGATGGTGCTGGCCGACGAGGACAGCTGGGACCGATACGTGGCCGCCCAGTGGCTGAACATCCGGACCTGGCTGGACGCCCACCCCGACGACGAACTCGCCCCCGAACTTCGGGCCGAGCTGTCACGGGAACCGACGCGCTACACCCGATACCAGCGACCCCTGCTCGGATGGGGCGTGTTCGCACTCATGAAACGCTGACGATCTCTCTCCGGCCCGGCTCTCCCCGCCGGGCCGGAGACCACGGCGGCAGCACCTTCCCACTGTCCGCCGCGGCGTTCAGGCCGTTTAAGATGGGTGGTCCTGCGTCCGGGCGGCACGTGGTGGCCGGTCGAGCGGCCTCATTTCGTGCCGGCGAAGCCGAACAGGAGGCCGTCGACCAGAGCGGTGAGTTCGTCGGGCCCGGGCAAGGGCGTGTCGACAGCGACGCGGATGGCGATGATGCCCGAGATCAGGTCCGCGATCAGCAGAGGGCTTGTCGCTGCGGGAAGCTCGCCCCTCGACACCGCGCGGTCGATCAGCACGGTGATCAGCTCCAGGCGGCGGCCCAGCACCGCGCGGAACAGGTCGATGAAGGCGGGGTCGCGGCATGCCTCGCCGAGCGCCTGCCGCATCAGCATGCGAATGCGCGGGTCGCTGAACACCTGCATGATCTGCGACAGCGTCGTGTGCAGATCGCCGCGCAGGGAGCCGGTGTCGGCCGAGGTGAACCGCTCGATGCTGACCTGGGAGAACGCCTCCACGATCAGGTCCTTTTTGGTCGGATAGCGACGGAACACCGTGGTACGGCCCACACCCGCCTGGGCAGCCACGTCGTCGAAGGTCATGTCGAGCCCCCGCTCGAACAGCAGCCCGGCCATCGCCGTCCGGATGGCGGCGTCCACCTCCGGATCCGGCCTGCGGCCCCCGCGGTTGGTCGGCATACACGCTCCTTGACAAGTTCCGGTACTCATAGTATCTAATAGCCAATCGGTACTTCGAGTACCGGAACTTTGAGTATCGAATGGAGGGGCGCGATGAGCGTCATCGTCGTCGGAGCCGGGCCGACCGGCCTGACCCTGGCCGGAGATCTCGCCGCCGCGGGAGTCCCGGTCAAGATCCTGGAACGGCGGGCCGAGGAGTCCAACCTCACCCGGGCCTTCGCCGTACATGCCCGCACGCTGGAAATGCTCGACATGCGCGGCCTGGCCGACGGGCTCATCGCCCAGGGAATCCAGGTCCCGCAGGTACGGGTGCACCTGAAGGGCGCGGAACTGGCATTCGACATACGCCACCCGGACAGCCGCTTCCCGTACGTGCTCATCCTGCGGCAGGCGCGCACCGAGGCCGCGCTGGAGGAACGCGCCCGGGACCTGGGCGTCGAGATCGTCCGCGGCGCCGAAGTGACCGGCCTGACGCAGGACGCCGACGGCGTCACGCTCGCCCTGAGCGCCGGGGGCAGCGAACGCGCCGATTACGTCGCAGGCTGCGACGGAGCACACAGCGCTGTGCGGCGCCTACTCGGGGTGGGGTTCGCCGGCAAAAGTTACGACACCCGCATCCTGCTGGCCGACGTCCTGCTCAAACGCCCGCTGCCGCTGGCCGTGAACCCGTTCATCGGAGACGACGGCGCCGCACTGTTGCCGCCCTACGGCGACGGCTGGTTCCGCGCCACCATCTGGGACCGGACCGGCCAGCACCTCCCGATCGATCAGCCCGTCGACATAGAAGAGGTGCGCGACTCGCTGCGCAGGATCGCCGGCGACGACCTGGGGCTGGCGGAGATGAGCTGGTCCACCCGGTTCCTCAGCGAGCGCCGGCAGGCCCGCGCCTACCGCGTCGGCCGGGTCTTCCTGGCCGGGGACGCCGCGCACGTGCACTCACCGCTCGGCGCCATGGGGATGAGCACCGGAATCCAGGACGCGGCGAACCTGTCCTGGAAGCTCGCCGCCGCCTGCCAGGGATGGGCGCCGCCCTGGCTGCTGGACAGCTATCAGTCCGAACGCCACCCGGTCGGCCGTACCGTACTGCGCCTCACCGACCTGCTGCGCCGCCTGGCCGACGCGCCGGCACCGGTCCGGCTCCTGCGCCCGTACCTCGCGCCCGCGCTCATCAATAACCCGAAGATCTCCGAAAAGGCCCGGCTGACACTCTCGGGCCTGGGCATCCACTACCCGGTCCCGGACGGCGTACCCGCCTCACCGCTGACCGGCCGGCGCCTGCCCGACCTGCCGATCGGCTCCGGCCGGCTCTACGAACGACTACGCGGCCGCTACCTCCTGATCGACGCCACCACCGCGCACGAGACGGCCCGGCCGTGGCACGACCGCGTCGACGTGCTGCCCACCGGCGGACCGGCCGTCTACGACGAGGCCACCACCCTCCTGATCCGCCCCGACGGCTACCTGGCCTGGACCGCCACCCACCCCGGCCCGCAGCAGACCCGCCAGGCGCTACGCCAATGGTGCGGGCAGGCCCGATGACGCACAACGAGCGCACCGCCGGGCGCCGGCCCTCTGCTTGGGGCATCCACAGCCGCTGCGCCCCCGGCAAGCGGCAGGGAGTAGCTGATTCAGGCTCCTCACGCTGACGCGGAGAGGTTGTCACTAGTACCCGACGGTGACGACCTCGCGCACGGTCTGTGGCTGCCCCGCCAAGGTAAGCATCAGGTGTGCGGCATCGGCGCGCCCGATCTGCAAGCCGCGGCGCAGGGCATGTCCGCGAGCGGTCCGATAGACACCGGTCAGCGGTTTGTCGACCACGTACGGGATGCGCATGACCGTCCAATCGAGGTCGGTCTTGCGCAGGTCATACTCCATCAACGCGACATCCCTCAGGTGCTCTCCGAGCACCACCTTGGTCAGCGGCGTACTCAGGTACTGCATGACAAGGCCGGCCCCGGGCTCGCGCGTGGGAGGATTAGGACGGTCGGGCACGGGGATCGTGGCGACGCCTACGCCGCTGATGACGACGAGACGGCGTGTGCCCGTACGGGTCATCGCCTCGACGATGGCGCGGGTGCCCATCGAGACGATACCGTTCTCCGCCCTCTTCTGCGGGCCGAGCCCGGACAGCACCGCATCCGCACCGTAAATGGCGGACTGAATCGTCGCGGGATCTGGAGTGTTCAGGTCCGCGATCACCGTACGCACTTCCACCGTGAGCTTCCTGGGGTTACGAACCACCGCCGTGATGTCATGTCCCGCGTCAACGGCCTGCCGTAACACGTGCTGACCGACACGACCGGTGCCCCCGAAAACCGTCAGTTTCATCGCCGCTTCCTTTCTTCCGTTTCGCGTTCATGCATGCAAGAGGGAATGAGCGCCGATATCTGTGACGCACATGAAGGAAGTGTGAGCTGAGTTACAGAAAGGTGCAATGACGTGATCTCAGCGAATTCCCGGTAGGTAATCGTGCTCGAAGTGAGTGAGGACAAGCGCGGCGCATGCGATGTCACCGATTCGGCTGGGGCTGACGGTGATGTGCTGCAGGGTTCGCCAGCGGCCTTTGAGCAGGGCGAATCCGCGTTCGCCGAGACAGCGCAGGGCGCGTAGAAGTCGGTTGTCGGTGCGGTTGTCCGGCCTGAGGATCTGCTCACCTTGAGGTTGCTTGATCGGCGTGTGGACACCGATGCCGATACCGTTGTAGCCGCTGTCCGCGAGGGTGGGCAGCTCGGCTGCAACTGCGGCTGCGGTGTACAGGGCACCCAGCACGTGCGTACGGGCGGCGGACAGGTCGTGGACGGAATCTGGTTCGCCCTGGCCGATCCACAGCGGCAGACCGTCGGGTGCTGACAACGCTCGGAGGTTGCCGGCGTGCTGGTGGGCCTTGCCGGAGTACCAGGCGTCGATGGATTCGCCCTTGACGCTGAGGGTCTGCTCGGCGCAGCGGTCGATGGGGATCAGGGTGCCGTCCAGGATCACGTACGCCAGTCCGTCGGCGTGGGCGCGATCGAGGGCTTCGTGTAGATCAGGTGCTTGAGCTGCGAGAACTTCGGTTCCCTCGTGGATGTAACGGTAGGCGGTGGCCTGGGCGAGAGACGTCCGGGGTGAGCTCCTCTGACTCTGAGGGCCCGGCCGGCCTCGCCGAGGATGCGGATCATGTCGCGGGCGGTCAGCATCTCGAGTCCCAGTGAGATGGTAGGTCTGGCCGTGGTGGCCGTCCTGGTCAGGTGGATGTGTGCGGACTCCGGCGTGCTGAAGCGTGACGTCATCAGCGGCGATTGTGATCCACGCCTCACGGCGAACGCCTCGACCATGCGGAGCACGTCGATCAGTTCCGGTGTACAGGGGCGGGAGTGGACGGCGAAAGCCAAGGTCAGCTCGCCGGCCCCATGGATGAGTCGGCCAGGCCCCAGGTGAGACTCGGCTCACACTTTCGGACAGGTGTCACACTCCGCCTGCCCGTTCTTCTCTCAGGTCTGTCGAAACAAGGGGACTGCTGGCGACAGACGTCTTCAAGCAGGGACGTGTCGAGTTCGGCAAGCCGATCTGGCTCTACAAGGACGGGCTGGGACGTTGAGCCTGAACAGATCGCGTGAGACCCGTCGCTAACGACAGTGCCATCAAGCCCGCCGGCCTCGAGGCTGTGCCGTAAAGTGCTGATCACGACCGTGCCGTTCGCGCTGAGGCCTGACCACGAGATAGCGCGGCGCTGGGGACCCACCAGATGCACCCTGGGCCTCCCGAAGCCGTTCGCCGTCGTCAGCTACGGCTCAGCAGCAGGCGGCGCGGCCGCTCGTGCCGTTCCCAACAGCCGGGTCTTGGAACACAGAGTTCATTCTGTTGCGACGAAGCCAGCGTCTTCCGAATGACGCCGACCGGCTCACAGTCCGGCTAGCACCTCCAGCCTGATTCTCCTCCCGAAGATCGCCAACAGCGTCACGGTGTTGGTGGTGTCTCCTGCTCCGGGCCGTCAGGCAGACCCATGCGATCTCCGCATGAGCCAAACCTCAAAGCCATTGTCCTGGCGCCGGGTCGATGGTCGTCGTGGGCCGCAGTTGGTCAGGCAGCGGTCAAAGGTCACGTCGGTCAGGTCACGCCATTGGGTGACGGGAACTGCTGACCCAGAGAGTTCTCCGCGAGCGTTCCTTGCGCGGTTTGCTGACGTTGTTCCAGGAGTGGTGATCAGCGTAGAGCGGGGACGATCTCGCGCGCCAGGCGCTCGGCCTGCTCGTCCGGCGCGTCGCCGACCGGCATGAAGTTGAGAACGCTGAACCCGAGGTCTTGGAAACCGCGCAGGGTGTCGATGAGGAGGGATGGTGACCCGGCCAGCGTGCCGACAGCCGGCTTGGCGTGCTCGTCCACGCGGATCGCGATGTTGTAGGCGCAGGTGATCTCCTCGGGCGCGCGGCCGGCTTGGCGGGCTGCGGCCAGCAGGCGTTCGCGCATCGCCGTGATCTCGCCGGGGCCGGCGAAGGAGTAGGAAGGGATCCAGCCGTCCGCCAGGCGACCGGTGACGGCCAGGGCGCGCGGGCCGAACGTGCCGAGCCAGATGGGGATGCGCCTTGCGGGTTTGGGCTCGATTCTGGCGTGCTCGGTGTGGTGGTGGTGGCCTTTGAAGGTGAACGACTCCTCTGACCACAGTCCGCGGATGATCTGGACTGCCTCGGCCAGGCCGTCCACCTTCTGGCGAGCGGTGGGCACGGGCATGCCGAAGGCGCGGAACTCCTCGTCGGAGTAGCCGCCGCCCAGGCCGAGGATGAGCCGGCCGCCGGACAGGCGGTCGAAGGTCTCGCTCATCTTGGCGACCATGGCGACGTTGCGGTATGGCACGCCGAGCACACGGGTGGCGATCTCGATCCGGGTGGTGGCGGCGGCGATCCAGGACAACATCGTCCAGGTCTCATGGCTGGGGTGCGCGGTGCATGGGTGGTCGGAAGCCGAAACGAAATCGAAGCCGAGTTCTTCGGCCCTGCGGGCGTCGGCCACGGGATCGGCGCCGGGGGCGGCCGAGGTGGAGATGTTCAGGCCGATCCGCATGCGCGCGCTTCCTATCGAGTAGGCGAAAGTTGACATGTCAACAACACTAGGCGGGCTTTGATGACGTGTCAACTAAGCTGATGGCATGACGGAAGACGTTCGATGGCTCGACCCGGTGGAGGCCCGGGCATGGCTCGGCTACCGGCGCATGTCCCTGCTACTCGGCCGACGGCTCGCCCGCGACCTGGCGCAGGCATCCGGCCTGTCGGAAGCCGACTACGACGTGCTGTCCAACCTGTCGGAGGCGCCCGGCGCCAGCATCCGGCTGACCGAGTTGGCCGTGCACCTGAGGTGGTCCACGAGTCGCTTGTCACACCACCTGACGCGCATGCGGCAACGGGGCCTGGTCGCCCGGCATGAGCACCCCTCCGACGGGCGCGGCGCGGTCATCACGCTGACCGCCGAAGGGCAGCGCACGATCCAGGAGGCCGCCCCCGGCCATGTCGCCTCGGTACGCGAACACTTCATCGACCTGCTGACACCGGAGCAGCTCAAGGCATTCGGCGACCTGTCCTGGACCGTGGTCGAGCGGCTGAACGAGACCTAGGAAGCTGGTGTTAAGTGGGTCATCCCGGTATGGCAGTCGGAGATCACCAGGCTGACACCGGACAGGCCGCGGGCCACCAGGCCGCGCAGGAACGCCAGCCAGCCTGCCCCGTCCTCGGACGACACCACGTCGATGCCGAGGATCTCGCGATGCCTGTTGGCGTTGACGCCGGTCGCGACCAGCGCGTGCACGTTGACCGTGCGGCCGCCCTCGAGCACCCTCTGCGTGAGGGCGTCGATCCACACGAACGTGTACGGCCCGGCGTCCAACGGCCGGTCACGGAACTCGCTCACCATCTGGTCCAGCTCCCGGGCCATCACGCTGACCTGCGATTTGGACAGCCGGGTCACCTCGAGTTGCTCGGCCAGCCGCTTCACCCGCCGGGTCGAGACGCCCAGCAGGTAGGAGGTGGCCACCACCAAGGCCGGCGCCCGCTCGGCCCGCCGCTGCCGCTCCAGCAGCCAGTCTGGATAGTACGAGCCCGGGATGGCCGGCTCGACCGTCCCGGCGCGGGCGTCCCACTCGCGCCGCCGGTAGCCATTGCGCGAGTTCGCCCGCGCCTCCGACACCTCGCCGTAGCCGGCGCTGCTCAACCTCGGCATCCATCATCATCTGCGCTATCCGCACCACCATCTCGCGCAGCACATCGGGCGAGGTGGTGGCGAAGGTCTCGTCAAACCACTCACCCTGAGCAGGCAGAATGTCTTTAGTGGCCACTTCTCGTTCTCCTTCTTATGCCTTCGACAGCTGTGAAGGATCGCGGAGTGGCCGCCCTCATGTCACATCGATCTTCCCGTACGGGCGTCAAGGTGACGAACAGGTTCAAACCGGTACATCACTCCCGTGGACGCTAACCCGAAGAGAAGAGAAGAGGAGAAGGAGGAGAGTTCACGATACGCCGTCCGGTATGAAACAGGTCACATCGCCGCTGATGCTGTCACCTATCCTGGCCCGCGCGTCCTCTTGGTGGCATGACAAGCAGAGCGCCTACGCGGGTACTGAGAACGCCCGACGACCGTTTCGACGACCTACCCGTCTGCCCCTTCGATCCGCACTACACCGAGATCGCCGTCAGGGAAGAACTCGGCACCACCTTTCGCGTGCACTACCTCGACCTGGCGGGAGCAAGGCAGTTCCCGCTGCTCGTGCCGGTCTCGCCGCAGGAAGGGGCCGCATCGGTCAATCGTGAGACCAGGGCCGTGCGGGAGAAGCTGGAGACCACGTTCCAGAAGGAGCAGCCGAGGCGACTGGCCGGGGCCATCGGGGACTTCATCGGCGGCAGGCCATGACCGAGGGCACGTTCAACGCGCGGCACGCCGCCTCATCCCGCAGCACCGTACCGCGATTCCTTCTGGCAATGCGGGTCGTGGTGACGCTGCAGGCGGTGGCCTTGTTGGTGCAGTCAATCACGGCCGGGCTGCTGTTGGGCTCACCTGACGGCCGGATGCTGCACGGGCTGACGGCGCTGGCGGTCGTGTTCACCACTGCGGTTCAGCTCCTCGTCGCGATCCTGGTGTGGCGTCCGGGCGGTGGCTCTCCACGATTTCTCGCCAACAGCGCTTTTATGCTGGTCCTGTCCATGGCCGAAGCAGCGCTCGGCGAAGCCCATGCCCCTGGACTTCATGTGCCTCTCGGAGTTTTGCTGTTCGGCTGGAGTGTCATATTGCTCTTGAGGGTGTGGTCCGGAGGCCGCGCTTAGATCGCCGCCGCGTCGTGACGACGTCGAACCGGGCGGCTCTGCGCAGGCCGGAGCAGGATGTTCGATCTGCCTCGTTTGGCCGGGCTCGGGTGCGCTCCGACGCCGCCAGTGGTTCGACGATGAGCCGATCGCATCCACGGCCGTGACCGCATCGGGGTGTGCCCGGCCAGTGGCGTATATCGATCTTGTTTGATTATTGGGTGCTCGGGGTTATGCGGCCTTTGTGGGCGATGGTGAAGGCGTTGAGAGCAGCTTTCCAGCGGGTGATCCAGCGTTTGAAGGGGCTGTGATATGCGTGAGTGGTCCAGTGAAGCAGCAGGACTTGCAGGAGATGTCCCGGGCCGTCCGCCGGCTCAACCGCTGAAGCCTGGCCTGCGCCGGGTTTTGGCTGGGGCCCTTACCATGACAGTTGTTGGCTCGACGCTAACCGGGTGTTTCGAGGAGCCTTCCGCGCACGATGCCGTGCGCGACTTCCTGGTCGGCTGGCAAGTGGGCGACTACGCTTTGGCAGGCAGGCGTACGGACGGTGATCCGAGGGTGGTCGCCAAGGCGTTGGAGGACACCCGTGTCCACCTGGACGCGGCATCTTTTCGGTTCAAAATCAAGAGCTTGACCAGGAACGGCGATGAGTCGACGGCTGGCTTCTCGACCGTGGTCGACCTCGGTGATAACAACTCGCCATGGGGATACACGAGCAGGCTGCCGCTGCACCTGGTCGACGGCGTGTGGAAAGTGCGGTGGTCACCTAGCGTCATCCACCCGCAGTTGCACGAAGGGCTGCGGTTCGCAGTGAAGTCAGAGTCCCAGGCGCGCCGCCCGGTACTCGACCGCACACGTGAGCCGCTGCAGACAGACACCGAAGTCTATGTCGCAGGCGTAACCCCGCTCGCCCTCGGTGATGCGGCGGAGAAGGCGGTCGAGCGGCTCGCCGGACTCACCGGCTTCGCCCAAGATCGGATGCTGAGCCGTATCAAATCGGCGCCCCCCAGCGATTTCGTGCCGCTCGTCACTTTTAGCCGCGTGAAGTATCGCCTCCTCGAGGCGAGGCTCACCGCGATTCCCGGCGTGACAGTCCGGGAAGAGAGCGTGCTGTTCGCGCCCTTACCACCCAAGCAGATCGTGGGCACCGTGAGCGCTCTGAGCGCGGAAACAGAGCAGAAGTTGGGTGGTCCACAACACGCGGGCGACTCCGTTGGTTTAACCGGGCTGCAGAAGGCATACCAGGACAACCTCACGGGCTCCACGCGAACCTCGGTGGTCCTGCTTGACCTCAAGAACGGCAAGCAGGCGGCCGAGTTGAAGACGTGGTCTGGACGCTCGACCGTGCCCATCGAGACGACGATCGACAGCACGATGCAGGCGGCCGCCGAGACGGTGCTGGCGGAGTCCAGGTCGGCGGCCTTGGTGGCGGTAAAAGCCTCCACGGGAGAGGTGCTAGCAGTGAGCACCTCCGAGAACCTCAACGAGGTGAAGGACGGGCTGGCGGGCAGGTACCCGGCCGGTACCACCTTCTCGATCATCGCGGCCGAGGCGTTGCTGAAGAAGGGCGTCAAGCCCAACCAGCGGCTGACCTGTCCCGCCGAGCGGTCGGTTGGTGGGGCCGAGTTCGAGCAGGCGGGCCTGACAACCACCGTCACGCAAAGCTTCCAGTCGAACTTTGCCAAGAGTTGCGTTACTGCGCTCGCCTCGCTCGCCCGCAGGGTAAGCGCTGATGAGCTCAACCAGGCTGCGGCCGACTTCGGCATCGGCAAGCCGTGGAAGCTGCCCCTGAAGTCCTTCAGCGGCACGCTGGGCCCGCTTTCCTCTGACGCCGACAAAGCGAAGGCCATCGCAGGGCAGAACGTCGAGGTAAGCCCCCTGACAATGGCGCTGCTCGCTGGAGCCGTCGCCAAAGGCACCTGGCGGCCGCCGTTGCTGGTCGTCAGGCCAGCCACACCAGACTCCACCACCGTGAGGCTGCCCGCTCCCGTTCCGATCGACGCCAAAACGCTGCCCGTGCTGCGGGCGATGATGCGTGCAGGCGTTACGACGGGTTCAGCGGCCGCAGCGGCCTCTGACGGCGAGGAGGTATCGGGCATCACCGCTCCGGTGACCGGTAAGAGAAGAGGTCAGGCGTGGTTCGTGGGATGGCAAGGCGATGTGGCCGTGGCCGTCATAGCGGAGAATGCCAACCCTGCGGCCTATGCTGGCCGCTTTTTTCAGGCTCAGCGGCGCCGCCTCCTTCCGCGTCAGAGTCAATGGGCTCTTGAGCACTCTCTGGGGAGCGGTTACCTGGAGTGACGTCGAGGGCAGTCTGAAGACCTCTAGGCAAGCCCGGCTGGGTGGAGATTTGGCAACTC